>DAHVDN010000053.1 GCA_027313505.1 Candidatus Dormiibacterota bacterium
GGACCGCCCCGGAGCGTCCTGGCTCCGCCAGGACTCCTCACCCCCTCGGCACCTTTGTCACGCCTTGAGGAACGGTTCTCCTGATCTCCCGGGGAGCTCCCAGTAGAGCGCCAGACGATAATGGGGGTGCCCGCTCGCACGGGCTGCGGAGTTCGGCAGCCCCCGTCGCAGCGTGCCAATCATCATCGAATCAAATGGAGGCGTCCTCGCCTGTGGATTACGTTCATCTAGGTCGGTCTGGACTCCGCGTCAGCCCCCTGTGCCTTGGAACCATGAACTTCGGTCCCCTCACCTCCGAAGAGGAGGCTCACAAAATCATGGACCAAGCTCTGGAGCTGGGGATCAATTTCTTCGACACGGCGAATGTCTACGGCCGATCCGTGCGCCTGGGTCTGACCGAGGAGATCGTGGGGAATTGGTTTGCCAAGGGCGGTGGTCGCCGCGAGAAGGTCGTAATCGCGACCAAACTGTACGGCTCCACCAGTGATTGGCCGAATGACACCTTCCTTTCCGCCCGAAACATTCGGCTGGCCTGCGAGGCATCCCTGAGGCGACTTCAGACCGACCATCTCGACCTCTACCAGATGCACCACATTGACAGGGGCACGCCGTGGGAGGAGATCTGGGAGGCGTTTGAGGTCCTTCGCCTTCAGGGCAAGGTCATCTACGCAGGTTCGTCGAATTTCGCCGGCTGGCACATCGCCAAGGCCCAGGAGCACGCCAAGAGCCGCCACTTCATGGGCCTGGTAAGTGAGCAGTCGTTGTACAACCTGCTCGCCCGCGAGATTGAACTTGAGGTGCTGCCCGCCTGCCGGGACTATGGCCTTGGCGTCATACCGTGGAGCCCGCTGGCTTCTGGGATCCTCGGTGGAGCGCTCCGCAAGCAGCAGGAGGGCCGCCGGGCGGACAAGCACAATCAGGAGCGCATCGAGAAGCATCGCTCCCAGTTGGAAGCTTATGAGAACTTCTGCGGAGAACTTGGCGAGCAGCCCGCAGACGTCGCGCTAGCCTGGCTGCTGCATCAGGACGGAGTCACGGCGCCGATCATCGGTCCCCGGACGATGGATCAGTTCAGCGGTGCGCTGCGGGCCCTCACAATCCGCCTGGATCCGGACTCGCTGACGAAACTCGACGGGATCTTTCCTGGACCGGGCGGTGCCGCGCCCGAGGCTTACGCCTGGTAGGGAGGATCGGTCAGGTCTAACTGGGTACCGGGTCGCCCCTTGAGGGAGCGCCGGTGGGGCTACGGCCGATGACCAACAGCGCCACTCCTCCGGTGGCTGCCAGGATCGCGGCCAAGGTCATGGATTCTCGACTTCCAAGGGGGCTCAGGGTGAGTCCAGCCGTCACCGTCCCAACGGCGGCTGCGGTCCGGCCAAAGGCGAAGTAGGTCGCGAAGGCACGTCCCTGGATCGCGGGCCGTGCCCGTTCCTGAATCAGGAGTCTTGCGGAGTTGGCCTCCAGCCCGTTGCCCACGCCCCCCACCAGGTACGCGGCAATGGCCAGCGCAAGACCGGGGCTGGCGCCAGCAGCGGCCAGGCCGGTGGCGGCCGCGATACTCCCCGCCCCGGCGACTGTCAGCCGGTTCCAGCGCATCAGCCGCGGGGTCAGCAGGGTCCCCAGCACCAGGCCACCACCCCAAGACCCGACCATGGCCCCGTAGCCCAGAGAGCCGGCATGCAGGGCCCGGGTGGCCAGAAAGACCTCGGCGACCACACCAAGGTTCACCGCCGCGATGACCAGCGCCACTGGCCCCAGCAGGCGCCGGAGATCAGCATCGTGGGTCAGCAACCGCACCCCCGCCCAGAGGGGATGGCCCATCTCCGCCCCGACGGCGTTGGGCAACCGCCGGGTTGCCACCCGTCCCAGCAGGAAGTAGGCTCCGAGCAGCCCAGCCGAGTCGGCACCAAGAGGGATCCGGGTTCCCGCCACGCTGACCAGGCCGGCACCGACCAGCGGCCCAAGGGTTGCGCCGGTCCACTCTGAAGCCTGCACAAGGGTGAGGGGATTGGAGGTGGGTCGGCTCTGCTGCCAGCGCGGGAGTGCGCCCAGCAAGGCGTAGAGCCCCGAAGCTGTCGTGCCGGCGGCCAAGCCCAACCCCACGCTGATCAGCAGGACCGGTGCCACTCCCGGCAGGAGGGCAAGCCCGAGATCGAAGCTCGCCTGCAGCAGGGCGAGTCCGCGCAGGACCGACACGGTCTCTCTGCGGTCGAGGTGGCGTCCTATGAGAGGGGAGAGAAAGACTGCTGGCAGCGTCGACGCCAACCAGAGCACAGCCACCGTCACCCCCGACCCGGTGGCATAGGTGAGCCGTAGGACGAGCGCAATCTGGGCGATGGCGCCGGTGGTGGATGTGAGCAGGGCACCGAGGATGATGAAGCGCAGGTCTGCCCGCGTCTTCACCTCCGAGATGGAGAGTGTCATGACCGCTCCCGAGCGTCGAGCTGAGCGGCGCGCGCCGCTTGTCAGGGACAGCTGCCTTCCCAATGCGCGAAAGCGTTGCGCTGCGGGACAGGCATTGATCGGGAGCTCACTCTACATGGGGCCGAAGTATAGCGCTGTGCCGGTGGGGCCACTCGCAGGCCCTATCGGGATCGGTGCAGGCTCCTCCCCTTCAGGGTGACCCTGGTAGCGGCCGCGGACAGCTGCACCAGCTCTTCTGGGACCGGGGCCGGTCTACCGTCCGAGCTGCGCACCCAAACCCACTCCGTGAACACCTCGGCCAGCAGCCGGCCGTCGCTTACCCTCCTGATCGTGGTCCGGCGTTGGCCCCTGGTCCCCTTGACCGCTTCCACCTTCACAGTCAGGGCCAATTCGTCGCCAAACCGAGCCGGGGCATGGTAGTCCACCTCGTTGCGCCTGATCACCCAGCTACCCCCATGGGCCCCAGCCCAGGCTGCCCCGAAGCCGCTCGACTCCGCGTGGCGGGCTGCCATCTCCTCGGCGTAGTTCAGATAGACAGCGTTGTTCACGTGGCCGTAGGCATCGACCTCGTACTGGCGCACTCGCCAGGAGTCGCTGTACTCCAAGGGGTCGTCGCTCACCCTCCCATTATCGAAGAGATCGGAGTGGGTAGCCCTCGACTGGTAAGGGAGGAGCTCCGGCGGCGTGACTGGGGAGCGGGCTACCTCCACCGGGCCGACCCTTTCTTGTGGATTGGCCTCCAGGGCCCAAGCAGGGAGAATGAGAGGCTGCATGACTTGGTCTAGCCTTCGCGCCCGCCTGTCACCCGAGTGGCGACCCACCAGCGAGCTGGCGGACCGCCTCGGGCTTCTTCTCATCTGCTTCGGAGCCTTCAAGTTCTCCAACTGGCTCTGGCTGTCCGATCGGGTTCCTGGACGGACCGCCCTGGTGATCAACCTGGTCATCCAGTACCTGGCCTTCGCGGCCTTTTGCGTGCTGCTGGCGCTCGCGTGTCGGCGGCCGCTACCAGCGCTCATCCGGCGCCTTCGGCTCCACCGGCTGCTCTGGCTCAGCCCTTTGTTCGCAGTGCTGGTGCTGCTGGTGGTCGGCGCCGGGATCGCGCGACCAATCGCTCGCAATCGGCTCCTGCTGGACGACGCGAACGCCATGGCGGTCTGTGGCGCACGGGCGATCGGAAGCGGTCACGATCCCTATCGAGTTGCGGAGATCCCCTGCCTCACCAGCCTCGGCCTGTCGCCACTGCTGGCGACACCCTACAGGGTGGGGCCGCTGGCCTCGGTGCAAACCTACCCCACTCCGGCGCAGATTCTCGCTGCGGCAGGGACCGCCAACCACGGTGGGCAGCGGCTCTTTTCTCCTCTGGGCAAGCCGCCGCTGGATCCGGCGGTCATGGTCCCGGTGGCGGCGGCCTCGAATGCTGCTCGAGCGTTGTGGACCCTGGTGCCCATCGCGCTTCTGCTTCTGGTCGTAGTCGCGATGGCCGGCCCGCTGGGGCCCGCCGCAGGTGGGCTGGTCTTACTCACCTACTTCCTCAATGGCTCAGCGGTGAATTTCGCGGCCAACGGAAATGCGGAGGCTTTCTCCTACGTTTTCCTGGCCCTCAGCGTGCTCTGGATCAGACGTCCCTGGCTTTCGGCTGCGTTCCTGGGGCTGGCCATTGGAGGCAACGAGCTCGCCTGGTTCTTCCTGCCCGGCTACGTGCTCCTTGTCGCCGACTTTGGTGGATGGTGGAGACGTGCCGCCGGAATTCTTCTCACCCTTGCAATAGCGGTGGTTCCATGGATCATCCGCTATCCCGACTCGGTCCGGGCGGTCTACGACTCACTCACCGCCCACACCTTCGCACTCGGTTCCGGTCCCTCGGTGCTGGTGCTCGCTGGCCTGTGGTCCGGACCGGCCCGGATTGTGTGGTTGCTGGCGACCGCCGTGGCTATCGCTTTCATCTGGGTCTGGGGTGCAGCGCTTCCTCGCTGGCGGATATCGGCGGCAGTCTTGGTGCTGGCGGCCTTTTGGCTCAGCTGGCGAAGTCTCGACGAGTATCTGGCCCAGATACCGCTGCTGGGTCTGGTGGCCATTCTGGTGTTCTTTGCCGGCAGTGACCGGGCCGGAAAGGACCGTGCTTCCAGGCCCGCGGTCGAAGAGCCCCAAGCTCCCGAATCCGGCACTGGGGAAGCTCTAGCTGACTGACCCAATGTCGGTTTGCTCCTGAGGCTGACGGCTCGAAGATTCAGCGCTGGCCCGAATACCAGCCCAGGACTCCGCCACGGCACCCTCCGCCCGCACTAGGAGGAGACCCCGAGCCGGCTAACCCGCCTCTGGCACTTCGTGGGTGGGGCCGGAATCGGGCCGTGACAGCTGCGACGGCCACCAGTTCCACCGGCCCAGCAGTACCACGATTGAGGGGACAACCAGCGTCCGGATTATGAAGGTGTCCATGAAGACCCCGAAGGCGATCCCAAAGCCGATCTGTTGAATCTGGCCTCCGCCCGACCCACCCCCGGCGATCGCCAGGACCGCGAAGGTGCCCCCCAGCACCAGCCCCGCAGTACTCACAGTAGTGCCGGTCATGCCCACGGCGCGGCGGACCGCCTGTCGTAGCGACATCGAGTGCACTTCCTCGCGGATGCGGGTCATTACCAGGATGTTGTAGTCGGAGCCGAGGGCCATAAGGAAGACGAACATCAGAAACGGCAGGATGAAGTTGATTCCGTCCTGCCCCAAGAGGTGAACGAAGACAACGGCGACCAATCCCAGCGCCGCCAGGTACGACAGCACGACGCTGACCACCAGATACAGCGGCGCGACCAGGCTCCGCATGACGATCGCCAGCAGAATGGCGATCAGCACCGCGACCACCGGAATGATGTGCAGGAGGTCCGAGTTGGAGAGGTTCTGCACGTCATAGGCGAACGGGATCACCCCGAAGATTCCGCTCTCGGTGGCGCCGATGGTCTTGCCAACCCGGGCAACCGCGGCACGCACCCCCGGGACCGCGGCCAGCGCCTTGGAGGAGTTGTCGTTGTTGTGCAGCAGCAGGGTGGAGAGCTGCACGGTGAGACCATCGGGGCTTATGAACTGTGCTAACGCTCTATACGAGTTGTAGGCAGCCGCTGGAACCCCAAGGTTGCTCGGCTCAACCTCCGGGAGGAGGCCGGGAGCCCCGAGCGACGCGTGCAGCGAGGTGATCTGGGCGCCGGTGAGCCTCGAGGCGGAGAGGGGTCCAATCACAGAGCTGAACTGGCCGGTCTGGACCAACTTGGTTTGGGCGACCGCGAGGGCCCCAGGGTCGGTCCATGCCGAGTAGGCCAGCCGAAACAGGACCGCCGAGCCATTGACGTTGGACGCGGGGAAGTCATTGGCTAGAACAATGGCGCCCGCCGCTGAGTCGGTGCCGCTGGGAGGACTGGTGTTCCCGAAACCAGCAGTGGTGCTGGTGAAGTTGCCGATTGCCAGCCCGCCGAACACCACGAGTCCGGCGATCAGGATCCAGGCCGGTCGGCGAACAACCCCTTTCGCCAGCCACCCGTAGAGCCCGCTCCGCGGGTGTTCCTCGCGCAGAGTTTTGGTCGGCCAGAAGACCGCCCTGCCGAATATGGCCAGCAGAGCCGGTAGTAGGGTGAGCCCCGCCACGAGCATTAGGGCAATCCCGATCGCCAGCGCCGGGCCCAGGCTCTGGTAAAGGCCGAACTGGGCCAGGATCAGGCTGAGCAACGCGGCGATGACGGTGAGGGCCGAAAAGGTGATTGACTCACCTACCGTGCTGACCGCTGTCACCACCGCTGCATGGGGCAGAAGGCCCCGTCGCAATTCTTCGCGGACTCGGAAGACAAGAAATAGCCCGTAGTCGGTCCCCGCGCCCAGCACCAGCACTATGAGAATCACCTGAGTGATCACCGATACCTGCACCCCGATGTGGGTGGCCTCGGCGACGACCGGCCCGGAAAGTGCCAGCACCAGGGCCGCGGGGAGCAAGGTGACAAAGGGCGCAAGGACCGCCCTGAAGGCGACCAGCAAGAGTGCCAGGATAAATATCAGT
This sequence comes from Candidatus Dormiibacterota bacterium, assembly GCA_027313505.1. Lineage (GTDB taxonomy): Bacteria > Chloroflexota > Dormibacteria > Aeolococcales > Bog-877 > AG-12. The sequence goes on from DAHVDN010000053.1 coordinate 6,461, forward strand.
GAGAAGACCTGGGTCAGGTTCTGCGACTTCTTTGATGACTGTTGGCTGTCGATGACCGTGGGAAGGTCCCCGGTCAGGTGATAGGTCAGTCCCGGCAGGCTGGCAGCCGCGAATCTGGCCCTGATGGTCTCCACCAGCTGAGGTCCGTCTCCGCCTCCGAAGGCAGGCACCGCCGCCTCGATGAGCGCCTGACGGGCTAATCCGTTCGGAGACGTGCCCAGGTCCCGGACCAAGCGGACGTGAGTAATTTTCGCGACCTCACCTTCGAACCTGGTGATCGCAACTTGGTCAGCAGCCGTCAGCGGGCCGGTGCTGCTCACGGCGACCAAGGTCGCCGCCGCAAGTGTAGAATTCTGGAACGGGCCGGCCAACTGGGCCGCCTTCATGCTCGGAGCGTCGCTGGGCAAAAATGCGGAATTGCTGTCCTTGCTCACCGAGGCCAGGGTGGGCAATAGGTGGACGCAGACGACGGTGATGACGATCCAGCCGATCACGACTGGCACTCGAAACCGCACCGAGAAGCGACCCAGGCCGGTGAAGATGTGCTTCACGGAGTCTCGTTGTCGATGTCTGATCCGAGGTCTAGGGGACTCACCTCACCCTTGCTCGGCTCCCATGGGGGGCTGAGCAGCCGAAGCAGACCAACCATGGTTGAAAGCTCGTCGTCATTCAACCTTGAGAGCAGTCGGCTCAAGCCGAGCTGCACCGCACCCCGGACCTCCTCGGTTCGCTCTTGGGCGAACGGTGTCAGTTGGATCACCACGGTCCGTCGATCGGAGGGATCGGGAATGCGGTCGACCAGTTGCCGTTCCACCAGTCGATCGACCAGCTCAGTAGCGCTGCTCGGCGTGATTGTGAGTCGACGTGCCAGCTCCCCCATGGAGAGTGGCCCCTCTTGTGAGAGCATCATCACCGCCTCCCGTTGGTGGGGGGTCATTGAGGTGACGGCAACCGAGAGGTGCTGGGCACTTCGGCCGAGCTCGGCAGTGACGGTCTCCCTGACCCGCCGTCCTAGCTCCCATTGAAGGGCGGCGAACTCCCGGGTCAGGTCAGCTCGATTCGGAGCGAGCTCAGCCCTCTCAGGGTCTATGTACTTCGGGTCACCAACCATGAGGTTTGACGATACTTAGGTTTCCGTAGTTATGCAAATTTCGTAGTTTGGGAAGCTTTCAGCGCAGGCCGGGCCACTCGCCTACGCCTATACTTAGGGAGGGAGTAATCCCTCAGGTAGGGGTGCGCCGACAGGGCGCTGAGAGGCAGGTTGCCAACCCTGAACACCGGATCTGGTTAGTACCAGCGTCGGGAAGCCTCGCCCTGTCGGCCCCGGTTCCGTTTGGTGCGGGGAGGCAGGTATGAGTGGTCAAGAGATAGAGCCCGGGGGCCGGGCGAGCGCGCCTGACCTCGACGACGAGTTCCTGCGCGTCGAGCTTCGAGGCCTAGAGCCGGTCCCCCCCACCGGCCGTCACGGTCGCCCGCGGGAGCTGTTCTTCATCTGGGCAGGCGCGCTCTCCGACTTCTTCTCCCTCTTCGCGGGGGCCCTGCTTATTTCCGCAGCGGGGTTGGGGTTTTGGGATGCGGCACTGGTTCTCATCCTGGGTGCCCTGGCCGGCGGCGCGATGCTTGGGCTCCTGTCTCTGACCGGAGTCGGGACGGGCGCCCCGCAGATAGTGCAGTCGCGGATGGTTTTTGGTAGGCGCGGAGCCATCCTGGGCGGCTTCCTGACCATGGCCATCGCCATCGGATGGTTTGCCTACGACTGCGCCATAGCGGTGACCACGACCCGCGCGCTTCCACTTTTCCAACGCACCCCCCTGTGGTGGGCGGGAATTCTTTTGGTGGTGATTGTGGGGGCGTCGTTCGCAGTGGCCGTATTTGGGCACCGGACCATCTCCGTCTTTCAACATATCCAGGTCCCGGCGTTCCTAGTCGTGTGCGGGGCTTTGGCGCTTTTCACCTTTCCCCGATGGAACCTTCTCATCGAGAGCCGGCTCGCGGTGGGGCCACATCTCGCAGCCATGGCCCTGGGCTTCACTCTCACCTTTGCCCTGGTGGTCTCCTGGGTCACCTACGCGGCCGACTACTCTCGCTACCTTCCAGTGGACTCCAGACCGGCTCGAGTCGCCTTGGCAAGTGGCGGGGGCAGCGTCGTCAGCCTGGTCGGGTGCGGCTTGCTCGGAGCGGCGATCCAGACCTCAGATCCCGGGCGTCTGCTCCCCAACCTGATCGTGGCGTCAGTTCCAGTGGGTTTTGCCTACTGCTTCGCCGCCTTCATCATCCTGGCTGAGCTCAGCTCCAACTACCTAAACGTCTATTCCGCGGCCCTGTGTGCGTTGGCGATCGGCATAAGACTTCGACGGTGGCTGGCGGCAACCGTGGTGGGTGTGGTCGGGGGCCTCATCGCCGCCCTGGTGCTCTTTGCAGGCAGCGGTTTCCAGGGAAACTACGTCAATTTCCTGACGATCACCTATGTCTGGTTTCCGGCATGGGCAGTGGTGGTGATCATGGACTGGCGACTGGGGGCAAAGGCGGTCGATCCGGCTCGACTGGTGGCTCGTCGAGGTTACTGGTTTTCCTTTGGCGTGCGCTGGCCGACGATGGCTGCTTTCTTGGTTGGGACGGCGGCCACCATCGCCTTTTTCAATGAGCCTCCGCCCCCCGGGGAGTGGGGGTTCGTCTCCCCGCTGGCCCAGCATCTATTCCTCGGCCAGCCGGCCGACATCAGTGGGTTTGTCGGCGTTGCCGTGACCCTGGTTGCCTACCTTAGCCTTCGCCGCCTCGAGCCACGGGTACGGGAATATCCGGGCGCGAGGCAGGTGCTTCCATGACCGCAGCGCCGGTCCAGCGCCGATCCATCATCGCCTGTACGGTCGCGACCTCCGACAGCGGGGGAGGGGCTGGTATCCAGGCGGATCTGAAGAGCTTCGCGGCTTGTGGCGTGTACGGGGTGAGCGTCGCCGTGGCACTGACTGCCCAGAACACCCTCCGGGTCTCCGCGGTGCACGGCCTACCGGTGGACTTTGTTGAAGCGCAGTTCTCTGCCCTGGACGAGGACCTCCATCCGAGCGCGGTCAAGACCGGCATGCTGTTCACCTCCGCCCACATCAAGGTGGTTGCCGCCCGTCTGCGGGAACTCTCCTGGGGGCCGCTGGTCGTCGACCCGGTGATGGTCGCCAAGAGCGGCGACCGGCTGCTGGAGCCGGAGGCCGTCGAGCTGATGCGCCAGCTCCTGCTTCCGCTAGCCACTGTGGTCACGCCCAACTGGCCTGAGGCCACGGCCCTCTCAGGAGTTCAGGTTGACTCGGAGGCTTCGGCCATCGCCGCGGGGGAGACGATATTGGGGATGGGCCCGGCGGTCGTCGTCGTGAAGGGCGGCCACTCTCCAGGAGCCCCGGTTGACCTGGTGATCAGCCACAATGGACTCTCTCGACTGGAGGGGACTCGAATCGAGACTCGCCACACCCATGGGACCGGTTGCACCTTTTCCGCCGCGATCACCGCCCACCTGGCAAGGGGCGAAGGGCCCGAGACTGCCATTTCCCTCGGCAAGGAATACGTCACCGCCACCATTCAATACGCCCCTGGTTTGGGTGCCGGACACGGTCCGTTGGAGCACTTCCCGCCTGTCCTTGGGCGCGGGCCCACCGCCTGGTAGCCCCCGACACTGGCAAAACCCGTTCCAGTGGCCGTGGGATGCGGCCCCGCGCATACACTCATCATCAGGTTCGCTAAGTTGGAGGAGCCGAGATGGGATTCCTGCGCAAGCAGAAGCCGATGGAAAGATTGGGATCGACAGCCTCCGATGCCGCAGGTGCCGTGGTCGAGGTGATCGGTGCCGGTGTCAAGTCAGCCGGTGAGACGATGGCACCGATGCTCGCGGCCGCCAGCCACCAGGTGCCGGAGTTGGCCGGACGCATCGCAAATCAGGTCCAACCTGCCGCTGACACCGCCCAGCGTCGCGCTGCGGAAGCGGTCGTGGCAGCTCGGGAGCGGTCGTCCGACCTCGCCGAGAAGGTGGTGCAGGCGGCGTACGAGGCGACCAAGTCACTTCCTCCAGACACCCGCCGTAAGGTCCAGAACTCTCTGGCCAAGACGGGTATCAAGCCACCTGCCCCACCGCGCCGCAGAATCTCGAAGAAGTGGCTGGCCGCTGCCCTGTTCGCGAGCGCCGGCGTGGCCTTCCTTTTTTCCGGGACGGTGCAGGACAAGGTCTATGACCTGGTGGACAGGCTCCGGGGTGAGGATCTGGACATGCCACTTGGGGCATATCAGACCCCACCGATGCCCACTCCGAATGGGGCCGCACCCTCGGCAGATGAGAGCCGGGAGCCCTCAAAGCCCTGAGATCAGTCCGGGTCTGAGCGCTCGCCGTCAAGGTGGTCAGCCGAAGATGGCTTAATCGGCCATCGGCCGCCGCTGTGGGTGGAGGCACGGGGCGGACTGAGCTCCTGCTGATCTTGGCCGGTGCCGCGATGGTCCTGTTGTTGCCTCGAGTCTTCGGGGACCCACAGGGCTTCGACCCAGACAGTTGGCGCCTCACTGTGTACTTTGCGGTGGTAACGGGAGCGACGCTTGCCGTGCGCTCCCTTCGCAGCGTGGCTCCACTGGCGTTCGCCTTCCTGACGCTCGGATTGCCATTCTCAAGCTGGCTGTGGCTCCTCGGATACGCCGGACCCGCGCCCGGTTTCATCGGTGGGCCCAACGGTTTGGCCCGAAACGCCTTCTCCGGGATAGCGGAGATGGTCATTGCGTTGGTGATGGCCGCGGGCTTCTACTACTTGTCGCCCAAGCCCAGCCCCAACCTACGACTGTGGGTCAAGCCCACCCTGCTCATGTTGGCCGTCGGAGTTGGCGGCATGGTGCTGTTTTTGGTGATCGGCTTCGCCCTGCCAGCGCCCCTGCTGGGACGCGAGGGGGTCCCCCTCTATGCCCTGGGAGGGTCTGCGGCGTTCCCCTTGGCGGTCGCGAATGCGACCAGCGCGATCGCCCAGGAAATTCAGTTTCGCGGCGTCCTGATGTCAGCCTTGGAGCGTCAGCAGAGCACTCTGGCCGCGGTGGCCTTCCAAGGGGTCATCTTTGGACTGGCCCACATCGCGATTCAGTACGAGGGGCCGGCGGCCAGCTTCATCCCCATCGTGATCGCCCTCGGGTGGCTTTGGGGTTGGATGACCGTGCGTACCCGAAGCCTTCTACCAGCCATGTTGGTTCACATCGTGGCTGACTTCTTTGTTTTGGCCGTGGTAGTCAGCGGGCTCTACGGTGGGTGACCACAAGATCGGTCGCCACCTGGCTGGGCTCCTAGTGGTCGGGGTGGGCCTTTTCGTGTTCGCAGTCGATGCGGGCAACGTCGGCGCGGCTACGCTTTGGTGGCAGACGGCTCCTGGGCCGACTCCGGCGCTCAGCGCAGTCTCCTCCAATTCCAGCTTCGAGACCCTGGCCATCTCCAGCGGAGTAGCGGGATGGCTGGACCCGAAGAGTGGCCGGTTCAGATCGCTGAGCACCACAGCAGACGTCGCGTATGTAGCTGCAAGCGGCGACTCCGGCTTGATTATGGAGTCGGACGGAGCGCTTTACCAGAGCTCTGCCGCAGGCGCCATCCGACTGCTGCAACGTCTGCCCGGCCGCCCCCTCGGGCTCGCCATCGCTGCGGGAGTTAATCCCGTGGCCCTCGCGGTCACCAGCAGTGGGGTGTATCGAGGTGCTCTGGGCACCAAGCTTCGTCCGCTGACGCCGGATCCCATAGGATTGCCCGTGGCGATGGCGGGGCCAGTTACCTCGAGCGAGCGGTTCGCCGTCGCCAGCAGTAGGGGAATCTTCCTGCTCGGCAAAGAGGGCCGACCCCGGCTGGCTCCTCACTCACCGAGGTTGGGAGCGCACGCTCACCTCGCCGAATTGGGTGACGGCGTGATCCTTGCTGGCGACGGGAAAGGCCTCATCTCCGCCGTGTCCCCTGGCCGGTCCACCCCGGTCTTTCAGCTGCTTCCGTATGGTGGACTTGGAGGGGTGCCTCAGCTGACTGGAATCGTCGGGGTGGGCGCCGACGCCGCCTACCTGGCGACCTCCGGCTTTGGCACCTTGCTCACACCCGATGGCGGTTACAGCTGGTACCGGGCGTCCCCGCCTGTAACGACTGGAACCATTCTGGCGCTGGCGACTGTCGGCCCGATCTACGGCCCCCGACCGTCCGGGTTGGTGCTGGCAGTGTCCTCCTCGGGCCTCTTTCTTCATCGCCTCCAGTCGCTTCCAACCCCGCCGAGCTACTCCGCAGGCAGCGAAGCGTCACAGCTGGGTGGTACCACCCTGGTCACGGCGCTGGCGGCGGCCCTCGTGATCTGGCTCATGTGGATAATCCGGCGTCGCGAACGTCGCCGACTGTTCGTATGATCACCGACAGCGGTTGCGTCGGTGCCGTCGGTGATGGAGCCACTCCAGGAGGGCGGCGATGAAGGCGGTGGTCATGGCGGGCGGAGAGGGGAGTCGGCTGAGGCCGCTCACCAGTCGCCGTCCCAAACCGCTGGTCCCGGTGGTTGGGCGGCCATGCCTCGAGCATGTCCTTCGCCTGCTGCGCCGCCACGGCATAACCGACGTGGTGATCACCCTGCAGTACCTCGGGGCCTCGATTCGAAATTACTTCGGAGACGGCCAGGAACTCGGCATGCACCTGGAGTACGCGGTCGAGGATCGACCGCTGGGGACCGCGGGAAGTGTGAAGAACGCTGCGGGATTGCTTGATGGGACCTTCCTGGTAATCAGCGGCGACGCCCTGACCGATATCGACCTCAGTCAGGCGATCGCCTTCCATCAGGAACGACGGTCCCACGCCACCATCATCCTGTCACGGGTCGCCAATCCGCTCGAATACGGAGTGGTGGTGACCGCCTCCGACGGTCGCATCGAGAGGTTCCTGGAGAAGCCGTCGTGGGGTGAGGTCTTCAGCGACCAGGTAAACACCGGGATCTATGTCATAGACCCGGGTGTACTCGAATACATTCCTGCCGATCAACCCTGCGACTGGTCCCAGGACGTATTTCCCGAGATGCTGCGGCGGCGAGACTCTCTCTGGGCGGCGGTGGGGCGGGGATATTGGTGCGACATCGGCAGCATCCAGAGCTACCTCCAGGCCAATTGGGACGCGCTGGAGGGCCGGGTCCATTGCGAAATTGCTGGCCGTCGGGTTGGCGACTCACAGTGGATCAGTGAGGGTGCAGAGATCGCAGGATCGGCCCAAATTGTCGGGCCAGCCTTCATCGGCCGAGATGCCGTGGTCGGTGAAGATGTTTTCATCAATGGGCCCGTGGTCCTGGATCGGTTCTCGGTCATCGACCAGGGCGCCAAGCTCAGCAACTCGGTCGTCTGGCCCCAGGTCTACCTCGGAGAGCGAAGTAGGTTGCGTCAGACCGTGGTCTGCGGTGGCGCGACCATAAAGCCTGAGGTTCTCCTTGACGACGGCAGCGTGATCGGCGACGACTGCACCATCGGCGCCGGATCGGTGGTGGAGCAAGGGGTCCGAATCTGGCCCGGAAAGGAGATCGAGCCGGGGTCTTTGGTCCATGAGTCAGTGATCTGGGCTGGAACCTGGAGGTCCGCCCTCTTCGGGTCAGCGGGACTGACCGGGCTGATAAACGTGCAGCTGACCCCGGAGTGGTGCGCCCGACTCGGAGCAGCCTGGGCCGCCACTCATCCTCGGGGGGCGGAGCTCGCCATCTGCCGGGATCGCAGTCCCGGGTCGAGGATGATTAAGCGTGCGATGATCTCCGGAATGCTCTCGGCCGGGGCCCGAGTCATGGACCTCAGCGAGTTGCCAGTCCCCGTCACCAGTCACTTCACCAGGGAGTCAGGCGCCGCCGGGTCGGTCCACATCGTGGCGTCCCCACTCGACAGCCGCTCTGCGGACATAGAGGTGCTGGACGAGCAAGGTATGGCTCTTGACCGTCGCCAGGAGCGGAAGTTGGAGAACACCTTCTTTCGCGAGGACTTCCGTCGGGTGGTCCCGAGGGAGATCCGGGAGATCGGGTATCCCGAGGGGGTCTTGGGCGCTTACGTGAGGCAGGTGCTTTCCAAGCTGGATCTGGACAAGGTTAGGGCTGCCCATCCTCGGGTCCTCGTCGACTTCGGCTTCGGCAGCTCGTCGGTCGCTCTGCCCCAGCTCCTCCACGAGGCCCAGGTCCAAACGGTCTCCCTGCGCTCGGGGTTTGACGAGGAGTCCTTCGGTCCTCCGGTTCCTCGAGACACTGACGAGGAGCTGCGGCAGGCTGCGAGCATCACCAAGACCGTCGGTGCCGCCGTGGGGGCCAGACTCGATCCTCCAGGCCAGCGCCTCTACCTCATCGACGACGAGGGCGAAGTGTTCGACCACCAGGCGGCCATCTGCATCATGGCGCTGATGGCGCTCAGCGCTCACCCTCAGGGCACTGTGGTGGCTCCGGTTTCTGCTTGCTGGCAGCTGGACCAGGTGGTCTCGGACCTGGGCGGCAAGCTCGTCCAATCGCGGGCCGACATAGCATCAGTGGTCCGAGCCGCAGCCAGGCACAGGGCGGTGCTTGGGGCCGACGCAACGGGTGGGTTTGTGTGGCCGGATCATCTGGCCGCATACGACGCCATGTTCACCTTGTTGGCTGCCGTCCAGCTCGTTGTGGAGATGGGCACCAGCCTCTCTCAGATCCGGCGCCGTCTTCCCGTCGGATTCCACGAGGGACGCGCAGTGCCTTGTCCTTGGGATGTGAAAGGTGAGGTCATGCGTCGGCTGGTCGAGGCCCACCGCGCGGATCGGGTCGACCTGACCGATGGGCTCAAGGTGCTGTTTGACCGCGGCTACGCCCTGGTGCTGCCCGACGCCGACACCCCCAGCTATCGCATCATCGCCTCCGGCGCCGACCACACGTCCGTGGTTGGCACCTTGCAGCGATTCGAAGATGAGGTGAAGGCGACCGTGCAGCTGGCGGCGACGGCTTAGCGGTGATCGAAGCCGGCCGCCACCCGAGACCTGCCCACTTGACCTCGGTCCGATGACTATCGCCCGACGGCCCGAGCGTCACATGACGGGAGGCACAGGCTGGCTCCGGGCCGCGGTGCTCGGCGCTGACGATGGGATCGTTTCCACCGCCAGCCTGATGCTCGGTGTCGCGACCGCTAACGCTGGCTCTCACCAGGTCCTGGCGGCAGGGATCGCCGGACTGGTCGCGGGAGCGATGTCGATGGCGGCCGGTGAATATGTCTCCGTTTCCACCCAGCGAGACTCCGAGCAGGCGGACCTGCGGCGTGAGGGACAGGAGCTTACAGATGATCCGGAGGGAGAGCTCACGGAGTTGGCGGAGATCTACGTCTCCAGGGGAGTTGAGCCAGCCCGCGCCCGTGAAGTAGCCGCCCAGCTCATGCACAATGACGCGCTGGCGACTCACGCCAGGGAGGAGCTGGGAATCACGGACCAGGGACAGGCCAGGCCCGCGCAGGCTGCCCTGTCGTCTGCCGGAGCTTTCTCGGGTGGGGCGGCTCTGCCAATAATCGCTGCGCTCCTCACTCCGGTGGCGGTGCGTCCCTATGCCCTTGGGGCGGTGGCGTTTGTGGCTCTGGGCGTGCTCGGCGCCCTTGGCGCTGTTGCCGGCGGGGCCAACTGGAGGCGCGGTGCGGTGCGAGTGCTGGTGGGCGGCTCCGCCGCGATGATCGTCACCGCGGGAATTGGCCACCTGATCGGGGCGGCGGGCATATGAGTCCGCTGCCTAGCCCTCAGTCAACCCCGAGGTCGTAGGCGGCGGAGAGCTCCACGGGGTTGTATCGACGCATGGCGAGATGGGTGCTGGTGGCGAGGATCCCATCGATCAGCGCCAAGTGGTCCTGGACGAGATCGGCCAGGGCCTCCAGATCAGCGACGGCGGCCTTTGCGATGAAGTCGACCTCGCCGGTTGTGGTGTAGACCTCTGTCACCCCGGGGCAGGCGGCCAACCTTGGACCCAAGGTACCGAGGGCCTCTCTTTCGGCAGTGACGAGCAGGAATGCGGTGATCATAGAGGGGGCTCCTTCGAGACTGTACACGCCAACCCGGCCCACAGCGTACCGCGATATACTCCGGCCAGCGGCGGGAGTAGCTCAGTTGGTAGAGCGTCTGCTTCCCAAGCAGAAGGTCGCGGGTTCGAGACCCGTCTCCCGCTCCAATCAAGCTCTTCGAGATCAGCAAGAGCGTCTTCCTACGCCACGCGCTGACCTTCCTCCGCCGCGAACACGGGCCCGCCGACCTCTAGCTGGTGCTCATCGACCTTAAGGGCGGGGTGGAGTCCGCCCACTTCGGCCACCTGCCCCATGCGATCCTGCCAGTGGCCGACACCCTCCTCGCGGCGGAGACCTTGGAGCGGGTCCGCCGGGAGCTGGACCGGTGGCTCCAGGAGGGGCGGGCGGCTGTGGCCTCGGGTTCTCCACGACCGGGTTCGGTGGTCGGCCCGTTTCTTGATCCGCAGCGGCGGATGCTGCTCATTCTCGTCGAGCCGGCGCAGTGCCTTGAGAATGGCTGCCCGGTCCTTGGCCGTGACCTCCCTGGCGGCGAGGGTCTTCCAGAACGAGGCCGAGAAGTCG
>DAHVDN010000054.1 GCA_027313505.1 Candidatus Dormiibacterota bacterium
CGCTATCCGCGCCACCAGCGCTGAGGTGAGCTTGCCGGTGTCCGCTCCCAGAGCCCGAACGGCACCAGGGTTGCGCGTTCCGGCCCCGTGGGGGATGATTCGCGCCATGCCATGGCCCATTACGGTCGCCTTGGAGGTCGGCTTGACGGCCATAGCTGCCCTCTTCGTCTTCCGGCGCGTCCGAAGGCGACCATTCGCCTTCAACACAGCTGAGGAGAGGGCGACGCTTAGAACCCTCGCATTCGCAACCTCGGCGGTCGCCAGCATCCGCCAGGGACTGACAGCTAAGACCGCTGTCAAGGTCCTTCGATCATTGGTACCTCAATCGGGAGGCATGGCAGCCTCGGTGTACGACACCCGGAGTCTGCTGGGCTTTCAATCGGCGCCGGGTAGCCGCGCCGAGGCACATTCCAAACACATCGAGCACGACGTCGACCGGCTGCTGGCCGCGTTGGCTTCAGGTCGTACCCAGTTGGTCCGGCTGCACCCCGGAGAGATGGGCAGTCCTTGCCCTCTCCGGGTTGCAGTCGTTGCCCCGCTGATCCTCGATGATCGACCGGTCGCGGCGCTGGTCACCTACCACGGTGGTGACCCCAGCCCAGCCCAACTGCGGATCACCACCGACCTGGCCGAGCTGCTCGCGACCCAGCTCCGACTCCAGCGCGCTGACCAGCAGCAGGCGGCCCTGGTCAGATCGGAACTCAGGGCTCTGCGGGCGCAGATATCTCCGCATTTCATCTACAACACCTTGGCCACCATCGCGAGCTTTGTCAGGACCGACCCCGAGCGGGCCCGTGAGCTGCTCACCGAGTTCGCTGACTTCAGTCGACGGGCTTTCACCGGTCCCACGTCCGAGTTCACGACATTGGCGGATGAACTGGTCTATGTGAATCAGTACCTGACGCTGGAGCAGGCCCGCTTTGGGACCAGGCTCACTGTCCGCTACCACATTGAGCCCGAGGTGCTAAGCACCGTGGTCCCGGCCTTGCTGGTCCAGCCCCTGGTCGAGAACGCCGTCAAGCACGGCATCGAGCAGCGGCGCGGCAATGGCACGATCGTGATCGAGGCCGACGATCAGGACGACGAGTGCCTGATCTCGGTTCGCGACGATGGGGAGGGCTTCGTGACGCCCCTGGACCTGGGCGACCACCAAGGAGCTCTTGGGAACATCAACCGCCGCCTCAGCCACGTCTTCGGGCCCGCCCACGGGCTGGAGATAGAGTCGGTGCCCGGCCGAGGGACCGAGGTCAGAGTTCGAATCCCCAAGTACCGACCTGGGGTGAAGGCCTCATAGGTGGCGGACCCTCCATTTCGGGTGCTGGTGGTCGATGACGAGGTCCCGGCTCGGAGTGAACTCTGCTATCTCCTGAGGCAGGCGCCCAGGGTGAAGGAGGTTTTGGAGGCCGAGGACGCGAGCGGGGCCATGGACCTGCTGTCGGACAGTGGTGCAGACGTGGTCTTCCTCGACATTCAGATGCCCGGCCTTGATGGCCTCCAGCTCGCCAGGCTGGTGGGGTCTCTGGCAGCGCCGCCGCCTGTGGTCTTCGTGACGGCCTTCCAAGAGCACGCTCTGGATGCGTTCCAGCTGGCCGCCTTTGACTACCTGCTCAAACCGGTGAGGGGTGATCGGCTGAACCTCACCCTGGAGCGCCTGGCGCTGGCGGCCAGACAGCCCGGACGCCGACCTCACGATGAGCCGGTCGGCTCCGGACCCGATGGATCCCACCTCGAGGACCGCTTGGCGGTGACCCACCGAGGGCGGATCCTGCTTCTGCCCATCGCGGATATCAGAGTGGCCGAGGTGTCCGGCGATCGAGTCGCTCTAATCTCGGCTGAGGGACGGTTCCTGGCCCGACTGCGGCTCCAGGAGCTGGAGGAGCGGCTTGCGCGGCAGGGATTCATGCGGGTCCACCGCCACTACCTGGTCAACCTCCGACATGTCAGTGCAGTTGAGAGCTTCTTCAACAGCACGTATTTGCTGAGGCTGGACGGGGTTAGCGACATGACGGTCCCGGTAAGCCGCCGCCACGGTCAGCAGCTGCGCACTGCCCTTGGACTCTGAGGGAGAGCTTGGACCAGACTACCGCGGACATCCTCGGATCGGAGCCCCCGGACTCAGCGCCGTCCCGACTTCTCGAGTTCGAAGAGCAGACGGAGGTGGGCGGGGTGTATCTGCAGGCGCTGATGCGACGGCAGCTCCGGCTCAGCCTCGCAGTTGCCACAACCTTCATTTTGTTTCTGGCAGTCCAGCCCCTCATCTCCGCGCGGTGGCCGCAGTGGGCCTCAATGCGACTATGGGGAATCCCTTTGCCGTGGTTGGTGCTGGGGCTGGGCTCGTACCCCCTGCTCATCTGGCTGGGAATGGTCTATGTTCGGCGGGCTGAAGAGGTGGACGACGAGTTCACCGACCTGCTCAGCTGAGGTGCGGCCCTGAGCCCGTCGGCCGCAGCTGTTCTGGGACTGCTCGCCATGGCTGTCGTCAGCCTGGGTACTGGAATGTTCGCCAGGCGGTTCGCCCACACCACCTCCGATTTCATGGTGGCTGCCAGGGCGGTGCCGCCACGGATCAACGCGGCCGCCATCAGTGGGGAGTACCTCAGCGCAGCCTCCTTTCTGGGTATCGCTGGACTGGTGATGCAATACGGCTACGACGTCCTCTGGTATCCCGTGGGCTACGCCGCCGGATACCTCCTACTCCTTTTGTTTATCGCCGGGCCTCTTCGACGCTTCGGGGCCTACACTATCCCGGACTTCGCTGAGGGTCGGTTCGACAGCCCTCGCTTTCGCCGGCTCGCGGTAGCCCTCGTACTGGTGATCGGGTTCTTCTACGCACTGCCTCAGGTGGAAGCCGCAGGGCTCACCGTCCAGACGGCCTCCGGCCTCCCTTACTGGGTGGGGGTCTTAGTCGTCTCGCTGGTTGTGGTCGCCTCGGTGACGAGCGGTGGCATGCGGGGGATCACCCTGGTGCAGAGCCTTCAGTTCGCGGTCAAAATCTTCGCCATATCTCTGCCCGCGTTTCTGCTGCTGATCCATGTCGGAGGTTTGGGTAGCGCCTTTTCGGGGTCGCCGTCCGGGCTGTCCCTCCTCAACAAGACCACCACTTTCAGGGTCGCCGCGGGTGAACTCTGGCAGCTGCCCGCCGCAACTGAGATCAGAGTGCGCGGAGAGGCTACGGTCTCCTGGAGTACCGGTCAGCTGGTGAGGTCTCCCGGCGCGGTGACCGCCGAGGTGGCTGGCTCGCCTGGACCAACCCGGACCGCGGGCGGTGAGCGCCTGCTGAGGATCGTTGGTCGGCGCCGGGTTCCCAGGGGCACCATCGTGTGGCTCCGGAATGGCACCGCAACGCTTCAGTCCGGGACGGCCGCCCCATATGGAAGTGCGACGCCCGCGAGCACCAATGCCAGCTGGACGGACCCCTTCGGACCGCTGGCAGGCGGAAGCGGGCACCCTCTCCTGTTCACCTACTCTCTGATGATGGCCATTCTGCTGGGGACTATCGGGCTACCCCACATCCTGGTCCGCTTTTATACGAACCCCGATGCCCGCGCCTCACGCCGCACCGCCCTGCTGGTTCTGGTGCTGCTCGGCGCCTTCTATATCTGGCCCCCCATATACGGCGCGCTGGGGAGAGCGCTGGACCCGGCGCTCTATGGGGGCAATCTCACCGACTCGGTGGTGCTGATTCTGCCGAGCCTTCTCGGAGGGTGGTTGGGGCAACTTCTGCTGGCGGTGGTGTCCGCAGGTGCCTTCGCAGCCTTCACCTCCACCCTCAGCGGTCTGCTGGTGTCTCTAGCGGGTGCACTGGGGCACGATGTTTACGGGCGTTGGTTGCGGCCGACAGCCACCCCCGCGGCGCGGCGGAGGGCCTTTCAGATCGCGGCGGTGGTGGCCGGAGCCATCGCCGGATGCCTCGGACTACTGGTGGGCCAGTTCAACATCAGCGTCCTGGTTGGATGGGCATTCGCCATCGCCGCCAGCTCCTTCTTCCCCCTCTTGGTACTGGGGATCTGGTGGCCGAGGCTGAGCACGTCAGGTGCCTCCATGGGGGTAGCTCTCGGGGGGACCCTATCAACACTTGCCATCGTGACCACAATGGTCGCGACAATCTCCCCCCCGCTCGAAGCGTTCCTGGCCAGCCAGTCCGGCCTGGCGGTGGTCCTGGAGCAACCGGCGATAGTCACCGTCCCTCTGGCGTTCCTGGTGATGGTCGCAGTTTCGCTGCTCGGCCAGGGCCCCCCGCCTCGGGTCGCTGCCAAGATGGTGCAGCTGCACGCTCCGGAGGTGCTCGGCCTGCGTAGGGACTACATCCCCGACTGATCCGGGCCCCGACCTTGAGTCAGAGTGCGGTGATTTTGGGTCAGATGCCAAAGGTGGCATTTGACGGCCTGCGGAGTGGATACCCCCTTGATGGGTCTGTCGCCAGCTCCCCGCACGACGTCCCATCCATATTGGGCCCTCGGCCAGCGGGCTGCGGGATCAGGCGCGCCAAGTACGGCCTGACCGGTCACCTCCGGGAGGTCCCAGGAGCACCGTACGCAGGTCTCCACCGGAGAGCGCGCCAAAGGAGATGCTGCCTTCGCCCACGCCGGCCCGGTGCACCAGGCGCCCGACACGCCGGACCGAGTAGGTTTGGAGGCTAGTGCGTCCGCTCGCGCGGTGCCTCATCGTATCCCCTGGAGCAGTCGCAATCGGGCACCAGCGCCACTCGGAGGTCTCGGATGAGCGATTCCAAGCCGCGGTTCAACCAACTCAACCTCGTAGTCCGGGATATCGACGCCGCCTTGGCTTTCTACAAGGCTCTTGGGCTGACGGTCCAATCTGACGGCGGCGAGTGGCCGCCGGGTAGCGGTGCTCGCCATGTCTCATTGGAGAACGGGGACGGCCCCCTTCTGGAGCTCGACAACATGAAGATGGCTCGGATCTGGCACGGGGGACGGCAGGAGTGGGAGGCGGGAAGAGACACGGGGGATACCGTTATCGGCTTTTCGCTCGGATCGAGAGAGGAGGTTGATCAGCTCTACAGGGACCTTATCGGTGCGGGCTACCTCGGCCGCCAGGCTCCATATGATGCCTTCTGGGGTGCGCGTTACGCCATCGTCGCCGATCCGGATGGCCACGACTGCGGTCTCATGAGCCCTGTGGACCCGGCCGAGAAGTACACGCCGGAAACCTAGCCGGGAGTTGGCAGCCTCCCTCGCAAGGGGATGGCGTTGCCCATCCTCCAAGTGAGCGCTGATCAAGTTGGTGCTGTCAGCCCCAGCTCTCAGTAACCGGCCGCCATGTCCACCTGGTTGATCAGCGGTTCACCGGTCCGGAACCGTCGCAGTTGGTCCCCAAAAAGCTCACAGCTGCGCCTTGTGAAGTTGGGCGAGCTCCAGCTGATGTGGGGTGACACGAAGACGCCTTGGGCCGACCAGAGCGGGGACGAGCCCGGCAGAGGTTCCTCCTCGAATGCATCGAGGTAGGCTGCGCCGGGCCGACCCAGAGCCAGGCCTTCGAGTAGGGCCAGCTCGTCTATAAGGGCCCCGCGGGCGATGTTTATCACGCAGGCCCCAGGCTGGAGGCGAGACAGAACCTCCGCGCCCACCATTGCACGGGTATCGGAGGTGAGCGGAACCGCCAGCACCAGGGCGTCCGCCCCGTCACAGGCCCCAGCCAGCTGGTCGGGGCCTCTTACATCCCTCACCACCCCTCTCCCGGGGTCCTCTGGGTGGCGTCTTATTGCGCTCAGATGGCAGCCGAACGGAGCCAAACGGGCCGCCACCTCCTCACCGATGGCTCCGAGGCCGACTATTACGACCCTTAGATCTCCGAGCTCCCGCAACGCCAGGGACTCCCAGCGACCCGCTCTCTGGGCTGCCAGAATCTCCGGGTATCGCTTGCAATGCTGGAGCAGGCAGCCCACGACGAACTCCGCGATCGGTATGGCCGTGACCCCCACCGAGTTGGTGAGGACGATGTCCGGCCGCTGGGAAAGGCTCCCGCCTAATCCATCAACCCCAGCGCTGATGGTGTGGATCCACCGGACCTCCGGATGCGCTCGAAGAAATCCTGTCAGAGGGTCCTGCTCATTCTCTACCTCGTGCCCGTAGAACAGCCGCCAGACGCAAGCGAAGGTGCCAGGGACGGCCCCTTCCTCACCGGGTTGGGCCACCACCAGGTCGGCGGCTCCCGCCCCAGCCCTTGCCAGCACGATTGAAAGGTCTGGGACGGGAAGTTTACCCACAACCAGGCAACGGACGGCCCCGGCACCACTCCGATCGGTCACGACCAGACTCGCGCAGTGACGAAAGTAGCTGTCGGCGCCGGGTGGTCGGCCCTGGTCAGGGTGTGGCATGACACCACGGTCGCTACCGCCAAAGCGCGGGGGATCTGGTAAAGGTCTAGGAGTTCCCTATCCAAAAAACGGTCTCCTTCGAAGGGGTAGCCACCAAGGTGTCAGCTCGCTGTCAGGGTGTAGCATCCTTCGGGAGTGAATGCTCTGCCCGTGCCAACGGTAGCGCCGGAGTGGCTGGTCAAGCATTTGTCCGACGGCGATCTTCGGATCCTGGATGCTAGGTGGTCGTTGGCCGGGGGCGCAGCGCGAGAAGCGTATGAGCGCGGTCACATCCCGGGATCTACCTTCATCGACCTGGATTTGGATCTCGCTGGGGCACCTGGCAGAGCTGGCCGACACCCCCTGCCGGATCTCACGGTCTTCGCAGAAACCATGCGCCGGGCCGGGATTGGCGGGGACTCCCGGGTCGTGGTCTACGACGAGGTGACTGGAGCCGCCGCCAGGGCGTGGTGGCTGCTGCGGAGCAGCGGCCACGAGCGGGTGGCAGTGCTGGACGGCGGCCTGGCCGCCTACCTAGCGACAGGCGGGCCGATCAGCACCCTACCGACTGAGCTCAGCACCGGCAACTTCACAACCAGCGGGTTCCGACGGACTGTGCCCGCCATCGCTGTGATGGACCGCCAGGCGGAGGGCCATCTAGTTCTGGACGCACGCACTCGCGAACGCTATCTGGGCGTACCGAACCCACTCGATCCAAGTCCCGGACACATCCCTGGGGCGCGCAGCCTGCCCTGGATGGACCTCTATCGGGACGGTCGACTGGGCAACCCGGAGGAGATTCGAGGCAGTTTGGCAGCGGTCGGCTACGACGGCCAGCCGGTCATCGCCTACTGCGGATCCGGCGTGACCGCCTGCGCCCTGCTGCTCGCCCTGGAGGCCGCAGGGGTCAAGGAGCCGCACCTCTACCCGGGCAGCTGGAGTGAGTGGGCCGGAGATGCCGGCCTTCCAGTCGAGCGGGACGGCTGAGCTGCCTGGCTCCAGCTCCCAGCCGATCGGCTGTTTGGATCATGACTCGCGGACTACCTTGAAGCTGCTGGCTTGCATCAGCGGCCGCATGACCACCTGATCGAGATTCACGTGAAACGGTCGGGTGACTGCGAAGGCGACCACGTCGGCCACGTCCTCGGGCTGCAGCGGGTCCAGGCCGCGATATACCGCCTCAGCGCGCTCCCGGTCCCCACCGAAACGGTTGAGTGAGAAGTCAGTCTCCACCATGCCCGGACAGACCTCGGTGATGCGCACGGGACGCCCGGCCAGCTCCAGCCTCAGGGTCTTGGTGATCGCATTCACCCCATGTTTGGCGGCGGTGTAGCCGGCACCACCCTCGTAGACCTCGACTGCAGCGGTCGAGGAGAGGTTGACCACATGGCCACGTCCGGACCTCTCCAACGCCGGAAGGAGCGCTTTGGTCATGGCCACCAGACCGAGCACATTGACCTCCCACATCCAGCGCCACTCATCCAGCTGCGCTGACGCGACGGGCTCAAGCCCACGGGCACCCCCCGCATTGTTGACCAGCACCGCCGCCTCCTCGATTCCCGCACAGAAGTCGCGGATGCTCTCTCCCGAGGTGACATCGAGCTGCCGGGCCTCGCCACCGATCTCAGCCGCTATCACTTCCAAGCGGTCGAGGCGACGCGCCCCCAGCAGGACGCGGAACCCCTCTTCTGACAGTCTTCGGGAGATCGCCTCGCCTATTCCCGCGCTAGCCCCGGTCACCACCGCGAGGGGTCTCTGCTCGACTGGCATCACTAAGTCCTCCTGTTACCGAGTAGATGAGTGCAGATCCGAGTCGTGGCCTCGCCGATCTTGTGGTGCTGCGCCAGGGCTCCGGCTTCAATTCGGTCAACCTGCGGAAGCCGGGAGCGTTCGACCCCTGCTCGGAAGAGAGTGAGGAGGCGTCCCGCCCCGAATGGTCGCGCCGGCGAACCGCAGATGCCCGATCGGCCGACGAAGCCACGGTACCGGCCGGGACTCAATTGTCCAACTACGGGTGCCAATGCTCACCGAGGAGGTGCTCTCGGTCTCGTCGTCGGGGCGCTGGTTGTGGCGCTTGGTGCGGGAGGTGGTGGTGGTGAGGGAGACCAGGTGGCGGCCCACCAGGGTCTCCAGCTGCTGCAGGGTGTCGGCGTAGCCGGGGAGGACGAGCTTGGCCCCGGCCAGGGTGAGGAAGCTGTGGGCTGCGGCCTCTCCCCAGCGCTCCGCGGCCTGGCGCAGGTCTTGCAGAGCGACCAGGGTCACGATGTTGCGGCCGCCGGCCTCGGCCAGCATCCGGGGCAGGCCGGGCAGGGGGCAGATGGTGGCGGCCTCGTCCAGGGCTAAGAGCCAGGGGTTGCTCAGGGCGCCACCCTCCTGGTCGCTCAGCTGGCGGGCGGCGTCGCGCACCTCCTCCACCAGCCCCACCACCAGGGGGCGCCGTCGGTGGGGGCATCGGAAGGGCAGACGACATAGACGGTGTGGGTTCCGGCCAGGAATTCCTGGGGGTCGAAGGGGAGGACCGGCTCTGAGTCGGCGGCCCGGCAGACGGACTCTGTGTCGAAGGGGGAGAGGACACCGCCCGCGGCGGACCAGATGCTGCCCCGCTCGCGATCCGGGGTGCGCAGCAGCCCCTCCAGCACCGCCTTGGCGGCCGGGGACTCGGTGAGCGCCTCGAGCGGTTCCTTGCGCTGGGCGTGCACCCAGGAGCACATGGTGGCCATGTCCCGCTCCCCGCAGGCGGCGGCGTGGAGGGCGACCGCCACCAGCTGGGTGGCCCTGGTGCGCCAGTGGGAGGCGTTCTCGACCCCCCGGCCGGCGTCGACCGCGAGGGCCTCCGCTCGGCGACGGGCGGTGTCCCAGTCCCGGCTGCCGCGCAGGGGGGACCAGAACAGCCGGTAGGCGCCGGCGGGCAGCGGATCCACGACTCCCAGGGGATCGAAGATCCAGGGGATGCCCTGGCGGCCCCGCCAGTCCACGGTGGCATCCAGCACGTCGCGACGGGTGGAGGTGTCCAGCACCGCGCCAGGCCAGGCGGCGACGTTGGGGATGACGACACCTCGGGTCTTGCCGGAGCGGGGCGGACCCAGGACCAGGGCCGCCATCTGAGGCGGGGTGGAAACCCAGACCCGGTCATCCCAGCCCAGCAGGATCCGGTACCGCGGGGGATCCCCGACGGGAGGCCTGGAGGGGAGCTGGCGCCGGGGTCGCGGACCGGGCGGGGCGTAGCGCATGACCAGCATCCAGCCGATGAAGCCAATGATGAGCCAGATGACGGTGTAGGGCATGTCCGCCACCGGCCCGCCACCGGCGATGATGGAGATGGCGGCCCAGACGCCCCAGATGGCGGCGAGGACCTCGCGCCAGCGGCGGGCGAGCTCGGAGAGCAGGAGGCGGAGGAAGCGGAGGCTGCGGGCCATCAGGCGGAACCAGGCTCGGCGTCCCGCTGGGCCCGGGCGGCCACCTGGGCCCTGACGAACTCCGCGAACTCAGGGACCGGCACGGGGTCGTCCCAGGGGGCATCCGGTGGGGGGTGCTTGCCCTGGTGGGCGAGGAGGGGCTCCCAGTCACGCTGGAGCGGGGCCAGGCCGAGGGCCCACCAGTCGGCGGCCTCCCGGGGGTGGGCGTCAGGAGTGCTGGCGATCACTGAAATTCCCCACTTTCGATCATCGAAATTCCCCAGCTGTCTGAGCAGCCGGAGGGGTTGGGTCGAGTCTAGTACATGGCCTTAGGCAGCACCTCCTTGGGGCGTAAATCGAGGACGGCGACGGGCTCGTCGCAGTGGGGGCAGGGTCCTCCCAGCCCCACCCGGGGCATGAAGGTTCCGCAGTCCTCGCAGTACTGTTCCCCCACCGGCCTGGCCCCGCAGGAGCCGCACTCGTAGACGCTGAGGGAGCGGCGGGAGCGGATGAGAGGGAGAGGCTCGGGCGAGCGAGCCCCCTGCCGTCTCCGGTAGGCGGAGGCCTTGCAGGCGGCCGTGCAGTACACCCTTCGGCCCGAGGGGATGAATGGACTCCTGCAGACGGGGCAGGCTATCGTGACGCCATCGGCACGCGACGGGGATTGGGTCATGGGGTCAACACCATGCGGGCCGCCTCGGCACGGGCCCGGTGGGCCCGCATCCTATAGCTCTCGCCGTTAATGTTGAAGACGACCGACTTGTGGAGGAGTCGGTCGAGCATTGCTGCCGCGACCATCGGGTCGTCGAAGGCGTGGCCCCATGAGCTCACACCGAGATTGGTGGTCAGAGCGATGCTGCCCTTGAGGTAGCGGCGAGTCACCACCTGAAAGAGTGCGGCGGCGGCCTCACCAACCAGCGGCAGGTAGCCAACTTCGTCAATGATGAGCAGGCGAGGTCCCGCGTAGAAGCGCATCACATTCGCCCAGCGTCCCTCCATGGCGGCCTTGCGACAGCGGGCTGCCAGGTCAGCGGCGGTGGTGTAGTGGACCTGATAGCCGGCCTCCACCGCGGCCCAGCCCAACCCCACAGCCAGCATGGTCTTGCCGACACCCGGGGGGCCGATGAGGAGGACATTGGTGGCGTCCTCCAAGAAGCGCAGGCTGGACAGCTCCCTGACCAGGTCCTTGTCCACCGAGGGCTGCGCTGAGAAGTCGAAGTCGGCGAGCCGCCATGGTGACGGCAGGCAGGCGAACCGGGACAGGCTGACCTGACGCCGGGCCAAGGTCGCGTCCACCTCCCGGCGCAGCAGCCGCTCCAAGAAGACGGTATGGGACAGCTTCTTCGAGCTCGCCTGCTCCAGCTCCGCGGGCAGCGCCTCGGCCACCGCTGCCAACCGCAGGGTCGCCAAGTGCCCCCTCAGGGTCTGGTAGATGGAGGCCTCGCTCATCGGTACCCCCCTTCCAGCAGCTGGGCGTAGACGTTGAGATCCACTGTCACCTCCGGCCCCAGCCCCGCCAGCAGTCTGTGTGCCTGCGCCTGAGCGGTCGCTCCTGGCGGGTAGTTGCCCTTGCGGTCGCAGGGCATCTTGGAGGTGAACTGGGCCAGCACCACCTTCTCCAGTGCTGCTGCCTGCTCCTGGCTCCGCACCACCGCTCCCGAGCCGCCCGGTGCCAGCCGGTGGCTGGCCAGCAGTACTCCAGAGGGAGCATGGATCTCCAAACTGTTGGTACCCAGCCGATGCCGGAGCTGCAGATCTATTCCCATCAGCCCTGGGGGCACCCCGTACCTATTACCGCGGAAGGCGACCGTGGCATTGGCGGCCACCTTGGCTGAGATCTCTATCTGGGCGGGGTATGGCGCCGCGGGCAGGGTCAGCAACGGTTCCGTATCCGCCAGCTCGGCCACCGTTGGCCACGGCATCCGGCTGCCGTCTTCTGGCGGGTCGATGAACTTCCCCGGTGGCCTCAGTCTGGAGTCGGCGATGGTGGTGCAGAAGTGGTCGAAGCTGACCTGTGCTGCTGCCTGGTCGGTCGCCGTCATGGTCCGCCACCAACGGCCGCACGAGTAGCGCACTCCACATTCCACGACCCCTTTGCGGTTCCCGCGCCGGGGCGGACATGGAGCCACGATGGCTCCATAATGCTTCGCCACCGGGGCGAAGCTGGCCTGGACCTCCCCACTGCCCGGCACAATCACGGTAGCCAGCCGGTCGGTCCGCCAGATCCGGGCCGTGCCCCCGAACCGGCGAAGCACAGCATCCATGGCTTCGACGAGGTGGGCCTGGTCGAGCCTCTCAGCCAGTACCCCCCGCATCCGACCGGAGCGGGAAAGGGTGCCCAACAGGATGTTGGCCATCCCACCCCAGGGAGCCCTGCGATGGAACCAGTCCCACTGGAGTTCCTCTCCCGGAGGGTGGGCGATCTCGATGTACTCGCGTCCCTTCACCCCGGCACACGCCTCACAGTGTGGCCGCAGCTCCGCCTGCCGCAGCTGTCGGACAAAGCTCGGGTAGCTGGCGTCATACCCCAGCTTCACCACCTCGTCGAACAGGGACGTGGCCCAGATGTGAGCGTTGTCATCAAATCTCGCCCTCAGGTAGGGCACGAACTGCGCCAGCCGATCCGGCTTGGACCGCCTACGTACGCCCGCCTCGCGGTTCTCTGTCAGGTACGTCCGCACCGTCTTGCGATCTCTCTCCAGGTGCCTGGCGATGGCCGCGATGGACCATCCCCGCTGCCTCAATGCACTCGCTTCCACTTCTTCTCCCCGTGTGATCATGGGATGGGACTCCTCCAGCTGGCTGGCTATGACACCGCCAGCTTGGGGGAGCCCTGCCCCCTTGCTAAAAACCTTCTGAGCTGGCCCTCGGGCCAGCTCAGGGGTGGGGAATTTCAGTGATCATCTCTGGGGAGTTTGAAATGATCCTCAGCAGGAGCGTAGGCGCGGGATTTCCAGCTCTGGAGGGCCGCCAGCCGGTGGACCACCCAGCCGTGGGTATGCCAGCAGGCGGGGACTTCGATGCCCTGGGCCCGGAGCCACGTGCTGAAGGCCTGCAGGTCTGCCCACCGCTGGGCGAGCTGGCCGGCAGGGCAGCGGTCCGGGTCCCAGGGGCTGGGAGGCGGAGCAGCAGGCCGTGCGGCTCGTGGCACTTGGGGGCCCCCTGCGGCTCTCTGGAAGATGCCGGGGGCCGCTCCCGGTGGGTGCTGTGTACCGCGATCAGGGGCGGGGGGTCAAGAGAGCGCCCAGACCCCACTCGGGGTCAGCCGAGTCCGGCAGCGCGAGCGAGAACCCGGCTGGCGAGATCAACCCTCACTTCTTGAAGGCGCTGCGGATCCCAGGCAGTGCCAACCGCACCCCCTTGGCTCGATCGTGACTGTGGACTTCCAGCCGCTCGGCCATCTCCTCCAAAGCCGCCATCAGCCCCTCGGCCACCTGGTCTCCGGCCATGCCAACCCGACCGACCACACGGGCGCCGAGCCGCTGGTGTGCTCACCCGCGGTGTTCCTGGCCCGGCTGGCATCCCGGCGCTGAGGGAGTGCCTGGCGGGTGGAGGGTGGCTGGGGGTGCTATCGTCCCTGTCGTGGCCAGTTCAGAGATCGTCTTCGCTGTGGAGGAGGCCCCCGAGGGGGGCTACATAGCGCGCGCGCTCGGCGAGTCGATCATCACCGAGGCGGACGACTTGCAAACCTTGCGGGAGATGGTCCGGGACGCGCTCATCTGCCACTTCGAGGAGGCGGAGCGGCCACGGGTCTTCCGTCTGCATCTGGTGCGCGACGAGGTGCTGGCGGTCTGAGGCTGCCCCGTGACCTCAGCGGGCAAGAGCTGGCGGGGCTGCTGCTACGCCACTACGGCTACGAGGTGATCCGCCAGTCAGGCAGCCACATGCGTCTCGACACCACCCAGAACGGCGAGCACCACGTGACCATTCCGGCAGGAGGCCCTCTTCGGGTCGGCACGCTGGCGGCGATTCTTACCGAGGTGAGCGCTCATCTTGGCAAGACCCGGCCGGAGATCGAAAGGCAGCTCTTCGGCGGGCGGTGAGGTGGCTGGGGCGATCTGAAACGCCGTCGATCAGCGGATCCGGCGCCCGGCCGCGCTTCACAGATCTGCTCGTTGACCTCGACGATCTGCTGGCTGAGAGTGACGAACCTTCGGTGGTTGGCCACCTCCCGAGTCACCTTCTCCAGTTCCGGCCCCGGGTGTAGCTGCTTCGACTCGGTCTTGCCATCCACTGAGCGCGTCAACCGATGCCGGGGGCCATGCCCGGGATGGTCCGGGTCAGCACAGGCGCAATTGGCTCTTCCGCACCGACGGTACGTCACCCCCACGCCGCCTCGCCGCAGATCGCCAGACTGGGCCAGGTCCTGGTAGAGATGCGATCTCTGCCGCTCCAGTTCCTCGATGGTCTGCAACGGACATCACCGCCTGAATCTGGACGCGGACCCACGTCCAGATTACCACAGGAGGCATCTCCAGGTGAACATTCCCCACAATCTCGTCCCACACCCGAGGCAATACGTAGGCTTGACAGTCTCAACCCGCCGACCTACACTCAACACTGCACTGTTCGCTGTCCTCTGGGGAGGATGATCCGAATGGCTAGTTGCGTTCTGGTGGCGACCCTGCGGCACACCGAAGAAGTCTGGACTAATCGGTTGTGCCATCCGCCACGTGCGGGTCTTGTGAGTCCTGCCAAGTATGGTTATGCCGCACGCAGACCCCACCGATCAGACTCCGAGGAGGACGGTAATGTTTCGTAGCGTTCGGGCAGCGCTGAGCCACCTAACCATCACTGGCTTGGCATTTTCGCTGGTGCTTGGCGGCCTCATTGGGGCGACTACTGCGCTGGCACCCACCGTCAGCGCCTTCGATTGCGGTTCTGGAACCACTGGCACCTACCAGTGGAATGTTGATCGCGCACAGACAGGGGCAAACTATGGGTACTACATGCATGCATGGCTTGGCTACTGCTCCTACTCGAACGACACCAACGTCTGGTACAACGGGCAAGACAGTCGTGCTTACTGGGGCAGTTCTTACGAGAACGTCAGCCAAATGAACGTCAATCTTGATGTCTATAACGTCTGCAGCGGCTCTCAGATCTACGGACAGGGGCTCACCTACTACAACAGCGCCTACGAGCAGTTGAAGACGGGGTTCTTAGGGATGAACGGATGCAACTCCCTGTACGCCACTTCGAGCGGCTACCAACAAGTAAATGCTAAGTTCAAGTGGAGTTGGACCTTGCAATCGTAGCTCTGCCGAGCGCATATGTGTCAGTGAGCGCTTCAGGTTATTCCTCACAAGGAGGAGTTTAGATGAGACGTGTGGTTCTTTACGCAGCCATAGGTCTAGTGGCAGCGGTAGTTGCTGTCGGCATTGTGTTTGGCTTCCAGGCAAACTTCACCCGTGCGACCCACCGGCGCTTTACGACCAACATCGCGGGACTCAGCATCGTGAGCACTTTAGTCAAACCAGTGTCAGCTTCTGAGGCGCCGCCCGCCAACGTTATTGCAGAGGCGCTTGCTGCACCGAACACTCTCGATCATGATGGGCTTACGGGATTGACTGTATCGAAAGCGGTGTTTGCTCGCGGCGTCACGGCAGTAGGTGCAACAGGTGGGCGCCCGGCGTTCTCATCAACCCTGCCCATGAGCCTTTGGGTGATAACGGTACATGCCCCGGCCCAGTCTGGATGGAAATATGTGAACGGAACGGTGATTGTCAACGCCGCTACTGGGGCGATAGTTGGCACGTCTGTTCTAGAGTCCAACTGAGGACAGCGTAAGCAATCGGCTGGTGTCGTTCCAGTGGAGCCCGCGAAGCAGTCCACGTCCGCGTAGTGGCATCAGCTCCGAAGGCTCTACTGACAACGGGCTGCGTCGCCCTCTCGAATGCGAGCCAACAGATGCGCGCGGTCCCTGAGTTCAAGCGATACCACTCTTAGGTGCTCAAGAGCAGTGAGCGTCTCAACTACTTGGGCCAGCGTGAATCCCGGTAAAGGCTGGACCTCCTTCCAAGGGAACCGCTGATCGCCATTTTGCAGGAACTCTAACAGCGGGATAACTCGGTCATCGCTCAGCTTGGCTAATTGGAGCAACTCCTCCTGGCCTCCTTCTGTGCCCCGAACCACAACACCCGCATCAACCATGTGGGTGACCGCGGCCTCTACGGTGGAGTCATCAAGGCCTACACGACTCCCCACGTCCGAGACTGTGTGCCAACGGCCATCGCTGAGTACGGCCACTATGGCCTGCTCGCTGTCTAGTCCGCTCAAGTCAATCACCTCTACCAGGATCCCCTCATAGGCAGGCGGGCATGGACTCGAACCAAAGTCTTCTCCATCTGCGCTATAGCATAGCTCTGCTGGGATCCTACTCTGCCGAGGAGGTTCCGCTGATCGTGAGGGACCGTGGCCCAACCGAGCAGTAGGCCTGTGAGAGCTCGCTGGCCGAAATCGGCGATGCAGGATCGCTCAAGGGCAAGCCGGCTGGTTATGTGCAGCTTCACCTCTCCATACGGCAGGATGTGGCTCAAGAGGAGAAGCGCCAGTCCGCGCTTGTCAGCGGAGGTGAGCAGGTCCTGCACCGTGATGGTGCAGGGTCCGTAGGGAACCTCCGAACGGAAAGTCCCCTAAGACCGGTAGGCCAGCCTGTGCGGTCGTGGGGGTTTGTTGAATCCAGACATCCTGACCCGGTAGAGGAGTTGATGCAACTGTTTTCCGTCTCCAGCGCAGGGGGTGCTGGCGATAATCTCAAACTCCCCAGAGCTGATCACTGAAACTCCCCACCTCTGAGCTGGCCCTCGGGCCAGGGTGTCCGGTTTCAGCCAGAATGGGGGGCCGATTCGATCCGGATTTCACACCTACGAGGCTTCCGGACCTTGCATCGGTCGTCGCACATCCGCACCTAGGTCTCCCCGGTCAGACGAACCGCGACGAACTCGTCCTTCTTGCGTCGGGCCCTCGCTATGTTCGGAGGTCTGGAATCAGTAACGATCGTTCGCGGACACACTCGGCTCACGAGGCGTTTCACTAGGCCTCACCTGTAACGCAGGCCGTGTACGCATCTATGTAATGGCATCCCCTGTTTGCGATGCGCTCGATCAATGCGCATCGCAAACAGGCGGGTGTCCACCACCGACCAGAATCTCGACGCCCATCGGGACGCGCTCCAGGCCGCGGGCTGCGCCGAGGTC
>DAHVDN010000055.1 GCA_027313505.1 Candidatus Dormiibacterota bacterium
GATGCGACCAGTGCCGCGCGGCAAGCAAGTCGAATTCGAGATCGTCCAGGGAGACGGCGCTCCAGAGGAGGGGACCGTGTCCCGCACGGGGGGCAGGTGCCTTCTCTGCGGCTCGCCGATCCCTCTCGCCCACATCCGCACCGAAGGTCGTGCGGGTCGGCTGGGGCCTCAGCTCATGACTGTGGTCGCGGAGGGGCAGAGAGAAAGAATCTACCTGCCCGCCAACGCGGAACACACCCGTGCAGCGGACGTGCCGCCGCCAGCAGGGGTTCCACCCACCGACCTTCCCAAGGAGGCACTAGGGTTTCGAGTTCAAAATTATGGCCTCACCCACCATGCCGACCTGTTCACCCCGCGCCAGCTCACGGCCATGGTCACCTTCTCGGACCTTGTGATGGAGGCGCGAGACCAGGTGATCGCCGATGGAGGGAGGGAGGAATATGCGAATGCAGTGGCGACGTACTTGGGGTTCGTGGTGGACAAGCAGGCCGATCTGGCCAACAGTTTGTGTCGCTGGGACCCGACGGTCCAGTGCCCTCACCAACTCTTTGCCCGCCAAGCTATCCCGATGGTCTGGGACTTCGCCGAAGGCAACCCGTTAGGCGCCAGCTCCGGCTCTTGGCAGGTCCTCCTCCGGAACCTAGACAACGCATTCGCGAGTCCGCTATTTGAGTTCCTGCGCCAACGGCCCGGTGAGTCTCATCAACTGGACGCTACGACGTCGCTCGACGGCGTTACCCGTGCCGTCATCTGCACCGACCCCCCGTACTACGACAACATCGGATATGCCAACCTCGCGGACTTTTTCTACGCCTGGCTGCGCCGGTCCATCGGGAAGTTGTATCCAGAGACCTTCGCCACGGTCCTCACCCCCAAGCGCGAGGAGCTAGTTGCCGACCCGCAGCGGTCTGGCTGCAAGAACGCTGCCAAGGAAGGCTTTGAGAACGGATTTCGGGCAGCAGTCGAAAACCTGGTCAAGGTGTCCGCCCCCCGGGTCCCGATCACCATCTTCTACGCGTTCAAGCAGTCCGAGACAGACGGTGACGACCACGTCGCCTCCACCGGCTGGGAGACGATGCTGAAGGGGCTTATCGACTCGGGTCTAGCGATTACTGGCACATGGCCCGTGCGGACAGAGGCGTCGAACAGGATGAGGGCACAGGACAGCAACGCCCTAGCGTCGTCAGTAGTCTTGGTCTGCCGGCCAAGGGCGGAGCGAGCTGGTGTAACCGATCGGAGAGGGTTCCTGTCTGGCCTGAAGGCAACACTCCCGGACCGGCTGCGGCTGCTCCAGCAGGGAGCGATCGCGCCAGTGGACCTGGCCCAAGCCGCCATCGGGCCAGGGATGGAAGTGTACTCGAGGTACGAGAGAGTGCTGGAGTCGGACGGCACCGCCATGCCGGTACGTATTGCCCTCGGACTCATCAATCAGGTGCTGGATGAAGTCCTCGCCGAGCAGGAGGGGGAGTTCGACCCGGACACCAGGTGGGCCATCTCATGGTTCGAACAACACGGGTTCACTGACGGGCCGTTCGGTGACGCAGAGACCCTGTCCAAGGCCAGGAACACTGCGATCGGGCACCTCCAGGAAGTTGGGCTTGTCGCGGCCAAGGCGAGCAGAGTTCGGCTCCGGTCCCGCCCTGAGCTGGACCGCAACGACGATCCACCGGACCCCGCCGGCCCGGTGTGGGCGCTGACCCAGGTCACTGCGAACCGGCTTGAAACCCGTGGAGAGCGGGCCGCCGCAGAGGTCGTGGCGACCTGCCCGAACGCCCGCGAGAGCATCCACGATCTAGCCTACCGCCTCCACGGGATAGCCCAGAAGCAGGGACGCACTAGCGACGCCGTCTGCTACAACGCTCTCGGAACCTCCTGGCCGGAAATCCAAAGGTTGGCCAGAGAGATCCGCCGTGGTGCTCGCCAGGAGTCGATGCTGTGATCGAAATAGCCAAGTGACAGCCAGCAACCGGGAACGGGTGGGTTCAGCATTGGAGCTGGTCGGCGAAGGCCTGGCACCATTTGTCAACGAGCGGATGAAGGGTGCCGCTCCCAAGGGCACCAATTGGGGGGAAGCAGTTGCCGCCCGATTCGGGGTCGGCCATCAGGTCTCGCTCACCGACCCGCACTTCCAGCTCAGGGTGATGTGGGAGTTCTGGAACGAGATCTTTGGCAAAGTCCTACAGCGCAGCGACCGCACACAGGTCAGCATCCTGATGGACGCCCGCAATGCCTGGGCCCACAACAACTCCTTCACGTTCGACGACACCTACCGTGCCCTCGACGCGGCCCAGTCGCTGCTGTCCGCGGTTGGCGCCGAGGTCGAAGCGGGAGCGGTGAAGCGCTCCCGGGACGAGGTCCTGCGTCAGCGGTACGAGGAGGAAGCAAGGAAGTCGTCCAGGGCCCTACCGGGAGGAGGCACGGCGGTGGCAGGTCTGCAGCCGTGGCGAGAGGTGATAGTGCCCCACCCGGACGTGCGCTCCGGTGGCTTCGTCCAGGCCGAGTTCGCGGCCAACCTGTGGCAGGTGTTCCAGCAGGAGGCGGCACCTGAGTACCAGGACCCCGTCGAGTTCTTCCGTCGCACTTACCTCACCGATGGGCTGCGCCAGCTCCTGACCGACGCCCTGAGGAGGGTGGCCGACAAGGGAGGCGCTCCGGTGGTCGAGCTGCAGACGACCTTCGGGGGCGGGAAGACCCACGCCCTGCTAGCCCTGTACCACCTCTTCTCCGGGGTCCCAGCGAGCCAGTTCTCGCAGGAGATCCAGGACCTGATCAGCAAGACCGATGTCGCCCCCCCGGCGCACGTGAAGCGCGTGGTCCTCGCCTGCGATCGCATTCCACCGGGGCAACTGGTCACCAAGCGGGACGGGACTGTGATCCACACCCTATGGGGGGAGATCGCCTGGCAGCTGGGCGGTACTGAGGGCTACGCCCTGGTAGCGGAATCCGACCAGGCGGGCACCAGCCCAGGTGCGTTCCTTGACGAGGCACTCCGAAGGTTCGGGCCAGCTGCGATCCTGATCGACGAGTGGGTCGCCTACGCGCGGCAGCTGTACCACGCCCAGGACCTCCCGGCTGGCAGCTTCGACGCCCACTTCACCTTCGCCCAGGCGCTGACCGAGGCCGTCCAGGCCGTTCCCGGATGCCTCCTGGTCATTTCCATCCCCCAGTCTGAGGACCGCAGGCTCGATTCCGGCCCGAGCAGCGAGGTGGGCGGCCCGGGCGGCCGGGAGGCCCTCTCTCGCCTTCGACTGATCGTGGGCAGGGTGGAGTCACCCTGGCGTCCAGCCACCTCGGACGAGAGCTTCGAGATCGTGCGGCGCCGGCTCTTCCAGCCCCTGGAGGGTCCAGAGTCCTTTGCTGCCCGAGACGCCACGGCCAGGGCTTTCGGGGACATGTATCGACGTCAGCCGCGGGACTTCCCCTCCGAGTGCCGGGAAGAATCCTACTTGGCGCGGATCAAGGCCGCGTACCCGATCCACCCTGAACTCTTCGATCGCCTCTACCAGGACTGGTCGACCCTGGAGAGGTTCCAGCGCACGAGAGGCGTGCTACGCCTGATGGCGGCCGTGATCCACTCCCTATGGACGTCGGAGGACAAGGCGCCGCTGATTCTACCGGGAACATTCCCGCTCCACGAGTCGGTGGTGTCCACCGAGCTCACCCGGTACCTGGATGACAACTGGAAGCCGATCCTGGACCGGGACGTGGATGGATCGAACTCCACCCCCCAGAAGCTGGACGCCGACCACGCCAACCTCGGTCGTTTCGGGGCAGCACGGCGAGCGGCACGGTCGATCTTCCTCGGGTCGGCCCCGACCCTTGGTACTGCAAACCGGGGAGTAGACGAGGCTCGGATCCACCTCGCCTGCGCCTTTCCCACGGACCCGACCGATGTCTTCTCAGATGCACTCCGACGGCTTGCCAGCGCATCCACCTACCTGTACAGCGAGGGCCACCGGTACTGGTACGACACCCAGGCCTCGGTCACCAAGACCGCTTCCGAACGCAGACAGCGCTATCTGGAGCAGCAGCGCGACGAGCTGGTCGAGGAGTTGAAGCGCCGGATTCGCGAGAACACATCAGGACGTTCGGCCCGGGGTGGCTTCGGTGCCGTGCATGTGGCTCCGGACTCCAGCGCCGAGGTGCCCGACGAAGACGACTCGGTCCGCCTGGTGATCCTAGGGCCCGACGTGTCCCACACCGCCAAGTCCCCTCAGTCGATGGCAGCCCAGGCCGCCCTCGAGTTCCTGGACCGGCGCGGGGCAGCTCCCCGGCTGTACGGCAACCTGCTCCTATTCGTGTCCGCCGACGGCAGCCGGCTCGAGGAGCTCCTGGACTCCGTCGCGGAATTCCTCGCATGGAACTCGATCGATCAGCAGATGGAGGAACTGGGACTCCTCCAGCAGCGGCGGCAGATCGAGACCAGGCTAAAGGATGCCGATCAGACAGCGAACCTTCGACTCGCGGAGGCCTACCTCTGGATTCTGGCCCCGATCCAGCCGGACCAATCAGGTCCGCGGACGCTGCAGTTTCTGAGGGCGTCGGGCGAGGGGACCCTCGCGGCTCGCGCCTACCGCAAGCTCAAGGACAGCCAGCTGGTGAACGAAATCTACAGCCCGATCCTCCTGCGCCGCGAACTGGATCGGATCCCACTTTGGCGCGGGGACCACATCTCGGCAGGCGAACTCTGGGACCACCTGGCCCGCTACACGTACCTTCCACGGCTGCGAGACCGTGAGGTTCTGTACGGGGCGATTGCCGAAGCGCCACGACAGCTGATTCCTGAGAGGTGGCAGGAGGAGAGCTTTGCGGTGGCCACCGCCTACGACGAGGCTTCCGGCCGCTACCTGGGTCTGCTCGGACCTGGAGACCCCTCCGGGTCGGCCGTTACCCCTAGCACTCTCCTCGTCCAAACGGAGAGAGCCATGGCCCAACTCGCTTCAGCGGCCGCACCGGCGGGGCCGTTCGGTGCAGACAAGACACCATCGTCCCCATCCGATTCCACCGCCGCCGCGTCCCCGCCACCGCGGCGGCTTCGTCGCTTCCATGCGTCCCTCCGGCGAGACCCTCTCCGGGCCGCACGCGACGCCGGTGTGATTGCCGACGAGATCATCCAGAGGCTGGTTGCGGTACCAGGGGCGTCAGTGCGCGTCTCCGTTGAGATCGAAGGGGAGACACCAGACGGATTCCCCGCTGAGGTCGAGAGGGCAGTGTCTGAGAATGCTTCCACTCTCAAAGCGAGCCCTTTCGGCTTCACCGAGAGCTAGGCTCGGTCCCGCCATGCTGACCGGGGCACATTCCTCCGCCACCATCATATGCGGCGTATCTGCGCACGGCTTCGGCACGGCCGATAGGCGCACATGCATCCATGACTGGCCGTCTCACTCACTCCCTCCGGCGCCACCGTATGACAGCCGCTCCCTGGCCAGTCCGCCAGCCCCGTACACCGTCCGGCGGCCCCACGCAGAGCTTCGCGCACCGTGACAGATCCGCCGCAAGGCGCGCCAACCGATCTCGGCGAGCCAGAGCGCCAGCGGATGGACCTCGCCAACACCCACAACACGCGAGCGCGCCGCTCCCTCTATGCCCGCGGGTACTTCTATGGTCTGCCCCTGCCGGAGTTCTTCGCCCCAGCTGGTTTCGATAAGATCACCCTCTCCCCTGTTCACTTTAGTCGCAGTCGGGGCACATGGCCATACCTCCGATCAATGCCACATGACATCTATGCTCCCAAGGGACACAATGCCTGGCGTCGCTTTAGTTTGCTTCATCCCTACGCGTACTGGCACCTCGTCGCCGCCACCACGAACCCAAGCTTCTGGTCGCGTGTGCGCCAGAAGCTTAGCGCCGCTTCCGGAATCGCGTGCTATTCGGTCCCCACCTATCACGTGGATGACAATCCAACAGCATCCAGCATCCGCAACTGGATCGCGTTCGAGAAGGGCGCTCAGTCGTCCGATATCCGGTATTCTCATGTGGCCATGTGCGACATCGGCGCCTTCTACCCTTCCGTGTACACGCACTCTATAGCTTGGGCCCTTGATGGAAAGCAGGCTGCAAAAACGGCCCGGGGCCGAAGTCAGTCACACGGCGACCACTTCGACGTGCTATTCCGCAGGGCGCGAGACAACCAGACCAACGGGCTGCCGATAGGCAATCTCGTCTCCGACCTCTTTGCGGAGCTGATCTTAGCTGATGTGGACACGAAGATCATCCCCACATTGTCTCAGAACCTCACAGATCCCTTCGACGCTCACCGCTTTCGTGATGACTACCGGGTCCTTTGTCGCTCAGAAGCGGATGCCCGGAGCGCAGTGCGGACGATCAGCCGCCTTCTTCAGGAAGAGTATGACCTCACTCTGAATGCCGAAAAGACACGAGTCGTGGACGATGTCGTCGCTGGCACGACACGGCCGTGGCAACTCGCCCTGCGATCCGACTCTTCGTTAGGCTTCCTATACGAAGTCGACCCAGGCACGGTCACGCTGACTCCCAGGAATCTCGAAGGTGCCCTTCTCGCAACCTACCACATTCAGCGACAACATCCCACCGGCAGACCGGCCGTCACGATCCTGAACCGCCTCGCTGACGTTCCTCGGCTTGGAAAGGGCTACTCGCGTTCTCGCCTTGAGTACGCAATCGCCCTGCTCCGGCGGTTGATGAGCCTCCGAGAAGAGGTCATACCACCAGCGGTGCGTCTCATTGACATGCTCCTTGAAGAGGGCACGTCTCGGTGGAGCAAGCATGTGCTGCAGTCCCTATTGGACTCAATGGCCAAGGACAACGACGCTGCGTTTCTGCAGCTCTGGCTACTTCGGCTGACCCTGCACCTTGCTCCCGAGTTGCTGACTCGGTTCGAGGCGTCTCACAGTCCGATCGTTCTCCTTGCCCTAACACGGGATCGTGCTGCCACTGAGCTGTTTCAACCGATCCAGGGCCTTGACCCAGGGGACAAGCGGGAACTTGAGAAGTTCACGCTCTTCGACTATCTGCGCTTCGACTTGGTACGTGGACAGCCTATCCCGGCCCACGCGACCAACGTCTTTCTCTACGACGAGTCCTCCCGTTCAGTAGGTCCCCTTCACCGCACCACTGAACCCGGTACAAGCCGTGCTCAGTGAGCATGCACTTCACACTTTCAGCACACGCCCGACGCGAACCCTCGCACCGTGCCCGACCACACCTCTGCGCACTGCTCACTCTCCGACGACCTAGCCCTTCTTGCCCACCCCCAGGCAGGGGACCATCGGCGGTCGCACGTGCATCGCGATTCCGTCCTCCTAATGCATACACGCTCGCCGGGCACCGACCGGTTCCTGACTCGCTAATCCCACGCCGCGGCACACACGATCGCGCCTTTCCGCGCCACTGAAGATCGACCAGGAGCATCGTCATGCAAATTGTTGAGTTCTCCCTCCAGCGCTACCGAAGCATTGACCGGACAGAAAGGCTTCGACTTGGGGACCTCACTATCCTTATCGGTCCAAACAATGAGGGAAAGTCCAACATACTCCAAGGCCTCGTGACGGGAATGCGTCTGCTCGCGTCCACCCACGATCGTCCCATCCCTGGCCGGCGACCACCGACTCTAACGCGTTACCGGGTCCCCCGGAGCGATTATGAGTGGGAACGCGACTTCCCGATCCGGCTCCAGGCGACTAAGCCTCAGGGCACAACCATCTTCGACTTCGTCTTTAAGTTGAGTCCGGAGGAGGTGATCGCCTTCAAGTCGGAAGTCAATAGCACCTTGAACGGACGTCTTCCAATCCGCCTCACGGCGAGCGCCGACTCACTGAACTTCGAGGTGCGCAAGAGCGGACGCGGGGCTAAAGCGCTTACCGCCAAGCGCGCGAAAGTCGCTGCTTTCGTCGCCAAGCGTATTAACCCGCAGGCAATCCCGGCGATTCGCACTGCACAAGAATCCATGGCAATTGTCGAGGAGATGGTGGACCAAGCACTTCGCGACCTCGAGAGGTCGGCTGAGTACGCGGCTGCAATTGACACACTGTCACAGCTGCGGCAGCCAATCTTGGAAAGTATTGGTAACAACCTGCGAGACATGCTGACCACATTCCTGCCTGATGTCACGGCCGTTCATGTCGACATCAGGGATCGCTATCGGGGTTCAAGCCAGTGCGAGATCATCGTGGATGATGGAACGGCGACAGACCTCCGCCGCAAGGGCGACGGGGTCCAGAGTCTAGCTGCAATCTCGGTGATCCACCATGTCTCACAGCGCGCCCTGGCAAGCCGAGAGATCGTTCTCGCGCTTGAGGAGCCTGAGGCGCACCTCCACCCACGCGCGGTTCACCAAGTCCGCCGAGTCATCGAAGAAATCGCTGCCCGGCAACAGGTGATTGTGACTACCCATAGTCCGCTCCTTGTCAATCGGCGGAACATCGCTGCCAACGTGATTGTGCATCGCAAGAGTGCACGGCCTGCAAGGTCGGTCGCCGAGATTCGTGAAGTACTAGGCGTTACCGTCGCTGACAACCTCGTGTCTTCGGAGATCGTGCTCGTCGTCGAAGGAAGGGAGGATGTGAAGGAGCTTCGTGCTCTGCTGGCTCAGCGGTCGCCGCGCATCGCTGATGCTCTGGAGCAGGCTCGACTCGCAATTGACGACATGCACGGCTGTAGCAACCTCCGCTACAGGCTTGGGCTGATGGCCAGTCAGCTGTGTAGAACGCATGTAATGCTTGATCATGACGAGGCCGGGCGCACCGCAGCGGAATTGGCGAAGAGGGAAGGACTACTTGAAGATGCAGACCGGACCTTTGCGACTTCTCGCGGTATGGTTGACTCCGAAATCGAGGATTGGATCGACCTCGACCTTTACGCCACTCCGGTCCTGACTCATTACAACGTGGATTTGCGTGCGGACGCGTTCAAGAAGCGCAAGGCAAAATGGAGCAAGCGGGTGGGAGTCGAGTTTCAGAGAGCAGGGCAGCTTTGGAACGACCAGGTCGAGCGCGAGGTGAAATCTTTCGTTGCGGAGCTCGTGGAGAATGACCCAGAACGAGCGCTATACCCGACTTGGAGTGAGGCGTTCGGGGGGCTCGTGAGGGCGCTGGAGACGAAGCTTGACACATGAGGCCGCTCGTCCACGACCGACCTAACACCCGACTTCCGCAGCAACCGGGGTCGTGGAGTCCCGGAATGGGTTGGATTTGAGATCAAGAAGGGTGTGCTGGTAAGGGTTCAGAGGTTGGCAGTTTGGGCACACCTCTGGACCGTAAGAGGCGTTGCAGAGAGATGCAGGAGCTGATTTGATCTGGGCATGTACCTGCGGACCATCAGCCGCCGCAACAAGGACGGCTCGGTGGTCCGCTATCTGCAACTGGCCCAGAACTTCTGGGACCCGGTGGGCCACCGGGCGAAGGCCCAGGTCGTCCACAGCGTCGGCCGGGAGGGTCAGCTCGATCGCCAGGCGCTGATTCGTCTGGCCCGGCCGATCACCCGACTGGTGGAGCCCGAGATGGCCGTGGGCGGAGGCGG
The DNA here is from genome assembly GCA_027313505.1 of Candidatus Dormiibacterota bacterium. Lineage (GTDB taxonomy): Bacteria > Chloroflexota > Dormibacteria > Aeolococcales > Bog-877 > AG-12. The sequence goes on from DAHVDN010000055.1 coordinate 9,496, forward strand.
CGGCGGAGAGTTGGCCCTCTCGGAGAGCCGTCTCATGGGCGGGGCGCTAATCCTGGACCATCTGTGGGGCCAGGTGGGGATCGGCAAGAGCATCAAGCGGCTGCTTTCGGGCCCGAAGCTGGACTCCAAGGTGGAACGGGTGCTGGTCGCAACTGGTGGCCAACCGGGCGCTGGAGCCGCTCTCGAAGATGGCGGCGACCCAGTGGGTGCGGGAGCGGGTGTACATCCCGGGGCTGGAGGAGGTGGACGACGACGCCTGCTACCGGGCCATGGACTTCCTGCTGGAGTGCGACGAGGAGCTGACCCAGGCGGTCTACTTCGCCACTGCGGAGCTGCTGCAGCTGCAGGTGGACCTGATCTTCTTCGACTGCTCCACCACCTACTGCGAGGCTGATGGGGCGGACCCCGACTGGGTGGACGAGGAAGGGGAGGTGGTGCAGCTGGAGTTCCGCCAGTACGGACACTTCAAGGACCACCGCCCCGACCTCACCCAGGTGCTGATCGGGATCGCTGTGACCAAAGAGGGGATCCCGATCCGGGCGTGGAGCTGGCCAGGGGACACCGGGGAGTCGCCGCTGCTGCGCCAGGTGAGAGACGACCTCAAGGGCTGGCAGGTGGGCAGGGTGGTGTGGGTTGCGGACCGGGGGTTCAGATCCAAGGCCGACCGGGCCTACCTCAGCCAGGATGGGGAGCACTACATCCTGGGGGAGAAGCCGAGGGGGAGTCCGAGGAGGCGGCAGTGGCGCTCTCTTGGCCCGGGCGCTACCAGAAGGTGGCGGAGAACCTGGAGGTGAAGGAGGTGGTGGTGGGGGCGGACCGCTGCGTGATCTGCCACAACCCCGAGGAGGTGCTCCGCGACCAGAGGGTGCGCGAACGGATGCTCTCGTACCTGGAGGAGGCGATCGCCGGCAGCGATGATCTGCCACCGACCCGGAGGGCTGAGCTCTTGGGCAAACTCAAGACCGAGCCCGGACTTGCCGGGTTGCTGCGGGTGACCAAGGGTAGTCTCCTGCGAGTGGCCCGGGCCAAGGTGACCCGGGAGTCCCACCTGGACGGCAAGTTCCTGCTCCTGAGCTCGGACCCCCGGCTCACCGCCGAAGAGATCGCTGTGGGCTACAAGCACCTGCTCCAGGCGGAGCGGGCCCGGCGGGACATGAAGACCAGCCTGCGGCTGCGGCCGGTGTACCACCGCAAGGAGGAACGGATCCGGGCCCACATCGTGCTCTGCTGGCTGGCGTTGCTACTGACCCGCGTAGCCGAGACCCGCGCCGACGACCGCTGGCGCCGCCTTCGCAACGAGCTACAACTCCTCCATCTCGGGGTGTTCCGCGGCCCCGCCGGCGAGTCCCACCAGCGCACTGACATCACCGCCCGGCAAGCTGAGATCCTCAAAGCGCTCAACGTTCCCGAGCCCCCGCGCTTCCTGGCCCTGAAGGCCGCTCCTCGCTCCGCCGCCTGCGGCCCCAATTCGCCTAGGCACTACACGGCCGGCCGGCCCTTCCCAAACTTGCCCATCTCTTGGCACTTTTCGCCGACCCTGGCCCTACTGCTGCGGAACTCGGGTAACAAACGCGCATGAATGATTCCGGCGAAGCCCGTGCCCAGGCCATGACGCGACGTCCAGGGGTCCTTGCGAGTGGCTGTCGGTTGGTACTCCAGCAAGTAGTCAATTTGGACCAGCTGTAGGGGTCTCCTCAGTACGGTCACACCGCCAAGGCAGATGGCGTCCGCGGTTTGAAGACGGCGACCAAATGGCGACTACTTTCTCCTCTCGCGATCATTCTGCTCGGCTTCCTAAACCTACTTGCGACGGGACCCTTGAAGGCCACCACGCTTGCCCCCTTGGTGACAATCTCAGAGCTCTGGACGCGCCAGTTCCGAGATGCGGAGAAATTCGTGGTACACTCTGGAAAGGGAAAAGCGCGGTGCGCCAGAGCCGGCGAACGCGGGCCGACCGTTTCGGAAGCTCCTCGACAGCGCTCCGCGCACCATCGGTTCAACCCCGATGTCCATTTGTCTGAATCTGGGGTGGCCGCCCCGGCCGAGCCGTCCAGTCGGGCCTGCCCCCCTTTGGGTGCGGCCCATACGTGTCACATAGGTCGCTACTACCCCAACGGACACCCCTTCCCGAACGAACAGAGGCGGATTCCGGCGGACGCTCCAACCCCCACGTGCCGGCCCTGTGATCTCAAGATGGACAGTTGCAGACGTTCGCGGACAGCCAGCGGATCAACTGAAAAACCCGGTGTCGGCGGTTCGATCCCGCCCCTCGGCACCAGTTTTTGATCTCGTGTCCCTCAGCCCGGGCGAACGGGGCAGGGCTCCTGACCACAGTTTTGACCACAGCCAGTCCGACATCGTATTCAACGGCCCTTCGGTCCGTAACCCCTTTGACGGCAGTGGTTCAGTTCGCCATCTCGGCCAGCGCGCTATAGACTTTCCGGCGGGTCGCGACCGAGATCGCGGTCCGCTGGGCGATTTGCTTGGTCTTAGACGGACATGCGCTGACCATCAAGTGGAAGGTAGCTCGTGAGCGAGTTGGTCCCCTCATACATCCTCAAGGCTGACCGGGCCGAGAAGCACCTCCACGATCTCAAGGTCACAATCGGACAGTGGGCTGAAACCCATCCCTACGAGGTCCGTCGCGGCTTCAAGGGCAAGCGCGACGCCCGGTACCTGAGATTCACATCGTCGCCACCGCTGGAGCTGGGCACCATGGCCGCCGACTTCATCTACAACCTGCGCAGTGGCCTCGACCACCTCATGGCCGATCTGGTGCCGTCGGCCCAGAGGTGCAGTGTGTACTTCCCGATCTACTTCCAGGGGGTCTGGGAAGATCCAGTCACCGGGGAGAATGAACGGTGCACGAAGCAACGCGGGCGATGGCGGTCAGACACGGCCAACTTGCGCCCCGAGGCGGCAGCAATCCTCAAGTCGCTGCAGCCCCCGGAGGGCGCTAGGCAGCGTGACGAAGGGGTCCACGCCCTCCTCCTTCTCAATCGAATCTCGAACACCGACCGACACCAGCGCCTTCCTGTCCTCTTCACCGCCCTCAAGGGCTTCCGTCTGCTGTGGCAGGATCCTCAGGGGAACCAGCACATCGCACCCACCGCTACCGGGATCCCAGCTGATGACCTGCGGGTACTCCAAAACGGCGCCGAACTCGGCTTCCCACCTGGATCCCGGAACGTCCAGGTCGCCGGCGCCCCGGTGGTAGCGGTGAGGATCCCGGACCCGCCAAGGGACATAGAGATCCCGGGCGCCTTCGACCAAGCCCTCCACGCTTACAGGATGAGAGTCGTCGGACCCCTCTCTCCGTACGTCCATCGGCCTGGCGGCGGAAACCGAAATGCCAGTCCCAGACTGTGAACAATTATGAACCAAGATGCTGTGAGCAGCCTGGCTCTCGGCCAGGCGTTGGTGGGAGCCTTCGTCAGCCTGGTGGTCTTTCTCCGCACCCAGACCGGACGGTCAGCAGCCGCGTTCGGCGCCTCGGCGGCCTCGCTCTACTTCACCCTGTAGAGGTCAGCTTACCGAGCCCCGGCGCCGGCAATACCGGTGCCATGGAGCATCTGGCGACTCGGGTGTAGGCTTCGCCCATGCTGCCCACCAAATCGTTCGAGGTTGCACGAGGGGCAACTCGCCTGGTCGGCGAGCGATGGGGTGAGGGTGAGCCGTGCGTCGTCCTGCTCCATGCCGGAGTGGCCGATCGACGAAGCTGGCGAGAGGTGGCCGCCCACCTCGCCGCTAGGGCCCAGGTGATCGCCTACGACTTGCGCGGTTTCGGGGAGAGCGAGCTTGGCGGCGACCACTTCACCCACATGGAGGACCTGGCTGCGGTGATCGATCATGTCCATCCCGCCCCCACGTGGTTGGTGGGAAGCTCGCTGGGCGGCGGAGTCGCTCTCGACATGGCGCTGCGCAGCCCGGAACGGGTCGCGGGACTTGTGCTGCTCGCGCCGGCGATCTCCGGGGCACCCGAACCCGGCCTGGATCCGGCCACACGGCTATTCGGTGACCTACTCGACGAGGCCTCCACGTCAGGCGACGTGGTCGAGGTCGTTCGACTTAGCCTCTGGTTGTGGTTGGACGGACCGGGCGAACCTGAGGGGCGCGTGTTCGGGCAGACGAGACAGCTTGCCCGCGACATGATCGGGAACATCGAGCGCCGTGGCCTCGTCGAACGCAGAGGCGCCAGCGGTCTCAACACTTGGAGCCGGGTCGAGGAGATCCGAGTGCCTGCCCTGGTTGCGTGCGGCGACCGTGATGCGCCCTTCCTGATAACCCGCTCCCTGGAACTGGCGAGCCGCCTACCGCACGGCCGCCATCGCGTCCTCCCTGGCGCCGCTCACCTGCCCTACCTCGAACAACCAGCCAATGTCGCCGAGGTGATCGCCGAGGTTGTCGGGCTGCGAGGAGTTCAGCCTGAGCCTGATGAGGATGGTCACCCCGCCCGCCATCAGTAAGGGCACCTCCGACTCAGTCACCCAATAAGGTGGGGCCAGCAAGTGTTTCGTCCATCAGCTTGGCCGCGTCCGCCTGCATGGACTCGGTGACATGGGAGTAGAGGTCCAGGGTAATCGCGACCGTTGCGTGCCCCAGAATCTCCGACGCCACCTTCGGATGCACGCCGCGGCTCAACATGATGGTCACCGACTCCTTGGGCCGCGCCTAGGGTGCCGCGTTCGGAAGCAGCCCCCAGCACAGAGGCGCCCCGTCTGATGAGACTGGTGGGAAGCCGAAGCCGGTGTCATTTGTGGGTAAACCACTGGTCGGTATGCCCAACGTTGCCACGCTGTAGTGTCGCGCTGGGACAATCTCCCCACTTCCCAGATTTTGCTGAAGGATCGTCCACTGTGCGTAGATTGCGATCACATAGAGTTGGGCACGATTGAACGCAGCCGTCGGCGGGCCCGCGTGTGCTGCGCTATCGCAACCGGCGCCTCCACCGCCCTTCCATGCAGAGCCAATACCATAGGTGAATTGATACTCGGTCATTTCCTTGACCTGGATGGACGTAATGTGCGTGACGGTGATGGGTGCTCCCCCGGGTGCGGCCAAGCTTTGCAGGACCCACTCAACTGCCGTTTGTACCACCCTGTTGTTGAGAGAGGGAGCGGGCACGCTCGGGCCGTCAATGGCTCGCCCTACGCTGAATCCTGTACCGGCGGCAAGCAGGAAAGCGAGTGCGCCTGCCGATGCCAGCCTACCCGACCACCGACGCCGGCGCCGGGGTTGGAAGTGAAAGGTCCCGCCGGGCACTGTCTCAGCAATCTGCGCAGCAGCACGCTTGATCCGGTTGGAGATGTCGTGATCGCCAAAAGGCGAACTCATGCACTGTCCTCCATTTACGAAGTGGTGTAGCTTTCGCCAAGAATGGCCCGTAATCTGTGCCGCCCCTCGCGGAGCTGGTTTTGAACGGTCTTGGCCGAGCAGCCTAGCTGGTCAGCGATGGAGCCGGTGCTTTGGTCTTCTAGGTGGGCCAAGACCACGCAGGCCCTCATTCTCGGGGGCAGCCTCCCAAGCGCCCGGATGACGTCGACGGTCTCCGGCGACCAGGCTGGCGGGAAAGCGGCCGCAGAAGAAGGTATGGCACGGGACAGCAACTCGTGGCGCAGCCGTATTCGAAGCCTGCTTGCGAGACGTACCGCGGTGATCCTCAACCAGGGCCAGACCGGGTCGGCCAGATACCCCGGGGTTTCTCGCTCCTTCCTCAGGGCTATGACGAAGCACTCCTGCGCTAGCTCCTCACCTTGGACCAACCTCCCGGTGAGGAGCGAGGCAAGGCCGAGCAGTCGTTGGTATTGGGCTTCATAGATCTCGGCGACGCGGTCATCAGGAGGGACACCAGCTTCTGCACGGTGGGCTTCCCTGAGAACGAGGCTCGCCGGGGTCTGGATCTCCATGCCTCTATATAGGCATGTGCCGTGGCTAAACCCCTAGTCGGCCCCGACCACAGCGCTCTAGACTTTGCGGGGCGTGTCAGGTGGGGCGATGCCGTGTACCGCGCCCATGCACTAGCTCCGAGGCAGGGAGCAGCGCGGAGTAGCCAAGCTCCCCATGCCGTGGCATCCATCATGGCGCCCCAACGGCGGGCGAGCGATTCCAAGCGAGCCCCACTCTCCGGGGCGGTTCTCAATCCGGGTGTGGCAAGTTCTGACTACGACTCCGCCGCCGATCGTCCCGCGCACTCCTCCGCCAAGCGGGCACGAACCGTCACCTCGATCATCATGGCCACAAGACTGGTCGGCTCCCCCCCTCGCGAGGCTCAGCCGCTCCAGCGCTGGGTTTCTGACCACAGTTTTGACCACAACGCCAACGGCTGGCGGTGGTCAGAGGCGGCCGAGGGCGGACGGTTGTGAGTTCCAGACGGTCGCTGACGGACGCCGGCGGTACCCCTAGCCGCACCTGAAAGACCCGGTGTCGGCGGTTCGATCCCGCCCCTCGGCACCAGTTTTTGACATCAACGCGGCCTTCAGACGCCAACACTTGGCGGGCGGTTGATCCAACCCGGATGAACGACAGGAGACTCGAATGGACGGGGTGAGCCTTCACCCCTGGGCCAGAGCCGCCTCGATCCCCACGATCGCGGTTTGTTGCATGGTCCCGGTGACCTGGGAATAGGTGTCCAGGGTGATCCCGACGGTCGCGTGACCCAGCATCTCGGACGCGATCTAGGGGAGCGGCGAGCGGCTGGCGGTGACGGACAGTGCTGGGACCCTGGTCGGCGAGCGCTGGGGCAAGCGGGGACCGGGTGTCGTCCTGGTCCATGCCGGTGTGGCCGACCGGCGCTCCCCGGTCGTCGCCTACGAACTGCGCGGATACGGAGAAGTTCCCACGGGGGTCCACCCCCGCCTCGCATCGAAAGGACCTCAGAACGGTGGTCCGGGCGAGCGGGATCGGGCCCGCCTGGATCGTCAGAAGTTCGCTGGGAGGTGGGGTGACGCTCGATCCGGCCCTTACGGACCCGGGATCTTCCTCGGGGCTGGCGCTCCTGGCTCCGGCGGTGAGTGGGGCGCCGCCGCCGGAGCTCGGCCCCGCCAGCCGGAGCCTGGACTCCGTGTTGGAGCCGGCCGCCGGGGCGGCACAGCTGGCTGAGGTGGTCCGACTTCTAATCTGGCTCTGGCTCAATGGGCCCGCCGGCCCCGAGGGGCGAGTCTCGGGCCCTGGCCGGCCTCCGGCCACCTCACTGATCA
>DAHVDN010000056.1 GCA_027313505.1 Candidatus Dormiibacterota bacterium
AGCGCCCAGACGTGGTTGCGGCGCTCCGCGTGCAACCGCTTGGCGGGGACGGTGCTGTCCCCCAACCGGCGCCGCTTGGGTGGATGGGGTGGCACCCGCAGCCCTTCCTCCCGCCAGATCCGCTGCACCCGCGTGTGGTTCACCTTCCAGCCCTCGTCTCGCAACACCGCTCCGGCCCGCCTGAAGCCCCAGCGGGGCCGTTCCCTGGCAACCTGGCGCAACCGCTGCCGCAGCAGCGCCTCCGGGGCCGCCACCGGCCGTGGCGGCCGTCTCTGCGTCGTTCGGGGCTGACCCACAGCCCGGCACGCCTGCCGCTCGCTCACCTGGAACGTACCCTCCAGATGCAGCACCGCGGCCCTGCGGCGAACCGGGCTCAGAAGTTTCCCCGGGATATCTCCTTGAGCATCTCGATCTGCAACTCCCGGTCCGCCACCATCCGCTTCAGCCGCCCGTTCTCGTCCCTGAGCCGACGCAGCTCCTTGGCATCCTCAGCCTTCATGCCCCCGTACTGGTTCCGCCAGCGGTGGAAGGTGGCCTCGCTGACCTCCAGCTGCTTGGCCACCTCGGCCACCTCCTGGCCTTCACCCAGCAGCCGGTCCGCCTCCCGCAGCAGCCTGACCACCTGCTCCGGACTGTGTCTCCTGCCCTTCATTCGAGTTCCTCCTGCCCCTCTCGGGGCTATTGAGAACTCTCATACCAGCTGGACCCGGCCCAGGGGGTCCGGTCACTGGGGTTGGAGCTGGGGGCGGTGGCGAGTTGCCGCCGGCGCCAAGGGGAGGGCCGGTGGTGACCGCCGCCGCACCGCCGCTTCCAATCCCCAGTGGTCAGCCCCCGCCGCGGCCAAGGGTCATTCGAGCCAACTTCGAAGCTGGGGCCCATCTCGGGAGTTGGAAAGGACTCGTCAGCAGGGCCCTTCCCCCGGGCCCGACGATCTCTCAATATGGTCTGGCGCCGGCCCCACCAGGGGTGGGAGGCCTGGGATCCGCTGGAGGAGAGATCGATGGCCTTCGTCACCCGCGGCGCTGTGAGGATCCACTACCTGGACTCGGGGAAAGGGCATCCCATCCTGTTCCACACCGGTGGTGGGGGGGATGCTCGCCTGTGGGAGCGCGCCGGTTATCTCCAGCAGCTTCCCGGGCTCCGTCACCTGCGGATCGACCCAAGAGGACGTGGGCGGAGCTCTCGGCCAGGGGAGCCGGCAGGGCAGCGCCGGAAGGAATATGTTGCCGACTGCCTTTCGGTGCTGGACGCCGCCGGAGTTGAGAGGGCGGCGATGGTTGGCTATTCGGCCGGAGGCCGGGTCCTCCTTGATCTGGCGGCGCGGCACCCAGAGCGGGTGGCGGCCCTGGTCACCATCGGCGGAGTGGCCCACCCTAATGACGGCCGGCGCGGCCGCCGCCCGGCAGCGGGGGAGGTCAGGGGGAGCGGCCTTGGGCCCTTCCTCCGGGCGGGAGCGGGTCAGGAGTCCGAGCCCCCGCCAGACTGGCTCCTAGAGGCGTTGACGGAGACCGACGAGGAGATGTTCTCGCTGGAGCTTGAGGGGTGGGCTGATAGTCCGGACGGGGGCCCGCTCTTCCCGCTGATCGAGGCGCCGACTCTGATCATCGTCGGGGAGATGGAGGCCCCGGACCGCTTGGCTGAGATGGCCAAGGAGGCGCTGCCCAGGGGCGAGGTGGTGGTGCTCCCAAGAACCGGCCCCCTGCAGGCCTTCTGGAAGATTTCGGTGACCGGGCCGATCATCCGGGAGTTCCTGGACAGGACTTTCAGGACTTCCCCCTAGGGCCGGTCGGCAGAGCGCGGCTCCCGAGGTGGGGAATCGCGGGCAGTGCTCGGGGGCCGGTTCGAAGCCGGGGCCGGCCTTTGTCAGCCCGGCCCGCGCTGCCTCTCCCCCAACAGTCCAGGTTCCCTTGGGGGGAGAGGCCGCCCCGCGGTTGAAGATCTTGGGGGTGGTGGGACAGCTCAGAGTTGGCCCCCGGGCGGCGCCCCAGGAGGGGCAGGTTTCGGAGGTGGCGGGATCCCGGGTGCCGCAGACGGCGGGTCAGCTCCGCTGACCCGCGGGATAGGGCAGGTTGCGGCGGGTGGGGTTGGACGGCCCGAGGCGAGATGGGCTCCTCTCTTCTCGGCTACCCCGAGCGGCGGCTGGGTGTCTGACCGCTTCGTGCGCCAGCTGAGTTCTGACTTCGGCGCTCAAGGCACTTTGCGGTCCATGGGTGCCGGTTCTCCCGGTCGGTGATCCGGGACGGTACCCTACTGAGGTGGACCCGGGGTCGAAGATCATGGCAGGACGGGGACCGGGCGGTCATTCGGGGCTCCTACGCCCCCAGGCAGCACGGAATGCGACTAGCCATCAGGATGTCCCCGAGAGTGTCGCCAACGGCCTGCCAGGCGGTCGCGTGAGTCTTCGGTGGAGAATTCCTGAGTCTCCAAATGATTAACGTGGGTGTCCAGACTGTGGACGACGGGCCCGGCGACCCGGAGGCCCTCACAGTGCAGCCAGCACCGATCTACACCCCGGCACAGATCGCGGCGATCGAAACGCTAGACGGCAACCTCCAGATCATCGCATGCGCGGGCTCGGGCAAGACCCAGGTCATTGCAGAGCGCCTTGCCTACATCCTGGAACAGCGGTGGGAGGAGGGGGTTCGGCCCCGCCACTTTGTTGCGTTCACTTTCACGGAGCGGGCGGCAGCGGCACTCAAGGACCGGATCGCGAAGCGGATCCGGTCCCGGCTCGGCAGCATCCCTGGGCTCGCGGAGATGTACGTTGGCACGATTCACGGCTACTGCCTCGATCTGCTCCAACGTCGGGTGCCCGAGTACTTCAAGTACCAGGTACTGACGGAGGTGCAGACCAAGCTGCTGGTTGACCGCAACTCGGTGAAGTCCGGACTTTCGTCGCTTGGGCTGCGTCGCTACATTGACTCCGGCTACTTCCTTCAGGCGATGGACATACTACGGGAGGGCATGGTCGATCCGACCATGCCAGACGGTCGACCTCTGCTCGACGCGCTTGGAATGTACGAGCAGCTGCTCAAGGACAAGCACTATCTCGACTACACCGCGATCATGGCCAAGGCTGTGGCATGCGTAGCCCAAGATCAGGTGCTACGGGCAGAGCTCGCAGAGCAGGTGAAGTACCTCGTGGTCGACGAGTATCAGGACGTCAACCCATTGCAAGAGCGGCTAATCCGCGAGCTATACGGTCTCGGCGCGCACATCTGCGTCGTCGGAGATGATGATCAGGCACTCTATGGGTTCCGAGGCGCGGACGTTAGCAACATCCTCGAATTCGAGAGCCGGTATTCCAATGTCACGAAGCGCGCGATTGCCGAGAACTTTCGCAGCTCGAGCGGGATTGTCGATGTCGCCAGGGCGGTGATCGCCAACAACGATCCCAAGCGGCTGGCGAAGGACATGCGCAGCGCCAGCCACCAGACGTTTACACGCGGGGACATTCTCTGCGAGAGCTTCGACACCCCCGAGAGTGAAGCGGGAGCCATCGTCGCAAAGATCCAGCGCCTATACGGCGCGGCCTTCAAGGATGAGCCACAGGAAGAGCCTCGAGGACTGGCATTCTCCGACTTCGCCATCCTACTCCGGTCAGTGCGATCGAATGCTGGGCCGATCCTCAAGGCGCTTGAGGCGGCCAAGATCCCTGCGGTCGTTGTCGGGTTCAACAACCTATTCGAGAGACCAGAGATCGCCGCCTGCGTCGCCCTCTTCGGATACATGGTCAAAGAGGTTTCCGAGGCGCAGTTCGCGGGCGCATGGGAGGCGGCTGCCATCGGGTACGACGAGGCAGACTGGGGTGCAGCGCTCGCGCTTGTTCGCGAGCGGCGCGAATGGCCGCCGCTCAGCAAGCGAGCCGTGTACACACTCCAGCGGACCTTCCTCGACTTCCTCGAGCGTCTGAACCTACGCGAAGAGCGAGTTCCCAGCCGGCGGGGCGAGATCATCTACTACAACCTCGGGAAGTTCAGCCAGGTCATCTCTGACTTCGAGCACATCCACTTCCACAGCCAGCCGGCTGAAAAGCACCAGACCTTCTATGGCTTCCTTGTCCACAACGCCCCCAACTACTACCCGGAAGGGGCGCAGGACAACGCCTTAGCCACCCCGGACGCGGTTCAGGTCATGACCGTCCACCAGTCAAAAGGCCTGGAGTGGCCGGTGGTCTTCGTCCCCGCTCTGCTGCGCAATCGGTTCCCGGCCGCCGCCATGGGCGGCCGCACAGTGTGGAACGTCCTGCCGAAGGTGGCAGTCGCGGGAGCCGATCGATACCGTAGCGGGATGGCTGATGAGCGACGTGTGTTCTACGTGGCACTGACGCGTTCTCAAAAGTACCTCTACTGCTCCTACGGGCCGATCGCTGGCAAGGGTAATCGCTACACAAGGCCATCGGCCTTCGTGGCGGAAATGTCGCGACCACAGATCGTCCTCACACGCGATCCACAGCATGCACTGCCGGCACCGCTTACACCCAAGCCAAGGGCAAACGTGGTCAATGTTGCCCTCACCTTCAGCCAGTTCAAGTACTTCCGCGTGTGTCCGTATCAGTTCAAGCTGCGGTTTTTGTACGGTTTCAACGCGCCCCTCGACGAGCCGCTGGGCTATGGTAAATCCCTCCACGATGCGCTTGCCGAGATTCACAAGGAGTCCCTCGAGGGACGCATTCCTGACGTATTGGCAGTGCCGGCGTTGGTGGAACGTCACCTCCACGTCCCATTCGCGTACCCGGCACTGCGAGACCAGCTGCTCAGGGCCGGCATCAAGACCGTCACGCAGTATCTCGAGCAGAATCGCCCCAACTTGAGCCGGCTCGAGTATGCGGAGCAACCGATCGAGCTCGACCTCGGCGGAGGGGTCGTGGTCAACGGCCGAGTCGATCTGATCCGCCATCTCGACACTAACGAGACAGCCATCGTCGACTTCAAGTCAAACGAGCGCTCGCAAGCTGAGGACGTGAGCATGATCCAGCTTCATATCTATACGGTGGGCTACCGCGAACTCACCGGACGCTCCGCCGACCTCATCGAGATCCACGCGCTCGAAGAGGGGAGCGTCAAGCGCGAGGAGGTGAGCGCTGCACTCGAAGAGCGAACGCTGGGTGAGATCCGAGGGGCAGCGAATGCGCTCCGGACGAATGAGCTGCCACGGCTCAAGGAGTGGAGTGACTCTGCGTGCGGGGTGTGCGACTTCCGGGCTATCTGCAGGAGCAAGGCTTATGCCTGAGGCTGTCCTCTCCAACCCCGTCATCAACTCCCCATATGTCGAACCGCAGTGGCACTTTGCGTTCAACACAGCTGGGATAACAACCGAGAAGGTTGCCGGGCGACGGAAGAGCGAGTTCTTCATTCCCGTGGCGCCCCCGAAGAGCAAGGCCGTGCCGGAGCAGCTGCAACTGGCGATCCAGCCGAAGCGCGAACTCAACCAGCTGATCAACTCGATCCGCCTCGACGTGGACGTCTGGCGCCGCAGCGGCTATTCGGGAGTGACGGCAACTACAGCCCGACTGCTCGAGTATTGGCAGCGTGCCGATCGCGAGCCGAATCAGCGGTTGTTTTTCGCTCAGATCGAGGCGATCGAGACGGCGATATGGCTCGCCGAGGTGGCTAGCAGAAACATGCGGCGGAGAGATCGGCGACCTACGGACCTGTCCGCTGCAGAACTCTTGGACAACGCCAACGTAGAGTACAACGAAGGGCTCCCGCGCACGGCACTGAAGATTGCTACCGGTGGTGGCAAGACGTTCGTCATGGCGAACTTGATCGCCTGGCAGACGCTCAACCGCGCAGCTCGGCCGGGCGATGAGAGGTTTTGCACCAACTTCCTACTGATCACTCCGGGAATCACAGTGCGCGACCGGCTTCAGGTATTGCGACCGGAGTATCCGGACAGCTACTACCGGACGATGGACCTCGTGCCGCGAGAGATGATGCGAGACCTCCTGCTCGCCAACGTCGAGATCGTCAACTACCACCAATTCATGCCGCGATCGCGGATGGGTGCCTCGAAGCTGACGAAGCAGATCCTCCGAACGGATGATCGGGAGAGTGAGGAGGAAGTGGTGCGGCGCGTCTGCCTTGGCCTTGAGCGATTGTCAGGTCGGCAGCGCGGCAGAGGAGGGCTCATCGTCATCAACGACGAGGCTCATCATTGCTACAACGCGAACCAAGTTGCAGCGGACGCGGAGGAGGCCGGACTCAAAGGGGACGACAAGGACGAGGCCAAACGCGACCGGATTGCGGCCCAGACATGGTTCTCCGGACTCAAGGCGCTCCAGAAGTCGACTGGGGTCAGGGCCATCTACGACCTCTCGGCCACGCCCTTCTTCCTTAGTGGCTCAGGATATGGCGAGGGTAAGCTCTTCCCGTGGGTGGTGTCGGACTTCGCCTTGATCGATGCTATCGAATCTGGGATTGTCAAGGTGCCGCGAGTACCAACAGCGGATGACAGCATCAACGATGCTGCCCCAGTCTTCCTCAAGCTGTGGGACGCGGTAAAGGGCGACCTGCCGATAGGAAGCCTCGCGAAGTCGGAGGCACGCGACGATCTTACGATACCCAAGAACCTCGAACAGGCGCTCAATCTACTGTACGGGAGCTATGGTCGGACCCTTGACCTGTGGCAAGCGGCGGGCATGCCGACCGATCCAACCTTCATCGTTGTCTGTAGCAACACGACCGTTTCTAAGCTTGTCTACGACTGGATCGCCGGTTGGAGGCAGTCACAGCCCGGTGGCGCCGACGTGTTTCGCGACGGAGCACTCCCGCTTCTCAGCAATGTTGAGAGGGGCAAGCTGCTCGGCCAACCGCGGACGCTGCTCATCGATAGCGCTGCCCTGGAGTCGGGCGAGGGTCTGACAGAGGAGTTCCGCAAGCTGGCTGCAGACGAGATCGCCGAGTTTAAGATCCAGTACCAGCGGCGAACCGGAAGCCAGAATGAAGAGGTGAGCGATGCGGATCTCCTTCGCGAGGCGCTGAACACGGTCGGGAAACCCGGAAGGTTAGGCGAGCGAGTCAGATGCGTCGTCTCAGTAGCGATGCTCTCCGAGGGGTGGGACGCGAGTACGGTGACCCATATCCTCGGCGTTCGGGCGTTCCGCTCCCAACTGCTGTGCGAGCAGGTCATCGGCCGCGGGCTGAGACGGACGAACTACGTGGTCAAGGAGGACGGGCTACTCGAGCCGCAGTACGCAGACGTGTACGGGGTTCCGTTTCAATTTATTCCCACGGGTAAGGTCCAGGGGGCTGTTGAGCCCCCGACGGCAAACCACATTGTCCGCGCTCTCGACGACCGACGGCAGTACACGATCACGTATCCACGTGTGAGCGGATACCGGTACCACATCCCAGTGGATCGGCTCGAATTGAAGTTCGACGAGCGGTCGCGGATGCACCTGCCCGCGGTTCCTACCAAGGTGGAGGTCGACCCGATCGTCGGGCAGGGCGATATTCACGAGAACAATTGGCATGAGGTACGGGAACAGACAGTGGCGTTCCACCTGGCGCAGAAGGTGATGGCAAGCCACGTCTGGGAGCAGGAAGGTGCGCCAGTATGGCTGTTCCCCCAACTGCTCAGCCTCACCCAGCGGTGGATGTCGGAGCGGCTGGCAATGGCGCCGGGTGCCATCCCGCAGATGCTGTTGCTCAGCGCGCACATGTCGGAGGCGGCACAGAAAATACGCGATTCATTCGTGCGGCAGGGCGCCGTCAGCAAGACCATCGCGCCGGAGTTCGCCGACGGACCCGAGCCGGGTAGCACGGAGGGAACTGAATTCACGACCGCGCGGGCCGTGGTCCCCACCAGACACAGCCACGTCGACTACGCCGCACTTCCGCCCAAAGGGGGCTGGGAAGCACAAATGGTCGACGCACTCGACGCGAACCCCCACGTGATGAGCTGGGTCAAAAACGAGCACCTTGGTGCCGATGGTCTGGGGTTGCGTATTCCGTACGTCTTCCAGGGAACGAAGCGGCAGTACATGCCAGACTTCATCGCGAAGATCGCGCTGGCCGACGGCCGGGAGATCAATCTCGTGATCGAGATCACGGGCCAAGACTGGGCTGGCAAGAGACAGAAAGACGAGACCATGCACACGTTTTGGATACCCGCCGTGAACAACTGGGGCGACCTTGGACACTGGGAGCACGTCGAATTTGACAAGGGTTTTGCAGCTGGCGGGTTCGACTACGCGCTGTTGGCGCACTTCGAGATGCTAGGAGGCCCGTATGCCTAGAGCGAAGAAGACAGTCGGCATCACGACGCCGGTCGAGAGCCTTCTCCATGCCCAGGAACAGCGGACCAACATCCCTACTGCCGAACTCGAGACCTTTATGACGGACGAGGATCGGAGGCCAAGAAGGGGGGCGTACCGGCGACCGTCAGAACTGCTGTACCCGCGCGACCCCACCGGCGACCCGCAGCTGGTCTGGCACGGAAAGGATGAACAGGACAGCCGCCCGCTAGAGGTGATGGCACCTCCAATCTACATCCAGGAAAAGATCCACCCCAAGGCGATCATCGAGGACCTTCGGAAGCAGAAGAAGGGTGAGGCGCCGGAGCAGGCGGATTTGTTTAGCGATTTCAATGGGATCGAGTTTGAGGATCTTGTCGACTTCTACCAGCACGAGCAGCATTGGTCAAACCGCATGATCCTCGGGGATTCGCTCGAGGTCATGACGTCACTCGCTGAGCGGGAGGGTCTCAAGGGTCAAGTCCAGTGCATCTATATGGATCCTCCATACGGAGTGAAGTTCGGCTCCAACTGGCAGATCTCAACAAGGAAGCGCGACGTGAGAGACGGGAGTGTGCTCGACGCGACGCGCCAACCGGAGCAAGTCAAAGCATTTCGGGATACCTGGTTTGATGACAAACACTCTTATCTCACGTATCTCCGCGATCGCTTGAGCGCGTCCTCTCAATTGATCGCGCCGACTGGGAGCATCTTCGTCCAGATCAGCGACACAAACGTGCACCTGGTCCGATGCCTTCTCGACGAAGTGTTCGGTTCGGATAACTTCTGTGCTCTGATCGTCTTCAAGAAGACGACCGGAGCCAACAGCCCCGTCGCGCGTGTCAACGTACTCGCCACTGTGGGTGACTTCATCCTGTGGTACGCCAAAGACAGGGAGAGGATGAAGTACCGGCAGTTGTTTGTCGAGCGGACCCTTGAGGAGGAATCGGGCTTCAATCAAGTTGAGGACGGCCGGAGGGTTCGGTACGAGAACGCGTCGTCTGCGGGGTTTAGCGAGTCACTGTCGCAGACCTTCGAGTGGCAAGGCAAGGAATACCTGCCGCCCACCGGAGCACACTGGAAGACCACGCCAGACGGCATGCGGAAGCTCTCATGGGCCAACCGCCTTGTGGCCCGCGGGCGAACCGTCAACTACAAGCGTGACGCAGACGATTTCCCGGTCACGCCACTGAATCACTTGTGGACGGATATCCGACTCGGGTATGCGTCCGATCCCAAGATCTACGTGGTTCAAACCTCTTCCAAGGTCGTAGAGCGGTGCGTGCTTATGACGACGGATCCCGGAGACTTGGTTCTCGATCCGACGTGCGGATCTGGAACCACTGCCTACGTTGCTGAGCAGTGGGGACGCCGCTGGATCACCATGGACACCAGTCGCGTCGCCATTGCCCTCGCCCGTCAGCGTCTTCTCGCTGCTCGCCTATCCCAGTATTTGCTTGCAGATCCAGCAACGAAAGACATTCGTCGTGGCTTCAAGTACGAGACGGTCGCACACGTCACCCTGAAGTCGATCGCGAATAATCCCGATATCTACGAAGATTCCACTTCTGCCTCGATCAGCGCGGCAATCAAGGCTAATTCGGATCGCGAAATCCTCTACGATCGGCCACAGGTCGATCCCGCGGTGGTGCGGGTCCCTGGTCCGTTTACAATCGAGTCACTGTCACCATACATTGGTTCTGGCCGTGAGCGACTGCGCCCCAACGACGCGGAGCCAGACTGCACTGACTACACGAGGGTTATCATGGACAACCTTCGCGCCGCCGGCGTCCAGAACACGGTCCGCAATGAGCGACTCACTTTTGACCGTGTGGAGCCGTGGCCCGGTAAATATATCCATGCAATTGGCGAGTACTCCGAGGCCGGCAAGCCGCGTCGTGCCGCAATCACTATCGGACCGCAATACGGCACAGTCGACGCAGACATCGTACGCGACGCAGCCAAGGAAGCGGCTGGCTTCTTCGACATCCTCATCGTCTGTGGGTTCGCCTTCGACGCATACATCGCCAACGAGTTCAAACAACTTGGGAATCTCGCCATCTTGAAGGCGAACATGAATCCCGATCTGTCGATGGGTGGCGATCTGTTGAAGAAGACGGGTTTGGGTAACCTGTTCACTGTGTTCGGCGAGCCAGACATCGACGTCCGGAGCGAGGATGGACAGGTCGTTGTCGAGATTCGTGGCTTGGACGTTTACGACCCGACGACTGGCCAGGTACGCGCCCACACGACGGCCGACATTGCCTGCTGGTTCATCGACACCGCCTACGATGGCAACAGCTTCTTTGTGCGCCACGCCTACTTTACGGGCGCCGGCGACCCTTACAAGTCGCTGAGAGCGGCGCTCAAGGCTGATATTGATGAGGAGGCTTGGGCCAGCCTCTACCAGACGGTCAGCCGCCCGTTCGCCATCCCGAAGACCGAGAGGATCGCCGTGAAGGTCATCAACCACTACGGCGACGAGGTGATGAAAGTCTATGAAGTCTCTGGCAGCGCGTTCTCGTGACGGAGCGGGACCTGTGGCCCGTCGCCGATGTGTCTAGCCGCATCTCGCCCAGCCGCCGCAACTGATGCCGGACCGCGGCTGGGGGGAGGGCGGCATGGCCCGGCATCGCTGCACGCCTCCTCCCTTGGCTGGGTTCAGGTGGACCCGTCCTAGGGGGCCCTCTCAGTAGAGAGCCTGGACGGTGCTTCTCTCGTCTACCTCCTTGAACGACCCGCGGAATAGTTGGTTGCCCCAAAGACTGTCGCTACAGGCGGTCGAGAAGTGCCTGCTTTTTCGCTTGGAATTCCTCCTCAGAAAGAACGCCAGCTTCCCTGAGCTCACCCAGGGCCCGGATCTGCGACAGCACATCGGTGTGCCCCGTGGTGGCCGTTTGGACCTGTTGTGCGGCCCACCCCCCCACTGCGGCGGTCCCAACCGGGCGAACGCCGATTCGCTCGCGCGCCCGTGCCACAAAAGTTTCAGCGTCCCCATGCTGCACCTTCTCGATCTGTTCGACTCCGCCACTGCTGTGCACGGACAAGGTGGACCGGACAAAACCTTTCGTGTAGCTGACTGCCGACACTTGGTCGAGAGCGATATCGTAGTTGCCTCTGCGCAGGAGACCCTGGCGAAGCACGAGGATGCGCGTCGATGTCAATACGGCCAGCGCTCCTTTCCCCCGTGCGTGCCCGGGAGCCAAGCACAAAACTTCCTCCGTCGGCGAGAGCTGTTCTTCGAGCCTTCGGAAAGCCAGTTGTCCGCCAATCGAGAAGGACAAGAGTGAGCCAGACATGCGGGCCTTCGCTGCGGCGATGTCCGGCCTCAGCGGCCGATCATCGCTCTCGTGGTCGTTCGTACTGCCGTCGATGGAAGTCTCGTCGGGTGCCATACTATTGCCCTTCTCCGTGCTACGGCCACACGGCCTTACCTAGTTAGATCATACTTGGTTCTCGTCGCTGTAGAACCCCCCCACTGGGGGGGTTGGGCGGAACGTTGAATTCAGGGCTGGATCCTGGGATAGCTCTTAGAGTAGTTCGATGTGTAAGTCTCGGGCCGCCGCCATCCGCCTCGGCCTTCCCATGGGCCTCGGTCCGTCTTGACACCTCGTCTGGACACCTGACTGGGATGATGGAGCGACCAACTAGGAGATGGCGAGATGACCGGCAGGCGAGGCAGTTTCACCCGAGGTCCGCAGTCCCTGGCGTCGCCGAGGCATTCGACCCGCGCGAAGCTGCGGAGTTCGGCCCGGTGCTCGGCGCAGTGCTTGAGGAAGTCACGGGTCCACTGCTCTCCCCGCGCCGGAGTCCCGGAGATCGTCGGGCAAGTAGCCCGGTGGGCGATGAGGTAATCCGCGGTGGGCTGCCGAGCCGTGTTCAAGACGTATCCCTGGGGGTGTTGAGCGATCCAGGTGAGGTACCCGGCGTCGTCGTCCGCGAAGGTGATCACCTCGTGTCCCCAGGCCGCGTGCGAGGAGAGGCGCCCCTGTAGCCGGTAAGTCACGCCCACTTCCCTGTGGCCTCCACCCTGCCCTCCCCCGACCGGCCCCCAACGGTGTCGTCGCTGTCACCCCCAGACGGGCCTGACGTGCTCATGTTAATCGCCAGGAAGGCGCGAGGACGAGCATCCTCACAGCTCCGCCTAGCCATCCAGAATCATGATCGGGTCCATGCGCCACCGCCGTCCGGCCACGGGAGGCGGCCCGGGCATCACTCACTCTCTTGGCCCGTCGCGTCGTCGAGCAGCGACTCTAGGTCGGCGACACGAAGGCGTTGCGACTCAGAGGCGGCACCGCCCGCGTCGAAGCGCAGCCCCTCCTGCACCAAAACTTCTATCGGGTCCCTCGCGTCTGACCCGTCAACCCACCTGAAACCCGGGCGAACCCGACCAAAGGAATCCAGCACGCGATACGCCCCTGGCAGTTGGGAGGCCGCCAAGTGCTGTCCCACGGCCAGCGGTGCGGTACCGCCCAGCTGTGCCAGGTCTCCGTAGGTGGTCCATTGTCCCGCCCTCAGCAGCCTTACGGCCCGGTCGATCTTGCTCCAGTCGTATGCGCCTTCGCTCGTACCCGCGTGATGCCCATGCCCGGAATCTGGGGGACGAGGGACGGTCAGGCCGGCCCTCGAACGGATCATCTCAAGTAAGCGCACCCATGGTCCAAGGTCAGCGCAGGTGGCGGTCCCACGCAAGTACGTGGCAATCAGCTCCTTGCCGTGAGCGTTGAAGCCGAAGTGCCAAACGTGCCGGTGGGGATCCATCACTCGCTCGGAAAGCACGGACTCTTGCCCGAAGGTGTCGACGAAGCCTTGCAACAGTGTGCCGGGGAACAGGTCTTCGGCTTCCACCACCTCGGAGTTGCCTTCCAGCACGTCACCGTACGTGAGGAGCTGCTGCTTGCTGAAGGCGAACCTCGAAATCAGCATCTCGCGGCCCGCCCTGCCATTGGGGTCGCGGTCGAACAGCGCGACGATCGGGCGCCGATCTCCGACTCGCAGAGCGACGGCGCGAGAGGCCAGGTCCGCGGCCCCCTTGCAGGAGACGATGTGCAGGTCACGCAACAGCTCGGGCCGCTGGCAGATCTCCGCCGCGAGTCGAAGGTACTGCTCGTCGGTGGCTCCCTCCACCAGCAGGATCGCCTTAGCATCGCCAGGAATCGGGAAACCCTTCTGACCACTGGCCGGCCCCCCATCGTCCTCTCCCACAGCGTGGTGTATGGCGATCCCCGCCGCAGACTTTCCCATCGCCTGCTGGACTAGGTCCAGAATTGCCTGCTCCCGAGCGGCAAAGAAGCTGCGGAAATCGTCGCCGCGGAGTGCATGGGGGTCGATCAGATGGGAGGCCAGGAGCTCGTCCATTCGGTCCGGTGAGATCCCTGCTTCGCGCTCGATGGTCTGCAGGTACTGGCTCGGAGCTCGCCCGCCTATGGCCCGGTTGCTGGCCGCAGAAAGCGCTGTCTTGTTGACGATGCAATCTCCGATTTCGGCGAACTCGGGGTGCCTCGCCAGCCAGGCCTGGGGGAATACATGGTGGATGTCAACTCCGTCCTCAAAGTAGACCTGCGAGTCGATCGTGCGCCCGCTGCGGAAGTCGAGGGGCGATGCCCGCAGCAGAAGAGCGTGGATGCCCTTGTAGGCGGCACTGTTCCGGGTGCGCAGCGTCCGGACGCGCTCCGCACGGAAGTTGGCCTCCACCACGGTGTCCGGCTCTGGCCCGCCATCGCCCCAACTGAGCACCTGGGGCAGGACACGGGCGAAGCGGCTCTCGATCGACCCTCCGTATAGCTCCCCCAGGACCCCGCACCAGAACCACTGCCGGATCCTAGCCATGACTCCGTAGTTCTGCGACCGGCTTCCCAGCTCCGCCAGGATGGCGGCCAAGGGGATGAGCTGCGTCCGATACGGCACATCCCGGGCATCGAAGAAGTGCTCATCGAAGAGAAAACGAGCGGCGTTCTCGTAGCCGTCCACGGCCGGTCCCATCCAGGCTCCATACTCGGTCAAGTCGAGCTCCAAGATGTCCTTGCGCTTGCAGCCCACCGCCACTTCCGGGCGCTGCCTCTTACGGTTCCAGGTGGACAGCAAGGCCACGGACTGGAGCAGGTCAGTGCTCTCCACGCCACGCAGCACGCGGTAGCTCGCAAGCCGCTTCTGCCACCGCGTCCAATCCTCTCTCAGGTTGAATTCATCGGCAGCGTAGGTCGCGGTCAACAGCTCGAAGACCGTGAGCGAGACCCCACCGGTGTTCACCTTCTCGAAAACCTGGCAAACGGCGTCCTTCGACGTCGCGCGGTTCAACAAGATCAGTGGTACCTGGTAGCGATGGAAGGGATTGACCACCATCTCCTGGATCTGGGCCCAACGGTCCCGGCGCTCAGTGATTTCGGCCGCGGTGGAGCCCAAGTACGTCGGCTGCCACTGGAGTGGCCCTATGGGAATAGACAGGTACAGGGCTGGACTAAGCTCGGTGGATAAGTCGTAGTCGTAGCGGGGATGGAGGTCCGGAGGAAGGGGTTGGATAAGTTGGACAACGTGGACATCCCCGCCTTGGCGCGTCAGGCCGCACAGTTTGACATGATCCCTCCTGCATAGACAGTGTCGGGGGTGAGGTCGTCCAGGGACGAGTGAGGCCGACCCTGGTTGTACCAGGTGATGTAGGTCTTCAGGCCAGCCTTCAGCTCGGCTCCGTCCTCCACTGGGTGGAGGAAGACGTACTCGTATTTGAGCGATCTCCAGAAGCGTTCGATGAACACGTTGTCGATGGCCCGGCCCTTGCCATCCATGGAAATGGTGACGCCGTGGGCCTTCAATATGTCCACCCAGCTGGAGGCGGTGAAGTGTGAGCCCTGGTCGGTGTTGAAGATCTGGGGAGTGCCGTGGGTCGCCAGGGCCTCGCGCAGGGCATCCAGGCAGAAGGAGAGGTCGAGCGTG
>DAHVDN010000057.1 GCA_027313505.1 Candidatus Dormiibacterota bacterium
CGCTGCAGACCATGAGGTCCGCCCCGTCCGCCCAGCCGGACCGCATTCGCCGCTCCGGCGGGGGCTGGGGGAAAGATGCCAATACCGCCGTTCGACATCTCGCTGCTGCCGTAAACACCCCTAATCCGGACCGTTCGCCGCATAGGGCCGTCGCCAGCGCCTCAACTTGCCTACCCTGCAGCGTGGCAAGGTGTCCGTGACCCCGTAAGAGGGTTCGCGTCGGCGCAGAGGAGATAGGGATGTCGTTTCCAACCCGCAGGAGGGAGTTATGACAGTTGATGCCAATCGGATCGACGCGCTGCAGGAGGAGAACCGTAAGTTCCCGCCTTCGCCGGAGTTTGCCGCCCAGGCCAATGCAAAGCCCGATATCTACAATCGCGGCTTCGAGGAGTTCTGGGAGGCGCAAGGCCGGGAGCGGGTGAGTTGGTTTCGCCCGTTCGACAAGCTCTACGAGTGGGAGCCCCCCTACTCGAAGTGGTACCTCGGCGGTCAGCTCAACGTCTGCTACAACTGCGTCGACCGTCACGTCGAGGCCGGCCGCGGTGACAAGGTCGCCTTCTACTGGGAGGGGGAGCCGGCCGACGAGCGTCGTACCATCACCTTCAGCGATCTTCAGCGCGAGGTCGTGCGCTTTGCCAACGGGCTGAAGAAGCTAGGGGTCAAGAAGGGCACCCCGGTCGGCATCTACATGGGGATGTGTCCGGAGCTCCCAGTTGCGATGCTCGCCTGCACCAGGCTTGGAGCGCCGCACACGGTGGTGTTCGGCGGGTTCTCGGCTCAGGCGGTCGCAGGTCGCTTGAACGACATGGAGGCCGAGATCCTGATCACCCAGGACGAGGGTTGGCGAAAGGGCAACAAGGTCCCGCTGAAAGCCAACTGTGATGATGCCATGGAGCTCTCCCCGACCATTCGGAGCTGCGTCGTCGTGCGGCGGACCGGCGACCCGGTGAACATGACGGATGGGCGAGACATCTATGCGGATGAGCTCCAAGCGGGGCTCAGCGACGACCCCGCCACCTGTCCATGCGAGCCCATGGACTCGGAGGACCTCCTCTACCTCCTCTACACCAGCGGTACCACCGCCAAGCCGAAGGGAATCGTGCACACCACGGCTGGGTATCTGGTCGGGGTGGCGACCACTCACCACTACATCTTTGATGTGAAGCCGGACTCGGTCTACTGGTGCGCCGCTGACATCGGCTGGGTGACCGGTCACAGTTACATCCTCTACGGGCCCTTGTGCAATGGCACAACCGGAGTGATTTACGAGGGGGTCCCCAACCATCCCAACGAGGAGCGCTGGTGGGAGATCATCGAGCGCTACAAGGTCGACATCCTGTACACCGCGCCCACCACGATTCGAACTCACATGAAGTGGGGCCCTCAGTATGCTCAGAAGCACGATCTCAGCAGCCTCAGATTGCTGGGGACGGTCGGAGAGCCGATCAACCCCGAAGCCTGGATGTGGTATCGCCAGACCGCTGGGCTCGGGAAGACCCCGGTTGTGGATACCTGGTGGCAGACGGAGACGGGGATGATCCTGATCACCCCGTTGCCCGGGGTCACCACCCTCAAGCCGGGGTCAGCTACCAAGCCCTTCCCGACCATTGACGCTGCCGTCTATGACGAGCAGGGCCAAGAGGTGCCACCCGGTCAGGGAGGCAATCTGGTCATCCGCAAGCCCTGGCCGGCGATGCTCCGCGGGATCTACAAGGACCCTGAGCGGTACCAGCAAACCTATTGGGCCCGCTATAAGGACACCTACTTTGTGGGCGACGGCGCTCGAAAGGACGAGGACGGCGACTTCTGGCTCATGGGACGGATCGACGATGTCATGAACATCTCTGCCCACCGCATCTCCACCATCGAGGTGGAGTCGGCGTTGGTCGACCACCCTGCGGTCGCCGAGGCGGCGGTCACCGGTCGACAGGACCCTCAAACCGGCCAGGCCATAGTCGCCTACGTCACGCTCAAGGCAACCCACCAGGCCTCGGTAGAGCTCCTGTCCGAACTACGAAATCACGTTTCCAACAAGATCGGCAAGATCGCGGCGCCGGCCAACATCGTTTTCACCCCCGAGCTTCCCAAGACCAGGTCGGGCAAGATCATGCGCCGCCTGCTCCGCGACGTGGCCGAGCACCGGGCTCTCGGAGACACCACCACCCTTGCCGACCCGGGGGTGGTGGAGGAGTTGCGCTCCCGGGCCGTAGCAGAGGAGGGAAAGGAGCAATAGCGAAGGGACTCGACCATAGCCGAATTCATCAACTCATTTTCATGGAGGCTTGACAGTCAACTAATGTCAGTTAACAACCCTGCAGCCGGTCCCGCGCCGGTGATGCAGACCCACGAGGCGGTGCCAACCATCGCCGACCCGGCGCCCCTGGGTCTGGCCGGCTTTGGCCTGACCACCATGCTGCTCTCCTTTATCAACGCCGGCATCATCGGTGCCGGCGCAACGACCGCGGTCCTGCCGATGGCGGCTGCTTACGGAGGCTTCGGTCAGCTCCTGGCAGGAATGTGGGCGTTCAAGCGCGGCAACACCTTTGCCGCGACTGCCTTCACCTCTTATGGAGCCTTCTGGCTCAGCTACTATCTGCTGGTTGATGTCTTCCTCGCGAAGACCGCTCCTGCCACGATCAGCCCGATCGTCGGGCTGTACCTCTTCATGTGGGGGATCTTCACCCTGTACATGTTCGTGGCCTCCTTCGCGGGTGCTAAGGCGGTGACTGTGGTATTCCTGCTGCTGACCCTTACCTTCCTGCTCTTGGCCTTCGGAGCCTGGGGATGGGGCGGCGGCACAGGCTTCACCCACATCGGAGGATACGTGGGGATCCTGACCGCGATCGCCGCGCTCTACACCTCGTTCGCCGATGTCACCAACGCCACCTTCAAGCGGGTGGTGCTTCCCACCAACTGACCAAGTAGCTGCTGAGAGCCCGGTGCCCGTTCAGGGCGCCGGGCTCTTCTTCACACTGGTGGGCAGTCCGGCAGCGCCTCTGATGCGCCGTCTGGGTCTTCCTTCAACCCCGTGCCAGAGCGGCACCAGCCCGAAGGCCGCCAAGACCATGACGGCGGCCGTGGCCAAAAATGGAATTGGGACCCCGATTCCGAACAGCCAGCCTGCGAGAACAGCGGAGACTGCCGCAGCGCCCACCTGGGTCGAGCCGTAGATGCCCTGGACCACGCCCATCGCCTCTGGGCGGACCTGCCTTGACAGCATCGCCAGCCGTGCCGGAGCGCCAGTCACAGTGAAGATCCCCTCGAACACTCCCAACCCTATCAGCCAGGCGGGCGATGGCAGGAAGGGGTAGGTGGCGGCGAAGGCGGCGCCGGCCACCAGGCTTGTGCCGATCAGCCAGCGATTGTCGAGGCGGTCCGCCAACCAGCCGGCCGGCCAGGACCCCAGGGCGAATGGTATGGCGAACAGGGTGAAGGACAACCCGATCTCGAAGTCAGTCGCGTGACGGTGGTGCATCAGCAGGCTCCAGAGGGTGTCATACATCCCGATCAGCGCTCCAAGGGCTGCAGATGACAGCAGGATCCCGAGGATCGCGCGGTTGCGCCATATCACGGGCCCGACCCGGCCCGCCAGCCCCTGCACCGAAGCCGCCGCCCTGCCCGGCAAGGTCGCGGCGATGATCGCCCCGACCACCAGGGCCACCGATGCCGAGGCCAAGAAGGTGAGGCCGACAGAGAGGGTGAACAGAGTCGCTCCGATGAGCGGGCCAACGATCGTGCCAGTCATGTTTGCTCCGGTCAGGGAGCCGTAGGCGCGGCCCCGGCGTTCGTGGGGAACGACGTCAGCAACGGCGGCCATCGCGAGGACGTTTGCCGCCCCCGCGGCTGCCCCCTGCAGTGCCCTGAGGATGAGGAACCAAAGCGGAGAAGGGGTCAATGCGAAGGCAGCCGTCGCCAGCGCGTACACAAGCTGGCTCCCGACCATGAGGCGCTTGCGACCCAGCCGGTCGGAGAGTTTGCCGACGGGGTATCCGACCAGCAGGCCCGCACCCCAGAACGCCGCCGCGACCAACCCTATCTCGGCATACGAAGCGCCATCCTGGCGTAGGAACAGGGGCACGACGGGCAGGATCATGGTCGCTCCGAGGGCGTCCGCGAAGCTGGCTCCGACCAGACCATAGAGAGCAATCCGGGCTCGGCGAGGATCGATGGCAGGCGAATTCAAGAGATCTCCGGGGTTGAGTGAGCTGATGTCGGCCTCGGCGGTGGGCGAGCCGCGGGCCGCGACAGGATAGGACGGACGGCCGATGCCGCCGATGGGACTCTCGCCTAGCTCAACACGTCGACTAGAATACTCCTCAGATACGGAGGGCATCATTTGACGACACCACTTCAGGTCGCGCTTCCCTTGGCGGTGCTGACCCTCATCGCGGGGAGTTCACTGGTCGTCTGGGTGGTGCTGTTCCGCCGTGCCGCCAAGGATGAGGAGCAAGACGCCCACCCATCCGACACGGGCCGCACCGGTGCCTGAAGATGACGACGCACCATTGACGGTCGCTGAGGGAGCAGCGGCCGAGGGTCCTCACCGGCCCGAACTCGCCCCCCCGGGGCTCGAGGGGGTGGCAGTGGCGGAGACCCTCATCGGGGATGTCCGTGGGGAGGAGGGCTTCTACCACTACCGAGGGTACAACGCGGCCGAGCTGGCAGATGCCCTCTCCTTTGAGCAGGTCTGGCATCTTCTGATTGAAGGCTCGCTGCCCACCTTTGACCAACTTGCCGAGTTTCGTGCACGAACCGTTGAGCTCAGGTCTCTCCCAGAGCGCGTCGCCCGATTCCTCCCCGAAATTGCGGGGGGCGCTGACTTTGTACCGCTCAACGCCCTCCGGACTGCCGTCTCGCTTGCTGCCGACGCGTTCGGCCTGCAGCCGGTCTTGGATATCGGTCCAGCGGAGCTGCGGGGACAGGCGCTGCGCATGACCGCCATAGTCCCGGTCCTGCTCATGGCACTTTTTCGAGCTCATCGTGGAAAGCCGATGGTCGAGCCGGATCCCGATCTGGGCTACGCCGCTTCCTTCTTGCAAATGTTGACCGGGAACCGCCCGGATGCACCACACGTGCGGGCGGTGGAGAAGTACCTGATACTGACCATGGACCATGGCTTCAATGCGTCCACCTTCACCGCCCGCGTCATTGCCTCCACGGGAGCGGACATCGGCTCCGCGTTGGTCGGTGCCATCGGGGCCTTGTCGGGCCCGCTTCACGGCGGAGCCCCCTCTCGCGCGCTCCAGACGCTAGACGAAATCGGCACCGCGGACAGGGCCTATGCCTACCTGCGGGCCAAAGTGGAGTCGGGGGAGCGGCTCATGGGTTTCGGCCACAGGGTCTACAAGACCGACGACCCGCGTTCCACCCTGTTGCGTGCGGTGGCCCTGGAGATGGGGGGAGAGCAGGCCAAGTTCGCGCAACATGTGGAGGAGACCGCGCTCCAGGTTCTGAACGAGTTGAAGCCGGGCCGCAGACTCTACACCAACGTCGAGTTCTACGGGGGCGTGGTGATGAACACCGCGGGGATTCCCCGGGAGATGTTCACACCCACCTTTGCCTGCAGTCGAATGGTCGGGTGGACGGCCGCCATCTGCGAACAGGCCGCACACAACCGGCTGATCCGACCTTCCGCGGTGTATGTCGGCCCCCAGCCACCGCTGCCGTTACCGCCCGGATACTCGTACGGCTGAGACCACGGCGTCGAGCCGGGCGGGCACCCAGCGGCATCCGCCCGGCTCGGGTTTTGCTCCCGCCACCCCAGGGAGGGCAAGTCCCCAGGGGGCGAGATAGGGAGGCGGAGGATCAGCCCTGGGCGGTCTGCGCCTGGAACCCGAGGTCCAGAATGTGCCGCGCCAGGTGGTTCTTTCCGTAGAGCCCCCTGCCCGCCACCACGATCACCTCGTTCGCGGGGAGGGATGTAGCGCTCTCCGAGACCGGCTTCTTGCCGGGGCCGACGTACTTCCAGGCCTTGGTGCCTGGCGTGATCGAGAGGGTCATCGTCGTGCCGTCCGGGGCCTTCACGACCAACTGTCCCTTTCCATCAGCGCCTCCCGAAGAAGAGTCTGAGATCACTTCGGCGACGACCTTCGGTAGGCGAAAGAGGCCGTGGTGGGCCCCCTTGGCGGCGGTCGGTTTGGGTGTCGAAGTCGACGTGGCGGCTGAGACCGCCATCGCACCCCCGACTGTGGCGACGACAGCTCCGGCGGTGACCGCCAGCCCCGTGGTATAGAGCTTCCTCATGTCGAGTCTCCTTTGAATCCGGCCCCTGGATGGCTGGGCCTCATGTGACTCTTCCGAGCCTACCTCGAGACCGCGGCGGTGACCTGAGACGACCCTGAGAACGAAACCCTGTGGTTCAGGACCAGGACGCGATCAACTCTGCGAAGCGCTGGCGGTCCGGGCGCAACTCCGCCTCTTTCATGTCGCGGAGAGGCGCCGCAGGTAGGTGCTCCCTGGAGCAGAAGTCGACCGCCTCTGGATTGACATAAATGAGGCCTGTGACCACCTCGCCGGACTGGCGGCCCCGGTCCAGCACCGTCAGCGCCGCCAGCCGGTCCAACGGGTCATGTTGTTGGCCCAGCTTCCTGAGGCGAAGGACGGATCCATCGTGGAGGGCGACATCCACACTCTCGCCCTCCGGGTAGGAGACCACTACCTCGTCCCTGTGCGCTACGAAATCCAGCTCCTGAAGGATGAGGTCGTGCTCTTTCAAATAGGCATAGCTCTTGGTGGAGCCGGCGTGGTCGTTGAAGGTGACGCATGGGCTTATGACGTCCAGGATTGCAGTTCCGCGGTGGGCCATCGCGGCGCGCAGAAGCGGCACCAGCTGGCCGCCATCTCCTGAGAAACCACGGGCGACAAACGACGCCCCCAGCTGCACCGCCAGCGCGGCTATGTCGATGGTTTCCAGCTCATTGACCGCTCCTCGCTTCTGCACTGAGCCGATGTCGGCGGTGGCTGAGAACTGACCTTTGGTGAGCCCGTAGACGCCGTTGTCCTCAATCACGTAGGTGCAGTCCAAATTGCGCCTTACCAGATGGCAGAACTGACCAAGGCCGATGCTTGCGGTATCCCCATCCCCGGAGATGCCCAGGTAAAGCAGCTGCCGATTGGCCAGGGCGGCGCCGGTGGTGACCGCGGGCATTCGCCCATGCACCGCGTTGAAGGCGTGCGACCTTTCCATGAAGTATGCGGTTGCCTTGGAGGAGCACCCGATCCCGCTCATCTTCGCCATTCGGTAAGGGTCGACTCCGCTCTCAAACAGAGCTTTCACCAAGTGGTTGGTGATGGAGTTGTGCCCGCATCCGGCGCACAGGGTGGTGGCCAGCCCCTTGTAGTCGTCCCTGGTCAACCCCAGCGGGTTCACCTTCGCTGCCACCCCCATCAGCGCGTCCTTTCAACGGCGGCGTCAGATTCAAGCGAGGTGAGTCGTACCCCGCGCCCAGCTTCCATGGTCCGAATCGCCTCCAGGACGTCAGCCGCGAAAAGGGGGAAGCCGTCGTAATGGAGAATCGATTGAATCCGCCCGGTGAGTCCGGGAGCCAGCTCGGACCTCAAAACCTGGAGCATCTGGCCGTCGCGATTCTGCTCCACCAGGTACACGCGCTGGTGCCGGCCCAGGAATGAAGCGATCGCGGGCCCCGGGGGCAACGACCGGATCCTCAGGTATCCCGTCCTGATTCCCAGTGAGGAGAGCGCGCTTCGGGCCTCGGCCACCGCAGCATCGGAGCTGCCATAGGCGATGATCCCGAACTCCGCTCCCTCCTCAGTGGACTCCTCCGGCTGGGGAAGTCGCCAAACCGCCGAGTCCAGCTTGCGTCGCAATCGGTCCATTACCCGAGGATAGGCCTCTTCGCTCTCCGTGTAGCGGGCCGCCTCATCGTGGCCGCTGCCCCTGGTGAAGTACGCTGCCAGAGGATGGCGGGTGCCAGGAAGGGTTCTCGCCGCTATGCCATCCCCATCGAGGTCGCGGTATCTCTCAAACTTGGCCATTCCCTGAAGCTCCTCCTCACCGAGCACCTTTCCGCGGTCAAAGGGCTGCTCCGGATACGGGGGCGGGTCGGTCATCCACAGGTTCATTCCGAGGTCCAGGTCCGAGAGTACAAAGACCGGGGTCTGAACCCGCTCCGCCAGGTCCAGCGCCATTTGAGTGAAGGTGTAGGCCTCCACGACGCTTCCAGGCAGGAGGATGGGGTGCCGGGTGTCGCCGTGGGAGAGGCTGTACGCGAACTGCAGGTCGCCCTGCATGGTGCGGGTGGGCAGGCCGGTAGAGGGGCCGACCCGTTGGATGTCGACGAAGACCGAAGGGATCTCCGCAAAGTACGCAAGTCCCACGAACTCGGCCATCAGGGAGATGCCCGGCCCGGAGGTGGCCGTCATGGACCTTGCGCCAGCCCATCCGGCTCCGATCACCATCCCGGCCGCGGCGAGCTCGTCCTCAGCCTGGACGATCGCGATCCTCCGTTCTCCGGTTGAGGGATCGACTCGCAGACGGTCGCTCAGTGAGGTCAGATGCTCCGCCACAGAGGAGCTCGGGGTGATCGGGTACCAAGCAAAGACGCTGCAGCCTCCCATGAGAGCCCCAAGGGCCACCGCCTGGTTTCCTTCCAACAGCAGCTTTCCTTTGTTCTGGTCGAGCGGGTGTACGGCCAACGAGCCGCTCCGGGTTAGGTTCTCCTTGAAGTACGACCTTCCAAGCTCGATCGCGGCTCGATTCTCGGGAAGGGCGCGGGGCTTGCCCCGGAACTGCCTGGCCAGGGCGGACTCCAGCGCCTTCTCCGGGAGGCCCAGAATCTCGGCCACCACCCCGACATAGATCATGTTGGTCAGATACTTCCGCAGGTCCGGGTCCGACACCGCCTCCTTGGCCAGCTTGCCAAAGGGCACGGGATATGTGCTCAGATGGGCTTCTGGATCCACCTGGGGGTCGCCGAAGGCCTGTTCAAAGACCAGCACCCCGCCCGCCAGAATCCGGGCCACGTCCTGGTGGAACGTCGCCCGGTTAAGGGCGACCAAAAGGTCTGCCTCTCGCCGACCCGCCAGATGCCCTGCGGCATTCGCGCGGAGGAAGAACCAGGTCGGGAGCCCCTCGATATTGGAAGGGAAGATGTTCTTCGGAGCGACCGGGACGCCCATCGCGAACAGCGCCCGGGTCAGGACCAGATTGGCCGACTGGCTGCCGGAGCCGTTCACAGTCGCCATGACCAAATTCAGGTCCATTCCGGCGATCTCGTCCACTCAGTCCTCCCCATAAGCTGTGCCCGGCTTACGTGGTTGCCATCGTATACCGCGCCGCCTCGCCAAACGCCGCAAGACCCGGCTGGATCAAGTCGGCAGGGCAGGGAGGTTTGAGTGGCATAGGTGAGGGAAACCCGAGGAGGCTCGGCTGGCGGCCGCTGCGATCTCCAAAGCCGAGGACGTGAGGTCTGGACCTAGCTGACGTCGCCACCAATTCGGTCCGGGACCACTCTGATGATCACCCGCTCCTCACCGGGGGCGACCACGAAGTCCGGGTCGCCGTGGTACTTCTGCCTCAGGGACCTAATGTGCTCCAAGGCGCCTGATTCAATCAGCTCTGCCCTGCCGGACACCGTAAGGGTGGAGTAGGGATCAGCAGAGTCCACTATGGAGACCGCGATTCGAGGGTCGAGCAGGAGGTTGCGATGTTTAACCCGTCCCTTGGCGGTGTTCATCATCACGGCCAGTCCATCCGTGTCCACCCAAAGAGCCGTGACCTGAGGGCTGCCATCCGGGTTGACCGTGGCGACGTGGGCGAATTGACGCCGGCGCAGGAATTCGATCTGCTTCTCGGAGAAGGACTGGCTCATGGTCTATAAGCTACCGCGTTTGTCCGCCGGCTGCGGTGACATGCGACCATGGCCCGGTGGCTGCCGCACTTCGGATCGGGACCTGCAATTGGAGCGACCACTCCGATTTCTATCCCCGGGGGCTGCCACCTCGTGATCGATTGACCTACTACTCAAACTTCTTTCCCATGGTCGAAGTGGACAGCAGCTACTACGCCATTCCGAGTCCCGAGCGAGCGGCGGCGTGGGCCGCGGCCGTCCCCCATGACTTCTTCTTCAATGTCAAGGCCTTTCGGTCGATGACATACCACGAGAGGGTGGGTGGCGAGCCGCGTGAGCCGACGGACAGCGAGGAGGCCGCCTTCTTGGCTTGCCTGGAGCCCTTAAGGGTGGCAGGCAAGCTGCGGGCCGTGCATTATCAGTTCCCCAGTTGGTTCACGGCAACGCCAGCCAATCAAAGCCG
Source organism: Candidatus Dormiibacterota bacterium (assembly GCA_027313505.1). Lineage (GTDB taxonomy): Bacteria > Chloroflexota > Dormibacteria > Aeolococcales > Bog-877 > AG-12. The sequence continues at coordinate 10,273 of DAHVDN010000057.1, forward strand.
GCTGGTCCGCCTGCGCGAGCGCCACCGAGAGGAGCTGGTGGTGGTTGAATTCCGGCACCGCAGCTGGGCCGACCCCGCGCGGTTCCCGCTTTTGTTGGAGCTCCTGGAAGAGGCCCAGCTCTCACTGTGCATCGTCGACGAACCTCAGATTGGAAGCGGGTCGTTCCCGACCCGCAGGGAACTGACAGATCCGCGTCTCGCAGTGATCCGATTCCACGGCCGCAACCGCAGCTCCTGGTACCGGTCTGGCCCCACCTCCGGAGACCGCTTCGACTACCTCTACAAGGAGGATGAGTTGCGGGAGTGGCTGGAGCCGATCCGTCAGCTGATCGAAAGTGCGGACGAACTTCACATCCTGTTCAACAACAACCGAGCGAACTACGCGGTTGTCAACGGCCTCCAGATGGCCCGCATTCTGGGCCTAGACTACCCCCAGCTCCCTCCCACTCAGCCCTCCCTCCCGATCGCCCCCGGCGGCGCGCCTCAGCGATGAACCTATCCCCGGACCAGCTGATTCACACCTACGGCTATGCGGCGGTGCTGCTTGCCCCGATGCTGGAGAGTACCGGGGTGCCGTTCCCGGGCGAGACGACACTGATCCTCGCTGCGGTTTACTCGGCGAACACCGGCCGGCTGAGTTTGCCGCTGGTGATCCTGTTGGCGGCGGTGGGGGCCATTCTGGGCGACAACTTCGGTTACATGGTGGGTCGCTTCGCGGGGCGAGGTCTGCTCGAGAGGTGGGGTCGGTACGTGGGGCTGGATCACCGGCGACTCCTTCTGGTCGACCGATTCTTCGCCCGCCGCGGCCCGTTGGCGGTCTTTGCAGCTCGCTTCCTCTCACTTCTCCGCACCTTCGGCGCCATCCTCGCCGGGGCCGGGGAGATGCGATATCGGACCTACGTGATCTTCAACGCCCTTGGGGGTGCGGCCTGGGCGGTTGCCTACGGCCTTTTGGGTTTCGAACTGGGCCGGGCCTACACTCATCTGAGTGGGGTGATCGGCGAGGCCGCGATCGGGCTCGCCGTCGTGGTTGCGCTGGCCGTCCTGATAGCGGTCTTTCTGGCCCGAAAGCCGCTGGAGCGCTGGGCACTTGGAGCCGATTCGCCAGACGATCTTCAGGGTGGGGCCGCCCCTCCTACTGGGACCGGCTGAGCGGGGGCGGTCGTCCGGGGTCGGAGTGGACGGATGCGACGCCCAGCTCTCGCCAGCAACTCCAGCTCCGCCGCCGCCACGGCCGGGGAGAAATAGTGGCCCTGAAGCAGGGCGTCGGGGCAGAGCTCCCGAAGCGTCCGAGCTTGCCTGGCGGTTTCGACACCCTCGACTATGACCTCCAATTTCAGCGCTCGCCCGAGGTCCACCACGCTCTGCACAACCGCCGCTGCCGCGGGGTCGTTGGACAGCCGGCGGACAAAGGATTGGTCCACCTTGATGGCATCCACCGGCAGGAGCTGGAGCTGGGCCAGCGAGGACTGTCCGGTACCGAAATCGTCGATTGCGATCCGGACCCCGAGCCGCCGCAGGCTGGAGAGGCGCGCCGTGGCCGAAATGGGATTGGTCGCGATCGTGCTCTCGGTCACTTCCAACACCAGCAGTTCGGCGGGAAGACCCGAGCTGGCCAGCGCCGCCTCGACATCAGCTACCAATCCCTCCTCCTGGAGCTGTCGCGCGGAGAGATTGACCGCCATCGTCAGTCTCTCGGACCCTGGTACCACCGCCTGCCAGCGCCCAATCTGGTGGCAGGCTTCACTCAGGACCCACCGCCCTAGGGGCACGATCATCCCGGTCGCTTCGGCGACCGACACGAAGGCGTCGGGCAGTACCAGTCCTTCGTCAGGGTCGTCCCACCTCAAGAGTGCCTCCACCCCGATGAGGGTGTGGCCATCTCCAGTAACGATCGGTTGATAGTGAAGTCTGAGCTCGTCGCGTTCGAGGGCTCGTCGGAGACCGCTCTCCACATGCATCCGATGCAGGGCGCGCTGGTGGAGGAAGTCCTCGAATACCACATATCCGCCCTTACCATCTCCCTTGGCCGCGTAGAGGGCGATGTCCGCGTTGCGCAGCAGCACGTCCGGATCTCCCGCCTCCTCGCAGGTGACCACCCCTATGCTGGCCGTCACCCGCACCTCCTCTTGTCCGGGGAGCCGCACGGGGGCTTGCAGGGTGGCGCCAATCCGCTCGGCCACGATCTGTGCCTGCTCAGGCCCCTGCAACTCCTCCAACAGAATGGCGAACTCATCCCCCCCCAATCGGGCGAAGGTGTCCCCCGGGCGCAGACAGAGCTTCACCAGTTTGGTCACCTCCAACAGCGCCGAATCTCCGGCGGCGTGCCCGTAGCTGTCGTTGATGTTCTTGAAGTCGTCAAGGTCGAGAACCAGAAGCCCCAGCGGCAACCGGCGGCGGCGAGCATGCAGCGCATGCTCTATCCGGTCGCGCAGCAGCAGCCGGTTGGCAAGCCCGGTGAGGGGGTCATGGAGAGCTTGATGTCGGAGCTTCTCCTCCAAAGCCTTTCTCTCGGTGACGTCCCGGCCGGTGAGGACTACCGCCCCGACGTCCGGGTTCTGGACCAGGTTGGTGGCTTGGAGCTCGAGGAGTCGCCATTCGCCCCCCTTACGGCGAATCCGTACGTCGGGCATTGGACTCGAACCGCTGTACAGCGTTGCCTCCTGGACCGCACTCTTCAGCCGGTGCAGATCCTGGGGATGGACGGAGTCGGTGTCGGCGGCGAGAGTCAGCGACTTGAGGGGCCGGCCCAGAAAGCTCTCGACGGACGGGCTGACGTAGGTTATCTCCATGGAAGGACCAACGGCTATGACCAGATCCGTGGAATTCTGAACCAGCCCTCGAAACCGCGCCTCGCTCTGACGGATGCTATGTGACAGCTCGCATCTGGACAGGGCCATCCAGGCTTGGGTGACCAGGATTCGAAAGGCATCTGTGAGCTCCTCCGAGAGGGGCTTGACGCTGGCCAATACCACAGAGCCGCGGGCTTCTCCGGATGGACTTAACGGCATTACCAGCAGATTCGAGTACCCTGGCCGGAAGCGCAGCAGGCCACGTATCTGCGAGGCGGCGGAGTAGTCCTTGCCCAGCGCCGAGCTGCCGAGCAGCACCGCCAGCGCCGGGGCGGGCACACTCCCCGGTTCGATCGGTACCGCCGGACGGGGTGAGTCGTCAGGGCCGATGGGATCTGAGACCGTGAGGGACGTACCGGCGAGCCGTACCCAAGCCACCTCGATCTCGGCCAGTCCGAGAGCAAGCTCCTGGGCGGCGCGTAACGTGGTCCGCTGGATTGCCTCTGGTGTTGGAGAAGAGGCCAGCCGCAACCCCGCTCCACTCAGCCGTTGCGCCCGGCCCAGCACCTCCTGATGCCGGTCGACGGCTGCCCGAAGCAGCTGCCCCACGACGACCGCCAGGACAATCCCCGCTGAGCCCAGGGCCACCGCGGCGATGAGCGCTTCCCGGTGGCCGTGCCCATAGGCGATCCAGACAGCACCGAGATATGGGGCGGCGAACTCTATGGCGACCAAAAGCGCCGACCTACGCTTGGCGTAGAGGGAGCGCATGGTGGCTCCGGTTCCCAGCATCCCCAGGGCGTACTCCGGGTTTCCGATCCCCGAGGTAACCAGTAAAAGCGCGGGGACGCAACCCAGCTCCAGAAGGAAAAGGAACCTTCCCCGGCGATAGCCGGAGACCCAGGCGAAGCCCAGCCACGCGGCGCCGGCTCCGCTGAGCAACAACGAAGTCCGGTCCTGGGCTGGAGTCAAAGCCGTGACCCCAAGGGCCACCACCATGGCCAGCAAGGCCATCCCCAGGAAGGTCCAGCGGACCAGGGGCAGCAGAGCCATCGGAGGGGAGAGTTCCGTCGACTCCGCGCGCCCTTGTTTCTCGAAGCTGGTGCCAGTCTTGATTGACGCGCCTCCAGATCCCACAGCTGATCAGAGGGTGCTTACCCTCCTCCTCATGCAACTCTGCCTCAGCTCTGGCGAAGCGAGGGTCGCGGCGGTGCGACGGTGATTGAAGGAGCCGTCACCGCCACTTCCGCGGTGGGTGATCGCGACGGCCTCTGACACGGCTCCGCGGACCGCCAGGGGCTTTCGCGTTCGAATTGGTGTCCCAAGCCACCACCACCCGCTCCGATCCGGGACAAACACGGCCCCTCGGAGAATCGTGGTGTTCAACCCCCCATCTGACACCTCAGCTTAGCGGCGTGCCCAGCCGCCGCCGGCCGCCGCGGCTTGGAATGGAGCGCTAACTTTACTCGCGGCCGCTGTTGGCTGGGGTCCTGAGGTAGGCCGCCGGCGGTTGCGAGAGTTCCCGATCGTTATGTCAGCTACGGCGTGTGCTCTTGCGGCGGCCTTTGCGGCGGTGGTCTGGAGTCTTTGGTGGCGCGGCCATCGGCCCTTCTTCGCAGCTTGGGGGACGGGACTTCTCATCTTTTCCGCAGCCGCATTCACGCAGGCGCTGGGGGAGGCCAATGGCTTCTCCGTGCCCCTGTTTCGAGCTTTCTACCTGCTGGGAGGTGCCTCGGGGTGATCTACCTGGCGCTGGGCACCGTCTTACTCCTAGGAGCGTGGGTCAGTAACGGGTAGAAGGCAAGGAGGGTTCGTGACCGGAGAGAGGTTGGCTGAGATCTGCCATGGGTAGCTGGGGGGCTGGTTTGCGGTTGCCGGACGTGTCCCGGCCACCAATGGCGCTGCCGACACCATAGGGGTGGACCTCGGGGTGCTGGCGCTGGCCACCCTGTCCGACGGC
>DAHVDN010000058.1 GCA_027313505.1 Candidatus Dormiibacterota bacterium
CAGCGCTCATCAGGTTGTGGGCCACCTCGAGGATGCGCACTCCATGCTCCACAATCACGAAGAGTTCCACGGCCACGCCGTCATCCTCGATGCGCAGCTCAATGCCGCGATCGACATTCTCCCGGTTCAAGAGCTCGGCAATGCCATCCCGCAGGCCGCGGCCCGCCATCCCAGCGACCCCGTAGCAGTCCGCCGCGACCCTGGCGGCCAGCGTTGAGATAACCCTGGGGGCGAGTTCGACCGACCCCAGTGGATGGGTTCTCAGGAGCGAGCGATGTGCTGGCACGGAGCGGATTCCTCCCAAGCGAAAGGTGAGATCAAGTTTGCGATGACGCCTCCGTCGGTCTCGACTGGTAAACTGCGGCCGGAATCATACTTCGGGCGGGTAGTGTCTCCGTCCCTCCATCTTCAGTCAGTTGAGGTTGTCATGGCCAAGCGGTGCGAAATATGCGGCAAGGGCCCGGTGGCGGGCAACAACGTCAGCCACTCCAAGGTCCACACCAAGCGCCGCTTTATGCCGAACCTGGTGACCGCTCACATCGCCCCCAAGGGCGGTGGGGTGGCGCAGCGGATGCGCATCTGCACCCGCTGTCTGCGTACCAGCACCAAATCTGCTTGAACTACCGGCCCGACCGGAGCTGACGTAGGACCGAGGCCAACTCCAGTGCGCTGGTGGCGGCCTCCCAGCCCTTGTTCCCGAGCTTGCCTCCGGCTCGCTCGCTGGCCTGTTCGACGGTGTTAACCGTCAGAACCCCGAAGCCGGTCGCCACCCGATGCTTGAGACCGAGTTCGGCCACCGCTGCGGCCGCGGCTGAGGCGACGTACTCGAAGTGGGGCGTCTCACCACGGATCACAGCGGCCAGAGCGACCAGTGCATCCAAATCCCCCTGCTGGAGACGCTCCGCCGCCGCCACACCGATCTCGAAGGCACCCGGGACCCATATGACTTCCAACCGATCCTCGACGACTCCGTGCTGCCGCATCGCCCGGAGGGCACCGTCTACCAGCCTGCTGACGATGGTCTCGTTGAACCGGGCGGCAACCAGGCACACCCGCAACTCACTGCCGTCCAGGGTCCCCAATGTCTCTCGCATCAAATGTCTCCACCGCCGGCTCCACCCAAGAGATGGCCCATCTTGTCCCTCTTGGTCTTGAGATACCGGGCATTGTGCAGGTTAGGGGCAACCTCAATGGGCACCCGTTCAACGATCTCCAATCCATGTCCCCGCAGGCCGTAGTACTTGCGGGGGTTGTTGCTCATGACTCGCAGGCGAGCGACTCCAAGCGCCGAGATGATCTGGCTGCCGATCTGGTAATCCCGACTATCGGGCGGCAGTCCCAAGCGGACGTTCGCTTCCACCGTGTCCAGGCCCTGGTCCTGGAGCGCGTAGGCCCTCAACTTGTCCATGAGGCCGATACCCCGACCCTCCTGGCGCAAGTAGACGATGAGACCCGATCCCTCCTCCTCAATCTGCCGCATCGCCTGGTGGAGTTGAGCCTGGCAGTCGCAGCGCTGCGACCCGAACACGTCGCCCGTCAGGCACTCGCTGTGGACCCGGATCAGCACCGGCTCCGGAAGTGGAAGATTCCCTAGGTAGAGAGCCAGGTGGACCGCCCCGGTGATGCTGTCCGAAAAGCCCACTGCGGTCCAATTCGCCCCGGCCGTCGGAATCTTGGTCTCGGGGCCACGATCCAGCAATTGCTCGTGCTGGCGGCGGTGGGAGATCAGCTGCGTGATGGTGATGACCGGAATGTGATGCCGCTCGGCAAAGGCTTCGAGCTCTGGCCGTCGGGCCATGCTCCCATCCCCACTGGCGATCTCACAGAGGACTCCGGCAGCTGGCAGCCCCGCCAACTTGGCCAGGTCGACTACGGCCTCGGTGTGGCCCGCCCGTACCAGGACCCCTCCGGGCTGGGCGCGCAAGGGGAAGACGTGCCCGGGGCGCACAAAGGCACCGGCTGTGAATTCACCGTCCGCGAGCGCCCTTATGGTCACCGCCCGGTCTGCGGCGCTGATCCCGGTCGTCACTTCGGGGGCAGCAGCGTCCACAGACACCGAGAACGCTGTGTGGAATCTGGAAGTGTTCTCCTGGAGCATGGGGGGCAGCTCCAACTCATCCAGCCGAGCCCCTTCCATCGCCACGCAGATCAAACCGCGGGCCTCGGTCATCATGAAGTTGACCTGAGCCTGGGTGACGGACTCGGCGGAGACACAAAGATCCCCCTCGTTCTCCCGATCCTCATCGTCGAGGAGGATCACGAACTCTCCGGCGCCAAAGCTGCGGATGGCCTCTTCGACAGTAGCCAGCGGCATGTCAGCCCCCCGCCCCGGGAGCTACCGGACAGCCGAAGGGGGCGGTGCGACGGTGGGGGGCGACGAGCCGCTCCACCAACTTGGCAACCTGGTCAGCCTCCAGGTTCACGAGCGATCCCCGGCGGTAGCCTCCAGCAATCGTCACCGCCATGGTGTGGGGAATCAAGGACACCTCGATCACCGCAGACCCGTCCGCGAGGTCCTGAACGCTCACCAGCGTCAGAGAGCATCCGTCGACAGCGACCGAACCCTGGGGGACACAGTAGCGTCCTACATCTGAAGGGACGGCGATGCGGAGCCAGACAGCGTTGCTCTCAGACCGAATGTCTAGAACCTCTCCTGTGGAATCGATGTGCCCGCTGACCAGGTGACCCCCGACCGCCGACTGGAGCTGCAGCGCGGCCTCCAGGTTGACCCTTTGACCTTTGGCCAGCGAGCCGAGGGTGGTGCGCCGAAGCGTCTCGGGGATCACCTCCACGGAAACTGAGATATCGCTCGCATCGATTGCGGTCAAGCAACAGCCATTGACGGCCACGCTGTCTCCTGGCCGCAGTTCCGACCATCCACCTTCATGCGAGATCACCAGCCGCTCCATCCCGGGCGCAGCGGTCGCCTCAACTGTGCCCAACATTGAAACTATTCCCGAGAACATCTCAAACCTCCGCGGTGAGCCGCAGATCCGGACCCACAAAGACGGCGTCAGCCCACCTCAGCCGCCAGGTATCGCCGAGACTGGCCGATCCCTCTCCGCCAAACGGGCTGAGAGCGGACTGGCCCCCAATGACCGCCGGAGACACGAAGGAGATGATGCGATTGGCCAACCGCTCAGCCTGAACCGATGCCAGCAGGGTTGGCCCCCCCTCCACCAGCACACTGACCACTCCCTTCGTCCCTAGATGCTGCAGGACCGATAGCAATTTCGGCCGCCCGCCGGGTGCTCCTACCTCCCGGACCTCGGCCCCCGCATTCTCCAGCGAGCGCCGTACAACAGGGTCCGCGGGTGCTGCGGTCACAACCAAAATCGGGCTTGACCGGTCCTGAAGCATTTTGGCCTGAGGAGGAATCCTGAGCTGGCCGTCGAGGACAACGCGGAGCGGTTGGCGGCCGGCCTCGAACCCGTGCCTTGCTGTGAGCGTGGGATCGTCCCGGAGCACGGTTCCGACCCCGACCAAAATCGCGTCATGAATGTGACGAAGTCGGTGCCCGTCAGCTCGGGACTCCTCCGAGGTGATCCACTGAGATTCCCCCCTCGCCGTCGCAACTTTTCCATCCAGGGACATCGCCACCTTGACCGTCACGAACGGAATTCCCGTACGTACCCACACCGAATATGCCTCTATGAGGCGGGATGCCTCGACCTCGTACTCCCCCACGATCACCCCCACCCCGGCCGCCCGGAGCGCCGCAATCCCACGCCCATTCACCGCGGGGTTGGGATCCACGGTCGCAACATGGACGGTGGCTACACCGGACTCCAGAATGCGCTGTACGCAGGGTCCGGTCCTTCCAGTCGTGCAACAGGGCTCAAGGGTGACCCAGAGTTGGGCACCACGCGCCTGCTCGCCCGCTCGCTCCAGGGCAACCACCTCGGCATGGGGCTCCCCGGCACGGCGGTGATATCCCTCGCCGACAACTTCCCCATCGTTCACCAAGACCGCCCCGACCATGGGGTTCGGAGAGGTCTGGTAGTCGGCCAGCGCAGCCAACTCCAGGGCACGCGGCATCCAAGCCCCCTGCCCCGAACCTGTCGCTCGTTCCAACCTGACCTCCAAGCGCTGGGGACAGGGAGCGAGTCCTAGAGCGCGCGGCGCTCGCGGGTCGCCTTCTCCCATCCAGACTCGAGACCGACCCACCGGGTCTGCCGTCTCTGACTGTCGGCTCCGGAATTGCGCCGGATCCTGCTCGACCCCTTCGCAAGGGCCTTGCTCGCGGGCTGTAACCGCCGGTCGGGATTTTCACCCTGCCCCGAAGACGAAGAGAGCGTATCACGGCTTGCCGGTCCTGCATCCTAGTGGGGACGGAGCGAGCGCGAACAGCACCGGCCTGGTTCCCATCGTCGCCCAGGAGCCGCGAAGGGGCGAACCAAGTGGACCAGAAAGGCGCTTCCCGGTAACATCAGCCCAGTGCCGAGGTGGTGAAATGGTAGACACGCTGCTTTGAGGGGGCAGTGAGCGCAAGCTCGTCCGGGTTCAACTCCCGGTCTCGGCACCACAATCCGTCGCGCCGCGCTTGCGGCCGCGACTGAAGCCCGGGCTGGGCCTAGGACATGAGTAGCGAGGGGTCCAGCAGCCGATCCCTAAGCGCGTAAAGGAACCCTGAAGCCGTCATCCCGTCAATTACCCTGTGGTCAAACGATAGCGACAGGTTCGCGCACCTGCCCACCACGACCTGCCCGTTCCGCACCACCGGTCGGTCCTCGATCTGGTGAACGCCCAAGGTGGCAAGGTTCGGCCAGTTGACCAGCGGGGTTGCCAAGAGTCCCCCAAAACGACCTCCGCTGGAAATCGTGAAGGTCGCTCCGGTCAGCTCCGGGGCCGTCAGCTTCCCATTTCTGGCAGCCACCACCAGCCTGTCCAACTCGGCCTGAAGCTCGTACGCCGCCAGCCGCCCACAGTCCTTGGCCGTGGCAACCTTGAGGCCCTCGCTTGTTTGGACAGCTATTCCGATGTGGATCGCATCGGAGTAGATGACCTCCAGACGCTCCTCATCGAGGGAGGCGTTGAAAATCGGCTCGGCGTGCAAGCCTTCGATCGCAGCGCGAGTGACCAACCCCAGGATCGAGATCTTGGCCCGGCGGTCCGGTCCCCGGCGCGCGATGACCGCTTCAACCGCGGCCACGTCGCACTCCAGCACCACGGTCACCTGCGGCACGTGACGATGGACCTCAGCCATCCGCTGAGCCATAACCCGGCCCGAGCCCCGCAGCGCCACCCTGCGCCCCTTGGGCACTAGGTCAGCCAGCCCCACACGTCCTCCGGCACCGCTGCCAACAGCCTCCTCAAGGTCCAGACCAAGGCTGGCGGCGCGCCGCCGCGCTGCCGGCAGCGCGGCAACGCGCCCATGATCGCCCGCGCGCCGCCTCAGGTGAGGGGTTTCGGAGGAGGCCGCAGGGGGCGCCGTGACCCGATCGGGCCGGGAGATCTCCTCGTCCATAGCCGAACTGCGAACCCTAATCAGCGCCTGCCCCACCTCGACTCGATCCCCGGCAGCGGCAAGGATGGCATCGACTGTCCCCTCATAGGGCGAGGGGATCTCCACGGTAGCCTTGTCGGTACCCACCACCAACAGGATCTGGTCTCTGGCCACCGAGCCTCCTTCCGAGACCCTCCACTCCACCACCTCCCCTTCGGTGACCCCCTCACCGAGATCTGGCAGCCGGAACTCAGGCATCGGACCGGCCCCTAGTAGTTCAAGGCTGCTCGAGCGGTGGCCACCACTCGAGGTATGGACGGAAGCATCTCATCTTCACTTTGGAAGAGGGGAAACGGCATGTCCATGCCCGTCACCCGAAGAGTTGGCGCCAGCATGGAATCTGCGGCCTCCTCCTGGATCATCGCCGCAATCTCAGCTGCGACCCCGCAGTGCCGGGGAGCCTCCTGCACCACAACCACCCGACCCGTCTCGCTGGCGGCGCTGAGCAGCTCGTCTCTATCCAGAGGATAGATGCTCCGGAGGTCGACAACCCTGACCGATGCACCCTCCTGGGCCAGAACGTCGGCGGCGCCCTCCGCCACCTCGACCATCGCACCGTAGGCGATCAGGGACAGGTCCGACCCATCCCGAACCACCACCGCTTTGTCCAGGTCACCGGCCAGAAGCGCCTCAGGCACCTCATACCGTCCCCGCCGATACATGCGCTTAGGCTCCATGAAGATGACCGGGTCGCCACAGCCGGCAGCGGCCAGTAGAAGCTCCCCCGCACTTCGTGGGTCCGAGGGAATCACCACCCGCAGACCCGGCATGTGGCTGAAGATGGTCTCGGGGGAGTCCGAGTGCAGCTCGGGCGCCTTGGTGCCGCCCCCATAGGGCAGCCGGATCACCATAGGAAGCCCGTAGGCTCCCTGGGTCCTCCAGCGGAAACGGCCGGCGTGGTCGAACAACTGCTGCAGTGCCGGGTACACGAAGGCGTCGAACTGGATCTCGACGATCGGGTGCAGACCAACTAGGCACATACCGATAGCGGCACCGACGAATCCGGCCTCCGCCAGTGGGGTGTCGACCACCCGATCGTCGCCGAACCTCTGCTGCAGTCCAACAGTGGCCCGAAAGACGCCACCGTTGACCCCTATGTCCTCCCCCATGAGCACCGACGAGGGATCGTCTTCGAGAATCTGTCCCAAGGCCCTTCCGATCGCCTCGACCATATTCAGCTGCATGGCTGGGCACTAACCATTCGAGATCCATTTAGGTTCATGAAGGCGCTCGGGGCTGAGCGACCATGGCGTCCTGAGGTGGACGCTGTCGGCAATCTCCTCGATGGGCGGAAGAGGAGTTGCCGCCAGCCGGTCCGCGACATCGAAAAGCGCTGCCGCCGCGCTCTTGCGGATCTGCTCCAACTGTTGTTGGTCGGCCAGCCCCGCCTCGATCAGCGCTGCCTCGGTGCGCCCGAGCGGCTCCATGGCAGCCCAGAGGCCGGCCTGCGCCTGATCTCGGTACATCGACGGCTCGTCCGCGGTCCCGTGTGGCCCGAGGCGATAGCCCACGGCCTCAATCAGGGTCGGACCCAAACCAGCACGAGCCCTATCCGCCGCCTCCCTGACCGCTTCGAAACAGGCGAAGACGTCGAAGCTGTCAACCCTGATGCCCGGCATACCGTAAGCGGCTGCCTTGTCCGCCAGGCGGGTGACCCGGGTTTGCTTGCTGATTGGCGTGCTGATCGCCCACTGATTGTTGGTCACGAGGAAGATAACCGGCGCCCCGACGACCGCCGCCAGATTGCAGGCTTCGTGAAACTCCCCGGCCGAGGTCGACCCATCGCCGCCGAAGGCGAGGGCGACGACCTTTTCCCCCTTGAGCTTGGCCCCCCAAGCGGCCCCGACCGCATGCGGATAGTTCGTCGCAATTGGAACGCAAATTGGTGCCACCCGGTAGCGCATCACGTCATGCCAGCCCCCCGGGTGGCCGCGCCACATGAGCAGCGGCACCTCCGGCGGACATCCTCTCAAAGTCACCGCAGCGGTCTGCCGGTAGGTGGGAAAGAGCCAGTCCTCGTTGCTGAGCGCCAGCACGCCGGCGGCCTGGACCGCCTCCTCCCCGAAGTAGGTCGGATAGGTCCCGATGACTCCCTGACGCTGCAGAATCACCGCCCGTTCGTCAAATGCCCGGAGCCGAGCCATGGCTGAGAACAACGCCAACGGCAGCTCTTGGGGCAGACTGAGGAGATGAGCGACCCGACTCGTCGGTTCATCCCCCAAGACCGTTAGAGCCCCTTCCAGAAGTTGAGCTCCAGGGGCGCCGACTGTCGGCCGCGCTGGCGAGGTCATGCTTGGCTCGGTCACGGCGAAATCCTCCTCAAGGCGGGACCAACTCTAGCAAGCGAATGGGCGCCCTGAGTCAGATAAAGTTGGGGCGGGGAGAAGAATCATCGGCGAGATATCCGGAGCGAGGTGTCCGAGAGTGAGGAACGTATCTGAAGGCGCGCCCAGAGTCGCCTCTCCCAGCAACGCTGTGCTCCTCATGGCCTATGGGAGCCCGAGGGACAAGGCGGATATTCTGCCCTACTACACCCACATGCGAGGAGGTCGGGCCCCCAGCCCCGAGGCGCTGGGGGAGCTCGAGAGCCGCTACGCCGCCATCGGTGGACACTCTCCCTTGACGGAGATCACGACCGCACAGGCCGCGGGCCTGAAGGAGATCCTGCTTTCGGAAGTCGGGGCGTCTTGGGATGTTGTGGTCGGGATGAAGCACAACCACCCCTTCCTCGAAGAGGCCGTGGCAACACTCTGGGAGCGAGGGGTGGACCGGGCCATAGCCTTGGTGCTGGCACCCCACTATTCGGTGATGAGCGTCGCAGGCTACGTGGAGAGGGTTCGGCGTGCCGCCGAGGCTGACGGCCGGTCGCTGCAGGTGGAATTCATCGAGGACTGGCACCTCCATCCCGGGTATGTGGCGTGGCTGGCTCAGCAGGTGCGGAGACTTCTTGGGCAGATGGGTGACGAACGAGCGGCCCACGCGCTGGTCATATTCACCGCCCACAGTCTTCCGTCTCGTCTGCGCGAGATGGGAGACCCCTACCCCGATCAGCTAGGTGAGACCGCGGCCGCCGTGGCCGGTGCGCTCCAGCTCAACCACTGGACCACCGGGTGGCAGAGCGTGGCTCAGTCTGCTGGCGAGCCGTGGCTGGGCCCGGAGCTGCTCGAGGTCGTGCGGCGTCAGGCGGCGAGCGGTCGAAAAGACTTCATCGTCTGCGCTTGCGGATTCGTCGCCGACCATCTTGAGGTCCTGTACGACCTGGATGTAGAAGCCCAGGGAGAGGCAGCCGACTTGGGGGTGAATATCTCGAGAACGGCCATGCCCAATGCCGACCCGAGATTCTTGAGAGATGTGCTGGCAGATCTGGTCATTCGGGAGATTCACAAGAGCTCTTGAGGACTCCGCCACTGCGATTCGCGGTCATTGGGGGAGGTGTCTCCGGCTTGGGAGCGGCTCACGCCCTGGTTCGACTGGCTGCCTCAGCGGGCGAGGTCGCAGAGGTGTCCGTCTTCGAGAGTGACGCCCAAGTTGGGGGCCGGATTAGAACCGAGCAGTTCCAAGGGGCCACCGTAGACCTGGGGGCGGAGAGCCTACTGGCCCGATCGCCCGAGACCTGGACACTACTATCCGAACTCGGCCTGGAGGGTCAGGCCGTCGAACCGGGCACAACTTCCGCCTCGATATGGACTGGAAAGCGCATGGTCCCCATTCCCAAAGGCTCAGCCCTCGGCATCCCCCCGCATCCATGGTCCTTCGAGGTGGCCCGGGCGATCGGCCTGCCCGGCGCCCTGAGAGCCGGTCTCGAACCGTGGCTGCAGCATCGCGTGCCGGACCCGGACGGACCGCTCGGCCCATTTTTGCGAGATCGTGTCGGTGCAGCCGTCTTCAACCGGCTGGTGGACCCGCTCCTGGGCGGAGTCTACGCCGGCTCTGCCCGTCAGCTGAGCATCGGCGCGGTCGCGCCTCAGCTGTTGCAAGCCATGGACCGGAATGACAGTTTGCTGCGTGGACTAAGACGGGTGCAACCCCCAGCCTCGAACCCAACGGCTCGGCCTAGCTTCATCACCCTGAGGGAGGGGCTGGCCCAACTACCGACGGCACTTGCTCGGGCCCTACCCTCAGGCTCTGTGCGGCTGAGTTCCAGGGTGACTCGGCTCCTGCCATCGCCAGGCGGCGGGGTTAAGCTCTCCCTCACGGGCCTAGCACCAGAAGAGTTTGACGGAGTCGCGATCGCGATTCCCGCCCCCCAGGCCGCTGACCTCGTTTCCGATCTATCCGGGGACCTCGAGCTGGAACTCCGGCGTCAGGAGTGGTCGTCCGTGGCAACAGTCACCTTCTCATACCCTGAGCAGCGCTTCACTACGCCTCCGACCGGAAGCGGCTTCTTGGTCGCCAGGTCAGGGCATAGGGTAGTCACCGCCTGCACATTCATGGACCGGAAATGGCCGCACCTCAAGCGGCCCGGCCGGATTCTGATAAGGGTGTCGGTGGGATGCGCCGGGGACGAGGGGTTGCTGGGGATGGATGACACCACGATCATCAGCGCGGCCCACGACAGCTTGCGCCGAATCGTGCCCATCGATGGTTTGCCGGAACACGCCCTAGTGAAAAGGTGGCAACCGGCTTTACCCCAATACCGCGCAGGACAGCTCGCCTGGCGACGCAGGGTTGATGGCATTGCGGCGGGCCTGCCCAACCGGGTGGTCCTGGCGGGCGCGGCCTATGATGGAGTTGGAATCCCTGCCTGCTTGCAGCGGGCCAAGTCGGTGGCTGACCAGCTCTGGGAGCAGACTCGGGCGGCGATTACAGCCAGCAACCTGCCCGCGGTGGACAGTTGCGACAGTCCCGATAAGGGGGCACCAGAATGAACGCAGAATGCAACCTCGCACCGCCGAACTCGTCCTCGTCAGGCGCGACTCCAGCAACCTTGGAGGCGATCCGGACCCTGCTCCGTCTGGTCGGCGAATCTCCCGAACGGGAGGGGCTTAGGTCAACCCCGGATAGGGTTGTGGAAAGCCTGATGCAGCTGACCAGCGGATACCGCGCCGATGTGGCTGAGCTGGTAGGGAGCGCGGTATTCCAAGACTCCTATGATGAGATGGTCCTGGTCCGGGACATCAGGTTCTACAGCCTCTGCGAACATCATCTCTTGCCGTTCTTCGGCACCGCTCAGGTCGCCTACATTCCTGATGGGAAGGTGGTTGGGCTCAGTAGGCTGCCGCGAATAGTCGAAGTGTTCGCGCGACGGCTGCAGGTCCAAGAGAGACTCACCAGCGAGATCGCCAACGCCATCCACTCCAGTCTCAGGCCCAAGGGCGTGGCGGTCATGCTCGAGGCCGACCACCTCTGCATGATGATGAGAGGGGTGGGCCAGCCGGAGAGCCGCACCGTCACCAGCTGCATGACCGGAGTTTTCCGGTGCGATCCCCGAACTCGCGCGGAGTTCCTGGGGTCGCTGAGGGGTGGCGGGTGAAGACCCAGCCCAGCCTCAGTGAACTCAGTCAGTCCGAGCTGCGTCAGATGATGGCTGATCTCGGACATGGGCGATACCGGGCAGACCAGATCCGAGTCCATGCATGGCGCGGCACGGCAGCGGGCTTCCATGGAGCCACCAACCTTCCCGGCGAGCTGCGCTCGGTGCTGGCCTCAGAACTTAGATGGAAGACGCTGGAACTGATCGCCGCGACCAGCGCGGATCGTGGCCTGACGGACAAGCTGCTCCTCCGGGGATACGACGGACAGGAGATCGAGACGGTCCTGATTCGCCACACCGGATCCTCCACCACCCGGAGCCGCCAAACGGTGTGCGTAAGTTCACAGGTTGGATGTGCCATCGGTTGTGTTTTCTGCGCCACCGGACAGCTGGGACTACGACGCAATCTGACTGCAGGGGAGATTGTCGATCAGGTGTTGGAGGCGGCTCGCCGCTGGGGATCTGCCGACCTCGGGCCCCCGACGAATGTGGTCTATATGGGCATGGGCGAGCCGCTACAGAACTACAAAGAGGTGGTCCGGTCAATCCGCCTGCTGTCCGAATGGGGCATCTCACCTCGGCGGGTGGTGGTCTCCACCAGTGGATTGGTACCAGAGATGGATCAGCTCGCCCAGGAGGGCCTGCCGATTCGATTGGCAATTTCCCTCCACGCAGCCACCGACGAAGTCCGCAATCGCCTTGTGCCCCTTAATCGGCGCTACCCCATCGCCGAGCTCATTGCCGCAGGAATGCGGTTTTCCGGTCGGACAGGGCGCAGGGTGAGCCTGGAGTACGTTCTCATCGCGGGCTTGAATGATGGAGAGCAGGATGCCGCCGCGCTGCGTCGGCTGGCCGCCGGGGCCGGTGCCCACGTCAATGTGATTCCGATGAACCCGATCCCGGAGAGCCCTCTGCGAGCTCCGAGCCAGGACCACTGCCGCCAGTTCGCGGCAGCAGTCGGTCCAAGGGCGACGATTCGTTTCTCACGCGGTGATCGGGCCGCTGCGGCCTGTGGACAGCTTCGGGCGGCGATGCAATCCGAGAAGAGAAGACTGGATCGGACCGCTGAACGCCTCGGCTCCTTGCCCTTGCCGGTTTGACCCACAGCCGGCATTGGGGCTCCACGGCAGATCCATGGCAGTTGCCAGTCGTTCCGACCACGGTGTATGGAGCAATACTGGCGGGGTGCATAGCCACCTTTTGACCGGTATACCCCCAGACCCGCGGTCGGCTCCCGAGCCGGAGTGTGCCGGTGGCGGCGACCGATGACCTTCCTGCACTGGGCGACCGTGTGGCAATTCAATCCCTCGGTCTGGGGCGGCTGCGCACTCGCTGCGATTGCCTACAGATGGTTCCCCGGCGCGCGGCCGGACCGCCGAGCTCTCTCCTGGCTGGCGGGGGTGATCATCATCTTCATTGCGCTGGAGTCCGCCATGGACACAGTCGGCGACCAATACCTGTTCAGCGTCCACATGGCTCAGCATCTGGTCTTGGCCATGATTGCTCCCCCCTTGATGACGTTGGGGCTGCCCGAGGCGACGGTAGATGCCCTCTTGACCGGGCCAGTCCGGCACCTACTGCGGTTTTTGATCTCACCGTTCGTGGCCGGACCCGCCTATTTCGTGGTTCTGGTGGCCTGGCACTGGCCACCCTTCTTTGACTATGCGATCAACCATCCGCTGGTACATATCGTCCAGCATCTCAGCTTCATCGCGGTGGGACTTATGTTCTGGTGGGCGGCACTAATCCACCGGCCGGATGAGCGCTGGAACTTGACTCCCCTGGGTGAGGTCTCGTACCTAAGCGTGGGCGCGCTGCCAGCGGTGGTGGTGGGGTTGACCGTCGCACTGATACCACACCCCATTTACACCTTCTATGTTCACCGCTCACTTCAACTGGGAATCTCCGCACTGCAGGACCAGCGCATCGGCGGGATGCTGATGTTCGCGTTCGACAACATCCTCATGGTCCTGGTGGCGGGCTGGTACCTGTGGAAGGTGTTTCCCGAGGATGGGGCCGATGAGGCCCGGATAAGTGCTCGCCCCTAGTCGGTTCCGGCCGGCCACCACTGGGCCACCTTCGCCCCGTGCCACCGCCTTGCGCTGGGGTCTGGCAACCCTCTGGATTGTCGACGCGGGCTTGCAACTGCAACCATCGATGTTCACGCGCTCCTTCTCCGGCAACGTCCTGTACAACGCGGCGCTCATGTATCAACCCGCGTGGTTGGAGCACCTCCTTTACAATGCCGCCTCTCTCGAGGCCCAACATTTGAAAGCTCTGACCGTCGCCATTGCGGTGATTGAGCTGTGCCTGGGTGTGGGCCTGCTACTACCCGCAACGCGGCGGCCCGCCCTGACCGCTTCGATCGGATGGGCGCTGATGGTATGGATATTCGGCCAGGGTCTCGGATTCATGGCAACGGGGACCGCCTTGGTGGAATTCGGAGCCCCGGGGTCCGCATTCCTCTACTTGGTGCTCGCGGCCCTGCTCTGGCGGTACTTCGGCCCACGGCCACGCCCGGGCATGGAAATCTGGCTGCAGACTCGGCTGCGGGTCTTCTGGTCGGGGTTCTGGATGGTGGGGGCGCTTCTCCACATCCCGGTCCGGTATCCTCCGGGTGCGTTGCTGGCCTACAATATCCAGACTGCAGCGCAGCTCCAGCCTCAAGCTTTGTCCCTCCTGGACTACCACCTGGCCAGATTCGCCTACGCGCGAGGAGCCGGCCTCAGCCTCACCTTGGCCGTCTTCGAAATTGGCCTGGCTGCAGCCATCTGGGCACCCCAGCTTCGGCGGACCTCGTTGGTCCTGGGGATCGGAGCGACCGTGGGCTTTTGGGTGTTCGGCCAGGCGCTGGGTGGAGTCCTCTCTGGGGTGAGCCCTGATTTGAACTCGGCTCCGGTGATCCTGCTCTTGGGCTCCGTGCTGCTCTTCCCACGATCGCTAGACCGCCAGCAGCACCGCCGGCCCAGCGACACCCCGATGGCCGCCACTCTGCCGGGGGCTGAGCAACTCACCGATTCCCGCGCTGCTCAGACAGCCCGGGCCGACGACAATTAGAGAGCGGGCGCAAAAAAAAGAGACCCGGCGATGACCTACTCTCCCACCCCGTCTCCAGGGCAGTACCATCGGCGCTGACGGGCTTAACTTCTGTGTTCGGAATGGGAACAGGTGTTTCCCCGTCGCTATCGTCACCGGATCTCTTGTAGCAAAGTGATGACCTGCTCGCGGGCACCGCGTGACGGGCCCGGCGTCGGCAAGCCGACCAAGACAGAGCGCAGTAGGAGCGCACAGCCACCCGGGCGAACCGTCTGAGGTGCGCCCGCGAACAGTGTGGCAGAGAGTGGTCAAGCCCTCGACCGATTAGTACCGCTCAGCTCAAAGCATTGCTGCTCTTACACCCGCGGCCTATCAACCAGGTGGTCTACCTGGGGTCTTACCCGGTTAACCCAGTGGGAGATCTAATCTTGG
>DAHVDN010000059.1 GCA_027313505.1 Candidatus Dormiibacterota bacterium
ATGGACCAGCTCCCCGGCTGCCTCCCGCTCGTAGCGGCGAATCACCCGCCCCGTGGGTCGGTCCAGGAAGTCCAGTCGCGCCAGCCCCCTCCGGCGCAGCACGGCGTAGCAAGTGGACCGGGGATGGCCGGTCAGAGCCGCCAGCCGGTGCGGGCCCAGCTTGCGCTCCCGGCGCAGTCGGCAGATTCTCGCCTCCGCCTTGGCCGCCAGACGCCGGGGGCTCCGCCGTGGCCGCGAGGAACGGTCACAGAGCCCCGCTTCCCGCTCTGCCTCCCACCTGCGCAGCCACCGGTACACCGTCTCTCGAGAGACCCCCGCCGCCTCGGCCGTCGCCGCCACCGTCCACCCTTCCCGCTCTACCCGCTGGACCAGCAGCCACCTGCCGTACTCCGTCAGCCGCGCTCTCGGTCTAGCATTCCGCACGAGGGCCCCTCCACGTTCTGGATAGCAGTACCCAAAACCGTGGTCAGCGGGCCCTCACTTTGTCAACAAGGTCCGTGGGAACTACACCTAGGCCCAGCAGGGGACCCCCGACGCTTGTCCTCGTGCCTTGCACTCTGTATAACGAAGCCATGGCCGAGCCAGAGCGCGACACCCAGGTCCTCCAGGAGGCGCTCCAGCACCTGGCCCAGCAGGAGCCCTATTGGGACGATGGGCTGGTCCGATGAGCCACTTTGATCCGCCGGCCGGAGTTCCAGGGTCTCCGGGTTCCCATGTGCTCAGTGCGGGGCATCTTCAAGCCCAAGGCAATGTGTCGGGACCCCGTGAGGCTGGTCCAGGTGATGTGTGGTCCAAACTGGCCGTGTTGGCCAAGGAGGACCGAGATGAAAGGCAGGAAGCACACTCCGCAGCAGATCGCGCGGAAGCTGCGGGAGGCGGACCGGATGGCGGGAGAAGGGACGAGCTTGGCGGACGTGGCCAAGGCGTTGGAGGTGTCAGAGGCGACGGTGGGGAGGTGGCGGAGCCAATACGGTGGGATGCGGGCCAACGAGGCCAAGGAGTTACGCCAATTGCGGTACGAGAACGGCCGCCTGTAGCGGATGGTGGCGGAGCTGGCGCTGTACAACGAGATGCTCAAGGAGGTGGCGCGGGGAAAATTCTGAGCCCGGCGCGCCGGCGAGACGCGGTGTTGCACCTGCAGCAAACGTCTGGGGTCTCGCAGCGACGGGCGTGCCGGGCACTTGGTCAGCACCGGACCACGCAATCGTGGCCGACCCCGAGCCCAACGGACTCCCAGGAGCCGCTGAGACGGCAGCTGCGCCTTTTGGCGAAGGATCAGCCCCGGTGGGGCTACAAGCCGCTCTGGGGGCGGTTGCGGCTGGATGGCTGGCGGGTGAATCTCAAGCGGGTGCAGCGGCTGTGGCGGGCGGCAGGGTTTTGGGTGCAACCAACTCCGCCGAAACACTCGCGGCTGGGCACCAGCTCCCGGGGCACTGAACGTCTCCGAGCCGAGCATCCGAACCACGTGTGGGCGAGGGCCGCGACGGTGCCCACACTAAGTAGGTAAGGTAACCGGGCCATCTACATGGCCAAGTGATCTTGAGGGAGTTGGATACGACAACTGACAGACCGCTCATCTTGTCCCTGATTGTGTCGACGCAGGAGAACTTACTGACTGGTCGCTTCTGGAGCCTGTGCGACGAGCCTGGGGTCCGAGGTGCAAACGGCTGGGATGCTCGCCAAGCCTTTTGGGTGAGCAAGGTAATAGCCAGATGGGGGACCTCGCCACCCGCAGCGCGGGGTCACGTGAGGGGACCAGTTGACCCTATTCCCTGTCTCAATCGACGGCATCCCTTCCCCGGCCACGAGCGGTGTGCCTGGACGGTCCGCGATGTGCCCTCACTCAAGTCCAGCGTCTGGACCGCGGGGCCCGGCTCCCCATCACTCGCTTCGTCAAGAGGCGTCGGCAAAACCCAGCGGCACCTGAGCAGAAGTCTATGACTGTTGCGACCATCGCCAATCCCATCGTCAGCTCCCCTTATGACCCTCCCGGGAATCACTTCGAACTTGGCCTTCACGGCCCAACGGGAAAGATCTTGCCCGGCCGACGTCCGAGTGAATCCTTCATTCCTGTCCCCCTCCCTAAAAAGGGTCGCAAGGAGTCAGTCCAGCAGGCGCTCGACTTCGACGCCACTGGCGAGCGCCGCGAGCGTAACACCCTGGTCAACGACGTTCGTTTTGAGGTGGATCGCTGGCGCGCTCGCACCTACCCTGGCGCGACGCCCGTCACCCGCAAGTTGCTGGGCTACTGGGCCTCCCGTCCCCCCGAGAGGGAGGAGCCCGTGTTCTTCTGTCAGCGAGAGGCGGCGGAAACCGCGATCTTCCTGGCCGAGGTGGCCGGCCGCCGCGGAGAAGGCGACTTCCGAGGCCGCCTTGCCAGCCATAATGCAGAGCACAACAGCGGCCTGCCACGAGTAGGCCTGAAGATGGCGACGGGTACCGGTAAGACCGTCGTGATGGCGATGCTGATCGCCTGGCAGACCCTCAATAAGGTGATGACCCCGAGCGATTCGCGCTTCGCCAAGCGCTTCCTGGTCGTGACCCCCGGGATAACAATCCGAAACCGGTTGCGCGTGTTGCGACCTGAAGAGGAGACCAACTACTATCGGGAGCGGGATCTCGTTCCCGCCGACCTGTGGGAGGCACTCCTGCAAGCCCAGATTGAGGTCACCAATTACCACGCGTTCCTACTTCGAGACGCCAAGGAGATCCAGGGGGTAGCCGTCAACACACGCAAGCTGCTGCTGGCGGGCAAGGTAACCGATCCCTTCCGGGAGACACCCGAGATGATGGCGGCTCGGATGCTCCGCGACCTGGGCGGTCGTGGTAAGGGTGAGGTGGTAGTACTCAACGACGAGGCTCACCACTGTTACCAGGACAGACCTCTTGGCGAGCAGGACGAAGCCGATTCGGAAGCCCGCGAACGAAATGAGGGAGCTCGGGTGTGGTTTCGCGGCCTGCAAACGATCAGCCGCCGAGTCGGCATCAAGACGATCTATGATCTCTCTGCGACTCCGTTCTATTTGCAGGGTTCCGGCTACAACGAGGGCTACATTTTCCCTTGGGTGGTGAGCGACTTCTCGCTCATGGATGCCATTGAGTCAGGCATCGTGAAAGTCCCTCGGGTGCCAGTGGACGACGACGCTATGGGCGACCAGGTTACGTACCTTCGGCTGTGGGACTACGTCGGTGACAAACTCCCCAAGCGCCAGTCCAAGAAGATGGCTTCGGAAGCCTCCTGGGTCCCTCCGGAGGCCCTAGAGGGAGCCCTCCAAAGCCTCTACCGAAGCTACGAGGCCGCCTTTGCTAGGTATGAGGAGGACCTGGCCGCGCTTGGGGAGCCGCCGCCCGTCTTCATCGTCATCTGTCCCAATACCGTGGTCTCGAAGCTGGTCTACGACTGGATTGCTGGTGGCGAGGTAGAGTTGCCGGACGGTGCGACAGCCCTACGTGCCGGAGAGCTCCGCCTGCTCTCGAATGTGGAGGACGGACGGTGGGCACTCCGGCAGCGTACGGTGCTTATTGATTCTGCCCAACTCGAGTCCGGGGATGCCATGTCAGCGGAGTTCAAGAAGGCGTCTGTCCGCGAGGTGGAGGTGTTCAAGGCTGAGTACCGCCGTCGCAACCCAGGAGCGGATGTTGAAAAGCTCACCGATGAGGACCTGCTGCGAGAAGTTATGAACACCGTGGGCAAGCCGGGCAAGCTCGGCGAGCAAGTTCGCTGCGTAGTCTCAGTCTCGATGTTGACTGAGGGATGGGACGCCAACACCGTTACCCACATTTTGGGCATCCGCCGCTTCGGCAGCCAGCTGCTGTGTGAGCAGGTCGTGGGGCGGGGGCTCCGGAGACGCAGCTATGCAACTAACGAGGATGGCCGTCTCGAGCCAGAGTACGCCGAGGTTTACGGCGTGCCTTTTGCCTTCATTCCTACTGACCGGGAGATTGCCCCCCAACCGCCACGACCTCCGGCAGTGATCGTAGAAGCCCTGGCGGAGCGCGAAGAGCTCCGCATTGAGTTTCCCAAGCTCGATGGCTATCGGGTGGAGATGCCAGACGGGCAACTGTCCGCCGAATTCGGGCCTCCGTCGCACCTTCAGGTCGATCAGTCCTTGGTGGCCCTTTGGACCAAGACCGAAGGCATCGTCGGGGAAGCCGCAGAGCAGGACCTAGAGCGCTTTCGCCACGCACGGCCGCAAGAGGTCGCCTTTCGAATCGCGCGTACCCTTCTCCGACGCTTCTACGCGGCACACGAGGGAGTCGAACGTCCCTGGCTGTTTCCACGCTTAGTAGACATTTCCAGGGAGTGGCTCGCCAGCTGCGTGGACTTCGACGGCACCGCTACCGTCGGAATGCTCTTGCTTGCGGAAGGGACGAACCGAGCCGCGGAGAAGGTGTTCGGAGCAATAGTTGCCCAGGAAGGCAAGCGGCCAGAGATCCTCCAGCCGATACTGCGCCGCTTCGACCCCGAGGGCTCCACCGACGACGTCTCCTTCGCCACCCGCAAGGTCGTCATCGAAGCGACCAAGTCGCATGTCAATCGCGTGGTGCTTGATGGGCCCAAGGGCAATAGCTGGGAGGAGCGGATGGCGGGACTGCTGGAGCGACATCCACTTGTCACTTCCTATGTGAAGAACGACCACCTCGGCTTCGCCATCCCCTACGTCCACGCTGGCCAAACTCACGAGTACCGGCCCGACTTCCTCGTGCGGGTGCGAACCGAGCCGGGAGACCTCAAGCGTACCCTGATCGTGGAGGTGTCCGGGGGACTCAAGGCCCCTGGTCCGACCTCCGAGAAGGCTCACACCGCCCGCTATCAGTGGTGCGCCGCGGTCAACAACCACGGCGGGTTCGGACGCTGGGGGTACACCGAGGTCAAGGACATGGACGCCGCGGCTGCCTTGCTCGACAAGGCGATCGCCGACCTCTGCGCCGACGGTCCGGTAGCCGGTCTGGTCGTCTGAAGGAAGAGAGGAGATAAATGCCCCGCGCCAAGAGATCCGGCGGTGGCAGCCCCACCCCGGTCGAAGCCATCACGCACGCTGATAAGCGCGCGAACCTCCCAACGGCTGATGCGTACGAGTTCGTGTCTCCCGAGATCGAAGCCCCGGTCAGACTGCTTTATCCCCGGGATCCATCCCTGGATCCTCAACTTGTCTGGAAGGGCAAGGACGAGCAGGATGCTACTGACCTCACGGTGGACGCTCTGCCGATTTACATCCAGGAGAAGATCGATCCGCGCGCCCTCATCGCGGACTTGCGTCAGGCACCGCGCCATCAAGCGGAGGCCGCTCAGCCCAGCCTCTTCGAGAGCTTCGACGGACTCGACGATTTAGACCTCGTCGAGTTCTACCGCCACGATGCCAATTGGTCTAACCGCATGATCCTGGGCGACTCCCTGCAGGTCATGGCTTCTCTCGCTGAAAGAGAGGCTCTGCGCGGCAAGGTACAGATGGTCTACATGGATCCGCCTTATGGGATTAAGTTCGGCTCCAATTGGCAGGTCTCCGCGCGCGACCGGGACGTCAAGGATGGCAAGCTCGAGGACGCTTCCCGCGAAGTCGAGCAGATAAAGGCCTTCCGCGACACTTGGGAGCTCGGGATCAACTCTTACCTCAGCTACCTACGAGACCGCCTTCAGGTTGCCAGGGACCTACTCACCGAGTCCGGGTCGGTCTTTGTCCAGATCGGAGACGAGAACGTTCACCTCGTTCGGTCGCTCATGGATGAGGTGTTCGGCTCCGCAAACTTCATCAGTGAGATCACGATGGTGAAGACAACCGGCGCTACGAGCATGTACCTGCCCGGTGCCGCTGATCACTTGCTATGGTACGCGCGCGAGGCTCCAACCGCGAAGTACAGGGCCCTGTGGACGCTTGCTGCTCGTAAGGCCACTTCTGGCTATCGTTGGCTGATGTTGCCCAACGGTATGTCCAGAGGGATCACCGCTTCCGAGGCGCGTGGCGACGTTCCACTGCCGGCGGAGGCAAGGCTGTACAAGCCAGACAACATCCAATCGCAGAGCGGAGGTCCGAGCACTCGTTTTCCAGTCACGATCGAAGGCAAGACTATGGTGCCGACGTCGGGCGGGTGGAAGACGAACCGGTCCGGCATGGAACGTTTGTTGCTTGCCGGCCGTGTTCATGTAGCAAGCAGGAGCATTCAATACGTCCGCTACGCGGACGACTTCGCATACTTTGCGATCAACAATGTGTGGACCGACACTGGAACGGGCAACTTTACTGACGACAAGGTGTACGTGGTCCAGACAAACACGAAGATTGTCGAACGGTGTATGCTGATGACTACTGATCCTGGGGATCTAGTGCTCGACCCGACCTGTGGTTCCGGCACGACCGCTTATGTGGCTGAGCAGTGGGGCAGGCGCTGGATCACTGTCGACACCTCCAGGGTCGCCCTCGCGCTGGCCCGACAGCGTCTTATGGGTGCGCGGTTTCCGTATTATCTGCTTGCTGACTCGGGCGCGGGACGACGCAAGGAGGAGGAGATTACCGGCCAGCGTCTCCCGCAAGTTCAGCCCACAGATGACATCCGCCATGGCTTTGTCTATCAAGGGGCCCGGCACATTACTTTGAAGTCGATCGCCAACAACCCGGAACTTCACGAAGGTCTGAGCCGAGAGGAAATCGACGCAGCAATCCATCGCCATGCTGAGTACGAAGTGCTCTACGACAAGCCCTACGAGGACCCCGAGCGCATTCGTGTCGCGGGACCTTTCACCGTCGAGAGCCTGTCCCCTCACCGCTCTTTGGCACTTGATGGTGCCGGTGACCCGGCGTCGGTGCGCAAGGCGGCCGTCGATCCAACGGCTCCCACCTTTGAGGATACGGTGCTAGCTAATTTGGGCAAGGCCGGTATCCAAAACGGTAAGCGCCAAGAGCGGTTGGTCTTCGAGGCCGTCGAAGCCTACGCCGGTGTATACATCCAGGCCGTGGGTGTCCGGGGCGCCGGAGCCGAGGGCGCCCCGGCTCGAGTCGGGCTGTCCATCGGTCCCCAGTACGGTACGGTGGGTCCGAAGTTCATCAAGGATGCCGCTCTGGAGGCTATCAGGGCTACCGACATTGATCTACTCTGCGTCCTCGGCATGGCCTTTGATCCTGCCGCCCTTGGGGTCACTAAGGAACTGAGCGTCACCGATGAGGGGTTCGCCAGCGTAGCCGCAGAGCGACGGCTCGGCCGGGTACCGGTCCTGCTCGTGCGTATGAACGCGGACCTGGTGATGGGCGAGGAGCTGAAGAAGACCGGGGCCGGCAACCTATTCACGGTCTTCGGGGAGCCCGATATCGAACTCTCGGAAGTGGAAGGCGCACACCTCGTGGTCAGGGTACGGGGCGTCGATGTCTATGACCCAACCACGGGCGAGGTCCGCAGTGACAGCACAGACCGCATCGCCCTGTGGATGATCGACACCAACTACAATGGGGAGTCCTTTTTCGTGCGCCACTGCTACTTTACGAGTGGCCAGGACCCCTACGCTAGGCTGAAGCGCGCGCTCAAGGCCGAAGTCGATGAGGACGCCTGGGCTAGCCAGTACCGGACCCAATCGCGGCCATTTCGTCGGCCTGAGACCGGCAAGATCGCGGTCAAGGTTATCAACGACTACGGCGATGAGGTCATGAAGGTGTTTTCGGTGTGAGCTAACTTCAGGGCTTGGCGGCCTTACAGATCGTGCGCACCTCACAAGCCCTGCACCTGACTCCGGGATTCGGCTGGTAGTCACGGGCCCGGAGTCTCTCAGCTGCCTTCGCGACCACGGCCTCGGCCGCCGCGAGCGCTCCCTGGCGCACGTCGACTGTGTCACGCCGGGCGTCGCGGAGGTCGTGGACATAGGCACGTCGCACGTTAAGCCCCTCCCGAAGTCCAGCATCAGCGTAGACTTGGAGTTGGAGCTCATTGTGAACCAGGCTACCCTTGGTTGAGGTTTTGTAGTCCAGGATGGCAAGTTGAGTTGGAATCCCGTCCTCGTGGTCGAGGATCACGTCAGCTCGTCCACTAACGACGATCCCGTCCAGGTGAAGCTCAAATGGCCTCTCGGTCTCCCACACTCGGTGTAGGTCGTCCGCGTGTTGGCTTGCGTAAGTCTTGACCAGGCGGCCCGCGGCCTGCTTCAACTGGCGATGAGCCGCTTTGTTGGCAGTGGGAAGGAAGAAGTTGGCGTCCAGGATGTCGTCCAACTCTCCTTCGCCGGGCACGGTCCCGGTGGCCCGAGTAATTTCGGCCACGGTCTGAAGGACATGATGCACGGCCCTCCCATAACCCAGCTCGGGGGCGAGTCGTGGTTGGAACCCGATCAGGGTCCTCAGCCGGTATGCCATCCCGCAGTCGAGTAGCTGGGCGAGATCGCTGAACGTCACCGCCACGGCTTCCTCCGTCTCGCCTTCAGCCAGTTCCAGCGGCGGCACACTGACCTCTTCCGGGGCAACGGCCAAGTCGGAGTGCTCGGACCAATACGGGCTTGGTTTGGCGCCCTTGATGTTCACCTTTTCATGGCGGGAGAAAGACACCCAATCACGAGCCCTGGTCATCGCCACGTAGAAGAGGCGTCGCTCGTCGGCGTCGCTGCCCTCATAGCGTGCCGGGTTGAATTGGTCTCGGGGCACTAGCCACTCTTCGACCTTGCCCGTCTTTCCTGGGGGGAACCGGCTAGCAGTCAGTGACGGAACCAGTACTGCGGGCCACTCCAGCCCCTTAGCACGATGGATGGTCGTCAGGTCAACTGCGTCGAGAGCAAAACCGGGCTCGCCGTCAAACCCCTCGTACGCTCCCGATGCGTAGTTGATGATGTGCAGGGCCAGATTCCGGTAGTACCAGCTGCCACGGTCTTGTCCCCCGACCTGCTCCCCGGGGGCGTCTGAGTCAAGTCTTGCCCGGCGCCGCACCGATTCGTAGTCGGCCAGCAGGCTTGAGAAGCGCGCGAGAGTCCCGAGGCAGTTCACCTGAAGGGGGTCCGGGAGGTCCCATTCGGCGACACCCAGCTCGCCCAGCAGCGCGTAGAGCTCTTCCAAGAGGTTAGCTACTCGGTCCAGCTTGGGGACGGCCGCCCGCCATTCATCCAGGAGACGGTGCAGCCGACGCCGAGCTCGGCGGTCCAGACCGAAGACCTGCTGGAACCCCTTGAGCAATGCCTCGGTAGCGACTAGGCGTCCTGTCTCGTAGCCAGTTCTCCATTCGATGTCCGTGAGCCAGCAAATCGTCTTGCCGAGGAGGACTGCTTCCGGCTGGGTGAAGAGTGCCGTCCGGCCGCCGGGTTGAACTGGGATCCCGAAGGTCGCAAATTGCTCCATCAGCCGTGCATAGGCTGATCGGCCCCGCGCCAGGACGGCTACTCCGGCGTACGTTCCGCTGGACTCTCGCAGGTCCAGAATGAATTTCGCGATCCACCCAGCCTCTTGCAACTCCGTGGACGCGTGCCAGACGACCACCTCGGGCACTGGAGTAGAGGACGGTCGGCAGGGCTGCATGGTCTTGGGCAGTCTGCCTGGAATGGTACTCGCGAAGCGGTTGGCGACCTTGACAATCTGCGGCCGGCTGCGCCGGTTCACGGCCAGGGTATAGGTAGTCACCTGTGGGTAGCGCTTTGCAAACTCGACGATGTTGGAGACATCGGATCCCCGCCACGAGTAGATCGCCTGGTCGTCATCGCCGACCACGCAAAGCTCGGTGCTAGGTCCGGTCAGGAGCCGGATGAGGCGCTCCTGGACCGGATTGATGTCCTGGTACTCATCGACTATCAGGTGGCGAAGTTCCGCCTGAACCTCCGACCTCAGCTCGGAGTGGGACAGTTCAGCGACCGCGCGCACCAGCTGCTGACCGTACGTGAGCAGGTGGTAGCGGTCCAGCGTTGCGTAGTACGACTCGAGAACCGTCCGGAACGGGGCAGGCATGGTCTGCAGATCGAGCAGCTCGTTCTCCACCACGTCGACGCTGCGCAAGAATGTCTGGATCGCAGCAAATAGGCGCTGCTTGGGGTCCAGGGACCGAATGTCGAGACGTTGAGCCTCACGGGAGAGGAAGGCGGTGAGCCGATGGTCGTCGAGGACGTTGTAGGTGCTGTAGCGCGGCACCCGTTGATTCAGCAGTTGAAAGCAGTAGGCGTGGATCGTCCCCACGAAGAGACCGGCAAGGTGGTTGAGGGCCGAGCTGCCGAGGCGTTCTTCCACGCGCACTTGGATCCGCTGCCTGAGCTCGGCCGCAGCGCGCTCGGTGAAGGTAAAGGCGACAATCGTCTGGGGCGGCACCTGGTCGGCCATGAGGTCCGCTACCCGTTGCGCCACCACTTCGGTCTTCCCAGAGCCAGCCGAGGCGATGATCTGGAGATGAGTGCCCCGGTGCTTGACGGCGGCCAAGGCGTCCCCCTCAAGCTTCGGCGCGGGTCGGGACTCTCGGCTCATTGGCATGGCAGGGACGGGTTGGGGGGCAGACCTCGGTCAGGTCTGGATCGTCCTGAGACAGTCGAGGAAGGCTCGGAGAGCCTGAAGATCGTCAGTGCGGAGAGGATCCGGGCTGAAGTGCATGACCTCGTTCCGGATGCGGCGGACCCGCTGGAGGGCTGCGAGGAACTCCTTGCGGTCCAAGCGCCACTCCAGACGTTCCCAGTGCTTGGCGGGGTCGAGAAGCCGGGTCAGCTCGCCAAGGGAGAGGTCGTCAACGGTCGATACTGCCTTGGTGTCGCTTGGATCCTTGACTGAGGCCAGCTCCTTGACCGTAAAGGCACCCCCGATGGCTATCCGGAGCCGGACCTCAATCTCGTTGAGGAGCATGAAGGGCCCCGCCAGGTCCGCGAACTGTTGGCTGAGGTCGGCTGTGGTGACGATGCCGGTGACCTCTTTGCCCCGGTCGGCCACAAAGACGAAGCCCGCCGCCACGATGCTGGGGATAGCCTGCAGCAGGTCGGAGTTGCGCCAAACCACGGTGGACTCAACCCGGGCGCTTCTCACGTCCGTCACGGTCTTGCTCCTGAGCAAGGCCTTGGCAACACTTTCCCAAGTGATGGCGCCCGGGATGTCGGTCGGTGTTCGCATGACCGCGAGCTGCGAGAAGTCGTTCACCAGCATCAAGGTCTGCGCCTTCTGCAGCGAGTCCTCAGGGTGCACCCAGACCAGGCCCCGCGTGGCGGACGGAAGTGACCCAATCCGCACCCCTGCGGTACGCCGCGGCTCGTCTGGGGAGGAGCTAGCCGCGCTCTTCACCCACGGAACCAGGCGGACCCGATCATCTATTCCAACCTCGGTGAACGGGGGTGATGTGGTCAACCCCAGTTCCTGGAGGTCCTTGGTCACCTGGCTCGTAACAAAGGACCCCCTTCGCAACCAGCCCCACAAGCCGATCAGGTTTCGGACTGAGGTGACCACCGGCTCCGTCTGGGCCGCTTCAACAGCCTGGCGGAGGAAGGCAGCTCGCCCTTCCTCCGCCGAGGGCACTTCCGCATCCGAGGGAGGTTCGGAGTCGTCGGCGAAGGTGGGGATAATCACCTTGACCTGGGGATCGTACACGGGGCGGAAGCATAGCTCCCGCGCCCAGGAGTTGGCTGGTCGTCACCGTATCTTTATCCGTTCCACCTCCGCACGACGTGGCGGGCCGCGCCCCCCCACCCGCCGCAACCTGCGGGGACCCGCGGCTCGACTGCGTCGAGTCGCCGGTCCCCACTTCCTCCACATGCCGTTGCAGCCCGCGGCTCGACTGCGTCGAGTCGCAGGGATCGGGCTCCCACCGCGGTCTCCTGGGGTCCCGCGGCTCCGGTGGAGCCGCCGGATCTGGGGCGTCTCCTCTCGACCCAGTCGAGTCGCCGGTCCCCTCCTGCTCCCCGTTCCGTTGCAGTCCGCGGGTCGACAAAGTCGAGTCGCCGGTCCCCGCTTCCTCCTCAATCCACTTCAACCCGCGGCTGGACCGGGGCGCCCGCCGCTCCCCGCCCTGGCTGACGCCTCCTGCACCCCGGGGAGCCGGACGGCCCGGGCCATCCCTCAAGGTCGCCGGGGTGACGCCCCTTTGGGGCCCCTGAGGGGCCCCGAAGCGGCCCACGTCAGGGCCCCCGGCGGACAAAGGCGAGGTGGCGACCTCGGCCCAAGAGCTCACAGTGCAGGAGCTGGTGGAGCTCTTCGCGGCCAGCACCGGGCGGCTCAGCAGCAGCCGGGAGTACCGGGGGGTGCTGCTCTCCTTCAGCCGCTTCGCCGAGGAGAGGGGGGTCAGCCGGGGCCAGGACCTGGACTTCCCCCTCCTCCTCGCCTACGAGGCCAGCCTTAGCCCCCTGGCCCCCAGTACCCGCCACCACCGGCTTCTCTTTCTGCGCCAGTTCCTGCGCTTTCTGGAGCGCTCCCGGCTCACCCGGGAGGGGCTCTCCGAGGTGCTCCGGGTGCAGCCGGTGCCGGCGCATCATCCCAGCCCGGCCATCTCCCTGGAGCAGTCCCTGCGGCTTGTCGCCGCCGCCCCGGACGAAAGGGCGCAGCTCCTGGTGCTTCTCCTTTTGGGGACCGGGGCCCGGATCTCCGAGCTCTTGCGCTGCGATCTCTCCTCCTACCAGGAGGGGCTGCTCCACCTCTGCGGCAAGACCGGGACCCGGGCGGTCCCCGTAAGCCCTCTGGTGCGCAGCCGGCTGGAGGCCGAGATCTCCCGCCGGGGGGAGGAGGACTCATCCTCCCCCCTCTTCCGCTCCCGCCAGGGACGGCTCTCGGACCGCCGGGCCCGGGAGATCCTGGCCCTCTGCTGCCAGCGGGCCGGCCTCCAGCCGCTCAGCCCCCACGACCTCCGCCACGCCGCCTGCGCCCGCTGGCTGCGGGCGGGGATCCCCCTTGTCGTGGTCTCCCGGATCCTGGGGCATTCCCGGCCCTCCACCACCCTCGACCACTACGCCTCGGTCACCGCCCTCGACCTGAGCCGGGGCCTCTCCGCGGACCCTTTGGAGGGGGGAGGGGAGCCGCGGTGGGCGGAGGAGCCTTCGGGTGGCGGCGGGTGAACCGGCTGGCGCCGGTCGGCTCCCCGGCCGCTGGCGACCAACTCCAACT
>DAHVDN010000005.1:0-51509 GCA_027313505.1 Candidatus Dormiibacterota bacterium
TCGGGCGGAGCGTCTCTTGGTGGTTGATCGCATTGTCGGCCACGAGGAGGCCGCCGGGCACGAGCTTTGGGATCACCGACTCGTAGCACGCCCCGTAGGTCTCCTTCTCCCCGTCGAGGAAGCAGAAACCGATGTCGGAAAGCGCGTCACTGCTGGCGAGGAAGTCTGACTCCACCAGCTCCACGACGTCGGCCACGTTCGCCTGGGAGAACGTCTCCCGGGCGAGAGCCGCCTTCGCGGACAGGACCTCGAACGTCGTGAGCCTCCGCCCTCCGGCGCGACAGGCAAGTGCCAGCCACAATGCCGAGTAGCCGGCGCTCGTGCCGATCTCGACGCACCTGCCCGGTGGCGCCGAGGCGGCGAGAAGAGCGACGAAGCGCCCGGTCTCGGGCGGGATCTGGCGTAGCCGCTCGAGCCGGGGCGTGCCATCGCAGCGGTCTGCTGCGTCGCGTTCTTCAAGCTCGCGCATCCGCCTCAGCAACTCGTCCGGGATCTCGTGGAACATCTCGACCTCGCTGATCTCTCATGTCGCAGCCTTCTCGAGCTCTTCGTCGGCGGAGCCCTACCCCGGTTGAGGCCTGGGGGTGCTTCACCGTCCCGATGCTGCGGCGACATCGCGCGCGCTCCGCGCGCTCATAGTAGCCGAAGACGCCGCACGAAAAGCCGACCTCCGAGCGCTGGTGCATTTCGCCTGCCCTGCGCACCGGTGCTCCGCCGAAAGGATCTCCCCGGGGCGCGACCATGCCTTGGCGTTTCATCGCGGCGTCCTGGAGCCACCGTGGCGCGTTGCACGACGGTGACTGGCACGCAGTCGACGCTGGAGTCGGCAATCTCCCGCTGCCGCCGAAGTCTGACAACATCGACAGAGAACGCGAACCGCTCCTGCGGGGCGATGTTCACCGCGCCGACCCGCGCCCCTTCAGCCAGGACGACCATCAGTCGATCGAGGTCGGCGAGCATCATCGGCCGCACTGCCGAGCAAAGGAGCTGGCCGTTGTCGTCATCCGACCGGGCCATACGCACAGCATGTCCGGGCTCCCCGCAGGGCGCGCCGGGGCGAGCTCCGGGAGGCGCCGCCTGATGCCGCGGCGACCTTCGTCAGCTACGGGCCCATCGCCCGCAGCGCGATGATCTCGCCCCGCTTGTCCGCTGTCAGCTTCGACGGCCGCTTGGGTCCCTTCGCCTGCGGGGCGAAAGCGCCGCTGCCGCCTTGCTCGTAGTCGCTGCGCCGAGTGGATGGAGCGCCAGCGGAAGCTACGCGCTCGCCAGTCCCTTCGCTCCCTCGGCCATCTCGCTATTCCTCTGCAATCACTATCTCACCACCAGGCACGCAGGTGGTGGACCCTTCCTGGTCGCCGAGGTGGAGCGGTCACTATGTCAGGAGGTCTGGAGTCAATGCCGCGGGCTCGAAGCGACCTGCTGATCGGCGGCGGCGACCAGGGCGGCGACAATGTCAGGGTAGACCTGCAGCAGCTTGCGTCGCACCAGGCTGCCCATAAGCGTCTTGTCCCAGGATGCTGCCCAGCGGATCGAGGTGCCACCGGAAGACGTCGGCGTCAAGGTCACTTCCGCCCGGTAGTGCTTCACCGGGAGACCGCGCACCACCGTGTAGGCGACGCGTCGGGGTTCGTCGATCTCCAGGATCTGCTCGACGCTCGTCGTGCGGCGACCGTAGCGGAACCACTGGATCGAGCCCTCCTGCGACGGGCCGGCGGAAGGTGGGCGGTAGCCCCCGTCGTTCCAGGGGCCCCACTGGGGAAAGGTGTTCGCGTTGGCCACGAGGGACCACACGACCTCGGGTCCGGCTCGGGTCGTCCCTTCGGCTTCCACCGACAGCTGACTCACCAGACGTGCCCCTTTCTGTACCAGATGGTACATGTACCAGACCGGCCCGCTCAGCGCAAGCGTAGCTCATCTCAAACTGCCCCACTACCTCGGTCTTGAACCTCCTCCTCACCTAATTGGCCTCCTGTGGTGACCCCCAAGAAGTGAGCCAGGTGAACAGCAAGGTGAATCCGAGGTCCAAAACGACCAGGATGATGAGCGCCCAGATCGTGGACCGCACCGAACGAAATTTCGTCCACTCGACGAAGGGAAGGGTTGGCATCTCAGGAGACGGTGGCGCCGAGCGGCAAGGCACTTGAGCAGTCAGGCAAGAGACAGTGCCAGCCCCAGAAGAGCCGTTCAACGGGAGGGCTGGGCCGTTTGTTTGGCCGGCGCATCAGGGATGGACCCCCATCAACACTACGACTACTACTCTCACGGGCGGCGCGGTTCAGGAGCAGGCGGTCGAACGTGGAGACGGTGCGTAGCTGTATGAGGAGCAGGCGTGCCCACTGGTCAAACGGCCAGTTGCTGGCCACGCCCGGGCCGCGCCACTTGGAGTCGGCGAACGCCAAGCGGGGCTCAGGAGCTGAGGGCCGCTAAGGTCTGGCGGCCACCGATTCAGGACCATTGACAAGAGGGACTTCGACGGGTCTGGCACTGTCAGCTGAGGAGCAGCCCTCTGGCCCGAATCGCCACGCCCAGGACGACTCGGACCTCTGGGTCGTCGAGAGATAGGTCCATCAGCGCCTCCGCCCGTTGAATTCGATAGGTCAGGGTGTTGATGTGGATACCGAGGGCACGGGCCGCTGCCCGCTGGTTCCATCCGTTAGCAGACAGCGACTCTAGGGTCGCCACCAAGGGAGTTCGATGGCGCTCCTGATAGGTGATCAGGGGACCCAGGGTCTCGTCGACGAACCTCAGGAGCACCGCCGGATCTCGCACCTCCAAGAGCAGCCGCAGGGCTCCCAAAGACCGGTAGGAGGTGACCACCGAGCGGCCCCCGCTGCGCCTTACCAGCCTCAGCGCCTGCCGGGCCTCGTCATGTGCCCTGGAGAGCTCGAGCGGTGACGCGGCCAACCCTCCAATTCCCACTGAGAGACTGAGGCTCCGCTCCAGACCGTGGGCGCCAGCCTGAACGCTCCGCGCCAGGGCTTCGGTGTCCGCTAGGGACAACGCTCCGGCGCCACTGCCATCGCCAGACCGCTCCGCTGGTACCAGGATGACGAAGGAATTCGCTCTTCCCACGATCATGGCGCCAGTGGCGCGAGTTCGGCACAGCTGCTCCAGATCCCGAGTCAGCCTCTCTTGGAGCGGATGGGTCTGCAGGGCCAGCGCCGACCGCTCGTCGTCAGGCTCAACGATCAGCACCCAGGCACTTTCTGGGATGCGATATCCCAGCCGCTCCGCTCCGGTGGCCAGCCGGCGCATCTCCCCCGCCTCCTGGGGCGCCGAAAGCAGGCGCTCAAGCAGATCACCTCTGAGGCGCCGTTCCACCTCCGCCGCGGCTCTCTCCTTGAGCAGCTCCAGCGCCACAACCGTGGCCCCGTGCTCAAGTGCCCTGCGACGACCTGCCGGTGCTGCCGCCGAACCTGCCTCCAACGCAAGGACCGCGATCAGCTCCGAGCCAGCCCTCACTGGGGTAAGTGTCAGCACGGTGTGGCTCCGGCCCACCTCCTGTTCGACAGGCTCAGGCGCCTCCAGCAAAGCAGCGGGAATCGGGATCTTTCGAAAGTTCAGGCCAGCACCGGCCCCATGCTCCAACCGAAAGCCCATCGGGTCGTAGAGTCCGACCGTGCCGGCGGCGAGAGATGAGATCGCATCCAGAATGTTTCGCAGGCCGGCCCCACTCAAAACGAGGCCGGTGAAGCGCTCGTGCACCGTCTGTGAAAGTTGAATCTCCGCAAGCTGCTCCTCCAGCTGGCGCTGCAACTCGCTACGCTCTAGAACGCCGGCGATCGCTCCGGCGATGGCCGAGAGAAACGCCACCTCGTCCTCGCGGAAGTCCCTTCGCTCGACGCTCTGTACGTTCAACACTCCCACCATTCGGGGACCCGCCTCGATGGGTACCGAGAGCATGGACCGGAAGCGGGCCTCGTCCACTCCCTCGATCCACTTGAAGCGCGGATCCGCCGACACCTCCGCCACCGACAGCGGCTTGCGACTGGTGGCAACGGCGCCGGTGATTCCCTGGCCCAGCCGCATGACCACCTGGCCCACAGCGCTCTGATTGAGACCGTTGGTTGCAATCAGCACCAACCCGCCACGGTCGCGATCGTAGAGATACAGCGAGCAGACGTCGGCATCCATCGCCTCGGTGGTCTCCCGGATGACCAGGGAGAGGAGCTCGTCCCGCTTCATGGTCGAGGCGGCTGCAACCGAGAGCTGCTGGAGGAACAGCAGCTCCCTCAGCTCCCGCTCCTGCGCTTGGGATCCAGCCATTTCAGGAAGCGCCGGGGGGACTCCCGGCCGGCCGCGTGACGGTTCCGGAGCGGCCTCCACTCTTGGCTTCCAGGTGCAGATGGCCGATCTCGGCCCAGGGATCGATGCTCTTGATCATGTCGATCACCGTGAGTGCGGCAACCGCGACCGCGGTGAGTGCCTCCATCTCCACGCCGGTGGCGTCGCGGCAGCGCACCGTCGCCGCAAGCAGGACCCGACTCGAGTCCGATGACAGTCGCGCCTCCACCGCCACGTGGCTTATGGAGATCGGGTGACAGAGCGGTACGAGCTCCGGAGTCCTTTTGGCGGCCATGATGCCGGCCACCCGGCAGATCTCCAGAACGTCACCCTTGGTGACAGTGTTGGCAGCTACGGCTGCGGCAGCCGCGGCGCTGAGCGTTACCGATCCTGAGGCGGTAGCCTGCCGGTCAGAGACCAGCCGGTCTCCAACATCCACCATTCTGACTCGGCCGGTCTGGTCTAGATGGGAAAGGTCGACCGGTGAGGTGTCCGATCCATCGGTCATGATGTCGCCCCCGTGCAGGCGGTGGCGGCCGTGGGGTCCGCCTGACTGGTGTACAGCACCCCCAGGGTGATGGAGTTTTCAGCGGCCAGGTAACAGGCGAATCGCAGGTCGTGTCCGGGCGCGACCAGCGCTGGATCAAGAGACGGGTGCAGACCATGAGCGAGGAGTTGCGGCAGGAGCTGAGGGAGCCCGAGCCGTCCTACCCAAAGGCCGTCGAAAGTTAGGTTAACGCTCCCCCCGCTTCCCGCGGAGAAGCTGACCGGACCGCTGATCACGATTCGGTGAGAGAGTATCGAAGTTGAGCCACTGACGATCACCCGACCCGGATAGGCGTTGACCTGCAGTTGCGAGAGGCCCGCGTACCCGGCCAGAGTCTGCTGAAGGAGGGCGGTCGCCTCGGCGTCACTGAGTCGGATTAGCGCGACCGGTGTCTGGGCTGAGAGGGCCGCTTCAAGCCCACTGGCTGCTGCCAGCTGCACCGAGGAGATCGGAGCAGGGGTGACCACGGGGTAGGACGGGGGAGTGGTCATCTGGTGAACTCCAAAGGCGATCACCGCCAGCAACAGAAGCGGCGGTAACAGGCAGCCTAGGCAATTCACGGCACAGCTCCGTCGCGCCATCCGCACCACCTCTAAAGGACCTCAGGCACGCCGGAGCGCCACGCCGCCAACGCCCTTCGGTGCGACGAGAACCCCAACTCCGGCATCGCGTCGGCCCGGAACCACCCCAGCTCGGGGGCCTCTTCTGTGGGCCGGATGGACCCCCCCACCGCATGGCCGCCGTAGGCAATGACCAGAAGACCCCCCCCCTCGGTCAGGACATGGTGGATACAGGCAAGGCCGATGATCTCCACCTCACAGTGGGTCTCCTCGAGACATTCTCGGCGTGCGCCCTGCGCCGGGGTCTCATCCGCGTCCAGATAACCACCGGGAAGAGCCCACCGGCCCTGGCCAGGAGCTGCGCCACGTCGGATCGTGAGCACTCGACCGGCGTCATCTTCGACCACAACTGCGACCGCGACCTTCGGGTCCGGCCAGGCGACAAAGTCGCAATCCGGACAGGCCGGGAGCAGGCGCGACTCCACCTCGCGGGCTGCCAGGCCCGTGCCACATGCCGGGCAGAATCTGAAGTCGACCCTCATCGATCCCAGACGATCCCGAGGATGTGCAGCCCACCTTCCTCGGCGGCCATCGAACGCACGCTAGCCACCACGTAGCGCCCATCTCCCGGGCGAAGCTCCAGCCGGTCTTCGGCACAGCTCTCAATGCGCCGCAGCGTCCCGCTCCTGAAGACCGCAACTGGCTCGGTCAGGCGCCCTCTGAGGTACTCCGCAAATGCCTCGTCGTCGGCCTCGACTCGCCCGTCCTCGCGCACCAGGGCAAGGCATCCGTCCCGCTCGACCTCCCACCCAATCACATCGGTTCGCTGAGTCAAAGTCTGCCGATCATACTTCCCAGCCATCGGTCCGCCGGCACCTCATTCCCCCCGCAGGTCGTCGAGGTGTCCCCGGTTCCAATCCCGGGGTGCCCCCAGAGTGTCAGTCCCGCGCTTGATGGCCTGGGGGCCGTAGCGTCGGCGCAGCGTGTCGAGGGCTCGGTCCACTCTCTCCTCGCGGCGGTCGTCGGCATCGAAGAGCCCCATCTGCGCCTCCTGTTTGGTGAGCCCCTCGGCGGCCAGACCGAGCAGACGGATCGGGCTGTCGGGACGCCATTCTCTCCGCAGCAGAGGAAGGGCGGCCTTGAACAGGTCCAAATCCGCACAAACAGGACTCGGGACCCCTGACCGGCGACTCAGCGTCTCGAAGTTGGAGAAGCGCAGCTTGACCGCTATCGTGGCCGCCACCAAGCCCGCTGCCCGCAGCCGCTGGCCAACAGCGGCCGCCAACATTCGAAGCCGCTCCTCGATCGCCCCGATTTCAGCCAAATCCTCCCCGTAGGTCTCCTCTCGGCTTATCGACTTGGGCACCCCAGGAGGTACCACCGGAGATGGATCCTCCCCACGTGCGCGGTCCTGCAGACTGCGGACCGAGGGGCCGAGCACCTCACCCAGCAGCTGAGGTGAAGCGGCGGCTAGCTGGCCGAGCGTGGCTATGCCCACAAGCCTCAACTTGGCGGTGGTCTTGGGTCCGACACCGGGCATTCGTTCAATCGGCAGCGGAGCCAGGAACTCGGCCTCAGTTCCGGGAGGCACGACCACAAGGCCCAGCGGCTTGCGAAGGTCCGAGGCAATCTTGGCGACAGTCTTTGTCCCCGCAACCCCCACGGAGGCCGGAAGCCCTAGGGAAGAGCTCAGGTGGGCCTGTATGGACCTCGCGACGGCCTCACCCCCCCCATGCAGAAGTTGGGATCCGGTCACGTCGAGATACGCCTCGTCGAGCGACCCGGGCTCGACCAAAGGGGTGAACTCGTGGAAGACTGAGAACACCTCCCTGGAGATGGCGGCGTAGTGCGCAATGTCCACCGGAAGGACCACCAGCTTCGGGCACAGCTGGAGCGCCTTGGCCAAGGGAATCGCGGAGCGCACTCCTGCGGGGCGAGCTTCGTAGGAGGCCGCGCTAATCACCGCTCGCCCCGGCGCCCTCAAGCTTCCCGGATGAGACTCTCGATCTCCAGCGACCGCCACCGGTAGCCCCCGGAGCTCCGGGCGCCTCAGCAGTTCGCAGGAAACAAAGAAGGCGTCGAGATCGACGTGGAGAATGGAGCGCGGTCGGTCCATGCGCAGGTAGGCTCCTTACGGATCAGGGACACTCTCCGAGGGTGTTCTTGATGAGGTCCTCAACCGGAAGCATCTGTTGGTCCACCCAGGAGGACATCTCCTCCTCCATCAGCCTCACCTGGGAGGCGGCCGAGGCCGCGGCTTGGTCGGCCTGGACGGTGAACGGATCCCCACGCCGGCGCTTTAGTTCGGCCCCGCCTGCCTTGATGGATCGAGGAGAGATCGTGACTCGCAGGGGCATGCCTCGGAGGTCTGCATCGGCGAACTTCACCCCGGGGCTGACATCGCGGTCGTCCCACAACACCTCCAGCCCCAGGCCGCGGAGTTCGGTATAGGTTCTCTCCGCCAGGTCGACGACCTCGCGGTCCGCTCCCACTGAGACAAGGGCCACCTGATACGGGGCCAGCGAGATGGGAAGCGCCAGACCCCGCTCATCGTGATGCTCCTCCGCGGCGCAGGCCAACATGCGACCCAGGCCGATTCCGTATGACCCCATCACCACCTGTTGTGAATGCCCGGACTCGTCGGTGAAGGTGGCTCCCATCGACTGGCTGTACTCGGTGCCCAGCTGAAAAATGTTTCCGAACTCAATTCCACGGCGCAGTTCAAGGGAATGACCACAGTTGACGCAGGCTTCGCCGCTCACCACAGAAGCCAGGGGGACCACCGTGGCCGTCGGGCAGTCCCGGTCGAGATTGAAGTTGCGCAGATGCCAACCGGCTCGGTTGGCTCCTGCCACCAGGTTGCGCTTGCGGCTCAGCCGATCGTCCGCAAACACCGCCACCTTGTCCAGTCCGACTGGGGACATGTACCCGGCAACTCCTCCGGCAGCGGCTATCTCTGCCTCCGTCGCGACTCGCAACTCGATCGCTCCGGTGACGTTGCGCAGCTTGGCCAGATTGACCTCCACATTTCCTGGCACCACGGCCAAGACCAGGGTGCCGGTCTGCCCTCGAGCCATCTCGGCGGTGTAGGCGACCGTCTTGGCAATCCGGTCCGCCTCCACCCCAAGTACGGCCGCGACCTCAGCCACCGTGGTACTTCCGGGGGTCGGAACCTCCTCTACCGCCACCATCGGAGCGACCTCCGCAGCCTCAGCGCGGGATTCCGCCACCTCCTGATTCGCGGCGTACCCGCAGCTGGGGCAGAAGATCAAAGTGTCCTCTCCGACCTCAGACAGATACATGAACTCGTGGGCCATGCCGCCGCCCATCATGCCGACATCGCTGAGAACCGCAGCGACCGGGAGTCCGGCGCGGGCCGCGATCCGAAAATAGGCTCGGAAGTGCCGGCGGTAGGCGCTCTGCAGACCCTGGTAGTCGCGGTCCAGGGAGTAGGAATCCTTCATCAGGAACTCCCTGGTGCGGATCAACCCCCCCCGCGAGCGAGGCTCGTCCCGAAACTTGGTCTGGATCTGGTAGACGATGCGGGGCAGGTCGCGATAGGAGCTGACCTGAGCCGCGGTGAGATCGGCAACCACCTCCTCGTGGGTCATGGCCAACGCCATGTCCCGGCCCCGACGGTCCTGAAACCGGACCAGGGTCTGATCAACCTTCTGCCACCTGCCACTGCGCTGCCACAGCTCTCCTGGGTGCACCACCGGCATGGAGAGCTCCTGGCCACCGATCGCGTCTATCTCCTCCCTCAGGATCGTGCGAATCTTTTCCAAAGACCTCTGCCCCAGGGGGAGGTAGCTGAAGATTCCGGCAGCCAACTGCTGCACGAAGCCCGCCCGAAGGAGGAGTTGATGGGAGATCAGTTCGCCCTCG
The DNA here is from genome assembly GCA_027313505.1 of Candidatus Dormiibacterota bacterium. Lineage (GTDB taxonomy): Bacteria > Chloroflexota > Dormibacteria > Aeolococcales > Bog-877 > AG-12. The sequence continues at coordinate 9,277 of DAHVDN010000005.1, forward strand.
GCGGCCGATCGCAGGGTGGTGCCGAACAATTGACTGACGCGCATGGGTCACCAGTTTAGGTTGGGCGAGGGAGCAGCGATCGATCGTCCAGGCTGGAGTGGGGTCAGCCTGGGGACTGAAAGCCGTCCAGTCGACGCAAGAGCTCGCCCCATGAGCTCAAGGCGGATCGACGAAATGTCTCCGCCGTCTCCACTCGGGGGGCTGCCACCGGGGTCATCCCCGCGGCAGCGGCGCCGCGCAGGTCGGCGTCCTCCTCGTCCCCAATGAACCAGCTCTGCGCTGCGTCCACCCTCAGGGCCTGCAGTAGTGCCGAGAATGCCCCGGGCGCCGGCTTGCGGACACCCAGCTCGCTGCTGAAGAGGACGACGTCGAACCAACGCGCGAGCCCCTGCCGTTCCAGCATTCCGTGCATCAGATCGGCCGGGTACGGGGCGTTTGAAAGGAGACCGAGGGTAAGGCCCCTGGCTTTGAGCTGGCCCAGGAGCTCGCCCACTCCCGGCGTCACCGTGATGGCGCCCTCCCAAGGTTTCTGCAGGAGGTGGCATGCGAGCCGCGCCTCCTTTGGCGATACCTCTGCCCCGAGCAACTGATTTAGGGCAAGTTGATATATCGCATATATGTCCACCTCTCGGAGCGGATCGCGCGCGTGAGCCTCCGCAATCAGCTGGTCGACCAGGGAGTCCACTTTTTGCCCGAACGATGCGGTCCCCTCGATCGCCTGTGGGCTGACCAGTTGAAGCCTCTCCAGGACCTCCTCTCCGGCTTCGGTGAGGAGATTCCCCGGGTGACCAATCGCGACCAGTGTCCCCCCGTAGTCGAAGCCGAGCGCCCGCGGTCCCCTACCGCTCAAGCTGGCGGCGGTGTCGCCGCAGACCCGGATCCTCCTCGGGAGCGACGGCGACGACGGCGGCGCTTCGCGGAAGCCCCCGCCTCGCCAGCAGCTGCAGGGGGCCGCTGATTGGTAGACGGCGGTGCGCCGGACTTCGGACGCCGAGCAGGGACCGCTCCCGCTGTCTGAGATTTGGGCCTACCCGGGATCGACTGAGGGCGCGCGCTGCCGGTCGACTGGGCCGAACGGCGGCGGCGGCGGCGTTTGGGCCGCCCGGGGACGGTGACCGCGAACCGAGATAGGAGCCGCTCCTGCCTTTGGGGGTCCCACCGCGCGGCCGGGAGCTCCCCATAGCCGCTGAGCCGAACCTCCATCTCCGCCATGTATTCAGAGAGCGGGCGCTTGTCCTTGGTGGCGTTGGAGATTTGCTTCTCTGCCCATGGTTGGTAGTGGGCGGACTCAGGATTCAAGAACTCCGGGAGCGGCGCATTCGTCGGCGGCAGTGGGTCCAACGCCGGAGAGTCCGCCGCCGGTTCCGAGTCGGGCATCCGCTGAGTATATGTGGGGCCTCGGAAGCAGCTTGCTTCCTTACGTAGCTGTAGCTGCGGGCATTAGGGCCCGGTTGGCTGGCACTCCACGCTCGGATGGACGCCGACAGTCCACGTGTGCCCCCGTGGGAAACCGGTTGCTGTTTTGAGGGAGGTGGCCCTGTGGCCCGGGGTGCCGAAGTGGCAACTGTAAGAGTTCCATCTCCCGAAGGCCCCTGGATAAGACCGCGCGCCGGCGACTGCAAGCCCCGGGGTGGAAGTTTTAGGGCCCACCTGCGGGGTAGGTGCTTCCCCCCGGGGGGCCGATAGCACTTCCGTGCGGGTATTCAGCGGATGGAGGTCCATACGGGTAATTGAGCGCTCCGATGGAACTTCGACAAAGGGGCGCTTCGCGGCGCGACCACGACTGCTGGTTCGGTGGGGCGCCGAGCGGGAAACCAGGTGGACCTTCGGTCGGGGGTGAAGACCGAAATCGACGACCTCCCCTCCGGCCTGGTCAAATTCCTGCCGGAGTTAAAGTTCGCCTAGCCGCAATCTGGCCGCGGGATCTGGTGCGCCGGTCCCACCGAGAACAGAGCCTCTAAGCATCGTCAGGTTCAGATCCGAGTTCCTCTCGAAGCGCCGGGCCCGGCCAAACCGGGCTCCTGCTTCCGAGGATGTGCGTTCGGCGCTGGTAGAAGACTCTCAGGCGGCGGCAGCCCCCGATTGGACCGAACGGCTCCGAAAGAGGAACTTCGAATACAGTCCAAACTTGACGGCCCAGAGGACGACGTAGGTGGCCAGGTAGGCTGCCCCGACAATACCGGTCCTAACCGCGCCGGTTCCGGTCGTATGCGACGCTACCGTTGCCGTCGCCCACGTTGATGCCAGAAGGCCCACGACAGTTATCGTCCAATACAGCACCAGCTGGCGCCCCGGATGCCCTCGGTCAGCTTCGGGCCATATCCAGTACCGGCTGAGGATGTATGACAACATTCCGCCCGCGACGGTCGCGATTACAGCCGCCGGCGCAGCACCCGTCAGCTGGGTCCCGAATAGAAACAGCAGCAGGACCTCGCTGACCGCGGTCGATGCCACCGAAGTGCCTGCGTACCGGGCAACCCGCCGGGCGAGACTTGACCGCCGCAGGCGCGCGCCCGGCCGGTATCCGGCGCGCTCCGGGCCACGGCCCACCGGCTCTGCCTGCTCCTGGACTGTCGCTTCAAGTCGCTGGGCGGGTCGCTCGAGCTCCTTAACCGTCATCCCTCGACCTCCACGGCAGTGACCCTGGGAGCCCTTGAGGAGCTCTTGCGGATGGTGAGCTGCGCACGCTTGACCAGCACAGTACGGGGTGCCCGTCGCGCCACCGCCGAGTCGTGGGTCGCAATCACCAAGGTCAACTCCCGAGTCGCACGCACCGCTCCCAACAGACCAATGATCTCAGACCTGGTCTCTTGGCCGAGGTTCCCAGTTGGTCCGTCGGCCAGCAGGACCCGTGGCTCCTTCGCCAGCGCCCGGTCTATGGCCACCCTCCGCTGCTCTCCGCCTGATAGTTCAGCGGGAAAATGCGGGGATCGCTCGGCGAGCCCGACAGGGGACAAAGCCTCCAACGACCGCCGCCTTGACTCCCTGGTCCCTACTCCAAGCGGCACCAACGCCGGCTGTACGTTCTCAACGGTGTTAGGGGTCGGCATCAGGTCGTACCCCTGGAAGACGAACCCAAGCATCTTGGCCCGCAAGTCCCGCAGCCAGCTCTCGCCCTTCCGGGAGGTGTCCTGTCCGTCCAACCTCAATGTGCCCGATGTCGGCCGGTCCAACGCGCTCATGAGCAGCAGCAACGTGGTATTACCACTCCCGGTGGGGCCCTGGATCGTCAGGAACTCGCCATCTTCAACGGCGAGGGTCACGCTCTTCAGCGCATACACCTCCCGTTGGCCCTTGTGGTACAGCTTGGACACCTCGGTCAGCTCATACATGGGACGCTCCTTCAGAAGGGCGAGGGCTGGTCGGCGTCGAAGGCCACACACCGCCATCTCCTCCACCCGTCTCAGCGCTTCGGCGGGGTGCGGCCGCGCCACTCGCCACCCACCGCTGATCCCGGCCGGCAGATGAGGCTTCACGGTGGGAGTGGCATAACCCAGGGTGCGCAGCAGGCCGGCCCCCCGCCACCGCCAATCCCGGCCCCGGGTCCGGACAGATGCGGGGGTGTCGCAGCCCCCACCGTCACCTTCACGGGGTCGGCCAGCCGGGTCACCCAGAGCGCCCCAAGGAAGGCCAGACCCACTCCCAGGGCGGCCCCAACCAGCCCGATGACCAGCCCCTCGCCGATGATCTGGCCCACGATCCGCCGACTGCGCCATCCCCGCACCTTGAGGCTCCCGGACTCCCTGACCCGGCTTGATGCCGCGGAGAGGGTGAGCGTGTCCGCTACTGCGAATGCCACCAAGACCACGATCGCAGCCAGCCACTGACCGAGGGAGCTGCCAGGGCGGGACGCGGTTCCAAGTCACCCTGAAACCTGACTCGCCAGGTCCGCCGCAGTGGTCACCGTCGGCGACGGGAAGGCCTGTTGGACCCCGCTCTCGATCGGACCGATCGCTGAGTTGCTCACGGCCTCGACATCGATGGTGTTGACTTCGTTGGAGACTGACGCCGCAGCCTGTGCCCGGGCCAACGGTAGGTAGACATCCGTGCCCGCTGCCCCATTCGAGGGAGTGACCACCCCGATCACCTCGTGTGAGGTGCCGGAGAGGGCGAGATGGAAGCCCACCTTGAGCCCCTCCTGCTCGGGGTAGGTGACGCCGACCAGCGCCTCGTCGGAGTTGGCGTCAGACCTTGAGAGGTAATGTCCGGGGCCGATCGAGGAGCCACTCAACGTGGCCCCGGCGCCTGAGCCTGGACCAGGTCCGGGGGTGAATCCCGATCCAGGTTGGTCCAGGCCGGTGAAGGTGAAGGCTGAGAGTGACAGCCCGCTGGCCACCCCTCTGACATCGGACGTCGAGCTGATTTGATTGACGTCCTTGGCGGAAATGGCGGCCAGTCCCGAAGTCGCGGCCATATGCTGACCGATAAAGATCTTGGGCCTGGTGGTGGACCGCCTGGCGCCAGACCCGAAGTGAAACGGCCCACCGGACCTCAAGGTCGGGGCCTTGGTGACAGTCGAGTCGGTCCCGACTCCGTAGAGGGAATGCAGATCCTGGCTCTGGGCGACGCTCACTCCGCTGGAAGCCGCCGCCATCGTCACGACCAGACCCACCCCACCGCGAGACCGATGGCGACCACGCTGGCCCGCCGGCGGCGCCGGCGCAGCTCCCGCGCCAAGTGGCTGAAGTTCATCATCCTCTCTCGCAATCTGTCGATTCGGAACCGTCTCAGTAAGGGCTCCAGGACTTGACGCTCGCTAAGAGCGCGCTGTGAGAAACCTGAGAAGTGCGAAGGCGGAGACAGCGGATCTCTAAACTCGAACCGGGTTCGCTTTCAGCGGCGCCCGCATCCGTGATCGCGAGGAGTGAGACCATGGAAAGTCTCGTTGCCCCTGGTATCTGGCAGATCGATACCCAGCTGGGGGGCTGGCAGGAGCTGAACGCTGTCTTCCTGGTGGAGGGCGACATGCCCTGCCTTGTGGAGACCGGCCCCCAACGGGACTCGGACCGGGTGCTGGAAGCGCTGGGCCGCCTTGGGGTGGGCCCGTCAGATCTCGCCTACGTGGTTTTGACCCACATTCACCTGGACCATGGCGGTGCGGTCGGAGATCTGGCCGCGCAGTTTCCGCAAGCAAGGATCATCGCGCACCCCAAGGGGCTCCGCCACCTCGCAGACCCCACCCGCTTGGTCGCGGCGGCGCGGCAGGTCTACGGACCCCGTATGGACTCCCTCTACGGCGGGATGACGGCGGTTGACCCGAGTCGCCTCCAGGCCGCCGAGGATATGGGCCATATCGAGTTGGGAGGTGGGCGCAGAGTCACCCTTGTGGACTCGCCAGGTCATGCCAAACACCACGTAGGGGTGTTCGACGAGTCGACCGGCGTCTTGATGGTCGGGGACGCGGTGGGGGTGAAGGTGCCCGGCGGCGGTCCGCTCCGGCCGGCGATGCCCCCCGACGACTTTGATCGAGACCTGGCCATCGCCTCGCTGCACAAGTTTGCGGCCCTCGGGCCGGATCAGGTCGTGCTCACCCATTTCGGACCAGCAGGACCCCCGCAGGAGGTCCTGGCCGAGGCGGAGGCCGCAATGCGCCACTGGTGCGAGGTAGCAGAGGCGGCATACTCTGAAGAGGCGACAGTGGATCACATAGAGCGAGCGCTGCTCAGTCGGGTCTTCGAACCGGCGTCCGACCCTGGCCGCCAACCGGTGGTCGACACCCTGAACGGATTCGCATCCAATGCGGCGGGGATGCACGGCTGGCTCCGACGACGGGCCAGCACCGCGAGCGAACAGGGTCGGTAGAGTGCCGTCCTGCGCCGATTTAGGGGAGGGTCCAGCGCCCTCTTGGGACTTCCAGATCCCTCTTGACCTTGCGAGAGATGAGATGGGCCAATACAATGCGGCTGATCGCCCGGCGCCTAAGTTCGGGTCCCAACTCAAACGGAGGGGTACTGATATGGCCGTAACCGGCTTCTGCATGAAGTGCAAGACGGCGAGGGAGATCGCCAACCCCCAGCCGACCCAATTGAAGAATGGCAAGCCCGCTACCACCGGCACCTGCCCGGTCTGTGGGACCAAGATCTTCAAGATCGGGAAGGCAGCCTGACCCGATACCGCGCCGGCCAGGGAACCGCCTTTCGCAGCGGCCCTGGCCGGTGAGCGGCCGGGAACTTCCACTCGAGGGCTGCATCTCTGCTCGGGAGACGGCCCTGGTTGACGGGCTCAAGCGCTGGGTGGCGATCCCGTCGATCAGCACCGATCCCGCGCGCACCGCCGACGTAATCGCTTCGGCGGAATTTCTGCACGACTACGCCATCTCCTGTGGGCTCAGTCGAGCGGAGATCTGGGAGACGGAGGGGCATCCCGCAGTGTTTGCTGAGCGGACCGAGGACCCCGCGCTCCCGACAGTCCTGGTCTACGGGCATCACGATGTACAGCCGGTGGATCCTCTTGAGGAGTGGGAGGCCGCCCCATTTCAGGCGCTGGAACGAGACGGAAAGCTTCTGGGGAGAGGAACAGCAGACGATAAGGGCCACATCCTGATGCATCTGGAGGCAATCCGCGGCATTCTGGACGCCCGCGGCCGGCTCCCGGTCAATATCAAATTGATCGCGGAAGGAGAGGAGGAGGACGGTTCGGAGCATTTTGAGGAGCTTGTCGTGCGCCACCGGGACCGCTTGGCGGCCGACGTGGTCGTCATCAGCGACACCGGCATGCTGGCGGAGGACCTACCGGGCCTCACCGTTGGTCTGAGAGGTATGGCCTATTGGGAGGTGACCGTAACCACCTCTTCCACCGACCTGCACTCCGGGGTATACGGAGGCGCGGTTCTCAATCCGATCGCCGTACTGGCTGAACTGCTGGCGGGGCTCCACGACGGCATGGGGCACATAACCGTCCCTGGCTTCTACGACCGAGTGCGCGAGCTCACTAGCGACGAGAGAGCCGAGTTGGCTGCGGTCCCTTTCGACGAATCCGGATTCCTGCGGGACGTCGGCGCCACCGCTGGCGGAGAGGGTGGCTACTCTGTCATGGAGCGGCGCACGATCCGCCCGACCCTCGAACTCTGTGGCATCTGGGGTGGATACCAGGGACCCGGAGCGAAGACGGTGATTCCGGCGAGAGCTTCCGCGAAGCTCTCGTCCCGGCTGGTCCCGGACCAGCTAGCGGATGACATCACCCGCCTGGTGGGCGAGCACCTCCGCCGGGCAGCACCTCCCGGTGCCGAGGTCGACTTTTCGCTGATTCACGACGGGCGGTGGGTTTTGACTCCCTCGCGTCATCCCGCCGTCGACGCGGCGGCGGCCGCGCTGACTAAGGTCTGGGGAAGAGAGACGGTTTTCATCAGGGAGGGAGGGAGTATCCCGCCCGTCGCCACCCTGGCCGACCAACTGGGCGCCCCATGTGTCCTTTTAGGGGTCGGGTTGCCCGACGACAGGATTCACGCGCCCAACGAGCGGGTGGTGTTGAACCAGCTATTCAAGGGGATGCAGGCGGTGGGACTTCTTTGGGACCGCTACGCGGAGTTGGGTCGCTCGGGACTCAGAGGCTGACCGGACTGAGCAACACCGGGGCATCGAGAAGGAAGTCGGACGCTGGCCTGTCGGTGTAGATCACGAGTTGATCACCCACCTGGAGCGGGGAGTCGATGGCGATCTCCAGCCCATCTCTCACCAGAAGGAGCACCTGCTCGGAAGAGATCTCCCGCAGGTCCGCCGGACGGTGGCCCACCGCGCCACCTCTTGGAACCGATAGTCTGACCACCGCGCTGTCAGTCCCCTCCAGGGGCATGCGCTGGATATCGCTGTTGTTGGCCAGAGCAGTGTCGATCTCGTTCAGGATCAGTTCCGTAGATGAAACCGCTATATCGACCCCCAGCTTCTGAAACAGTTGAACGTTGCTGGGGTTGTTGACCCTGGCGATGGTGTGCGGGACCTTGAAGTTCCACTTCGCCAGCTGGCAGGCCACCAGATTGTCCTCATCGTCTCCCGTGACCGCCGCCAGCACATCCGCCCTCTCGATCCCACTGGTCGCGAGAAAGGACATCTCATCGCCATCGCCCACCAAACAGGCGCAGCTCCCCAACTGGGCTGAAATGGAGCTAGCTCGGGCCCGGTCCTTCTCAATCAGCGCCACCTCGTACCCAGCCTTCAGAAGACGGTGGGTCAGGTAGAAGCCGACCTTGCCGCCCCCCACCACAATTACGTAGGCCGGACGGTCAGCCATTGGCGCCCCCGGACGCAATTGTGACGGCGGCCCGGGCCCTGTCGGCAGCGTCCGGGCCATCCTCGAAGAAGGTCCTGGCGATTGCGGCCCCGACGACTGTCGGGCAATAGGTGTACAACCCCATCTCGCGATAGACGCGCTCTCGAATCGGGTCGTAGATCCGGGTCATCACCTTCGGGATCTTGAAGATCTCCTTGGCAACTTGCGCCGACATTATGTTGCGATTGTCCCCGTTGGTGACCGAGATGAACCAGTCAGCCTCCGCTGCCTTCGCCTCTTCCAGAACGTGCTGATCGGTGCCGTTACCGAGCACTATCCGGCCGGGGAAGTGCTGGCCCAGCCGGTCGAAGGCCTGACGAGAGCTGTCCACCACTGTCACATCGTGATCAGCTGCCGCCAGCTCAAGGGCCAGACGGGCCCCCACCCGCCCGCAGCCTACGATAAGGACCCGCACGCCAGCGAGTATATAGGGGCTGCTGGCGAGCTGGAACCACCTGCTCACAGCTTCGAGCGCCCGCGGACACCAGGGCAGGGCCAGCCGAAAACGTCGGCGCTTTGTTGAACGTGCCCTCGGAGCGCCACAATGGGTGGCCCATGGCCTCACGCTTCTTCCGCTCGGCGCCACTGAACGCTCCCGATCGTATGGGGGTACTCGGGCCGCGACGAATTGCCGTACCGGTCCGGGGAGACCTCGTGGATGGTGACGCGCTTCGAGCCGCCTGCAGGCTTGCTCGACCAGCCAAGGCCGCGATTCTGATCATCACCGTTCTGGAGGTACCGCGCCACCTGCCACTCACGGTCACCCTTGACCAGGAGCTCGGTGCCGCTGAGGAGATGCTGGCTCAGATGGAGGAGTTGGCCGGGCAGCTCGGGACCAAGGTTGAGACCACCGTATTGCAGGCTCGGGCAGCCGGCCCCGCAGTGGTCGACGAGGCCAAAAGGTGGGGCGCGGACCTGGTGGTGGTCGGACTCGGTTCGCCCCAACGCTTCGGGGAATTCACATTGGACAGGAATGGAGCGGAGCTCCTCAACCGGGTCCATTGCCGCCTGATCATGATCCGAGAGGAGCTGGAACAGGGTGATCCCCACAGCGCCGTGGCGCTGCCTCAGGGACCGGACTGACCCAGCCGACGACGACGAACCAGACGCCATGAGATCCACCCGAATAGGGCTATCACGACCAGCCCCCCTCCGATGAGAAGCCCCTTGCTGCCCAGGTGAAGGATCGACTGATAGTTCCCTCCCAGCGCGTCACCTAAAGAGGTCACCGTCGTACACCAGACGAGCGCCCCCAACAGCATGGCCGGATAAAAGACCCGCGGAGGTATCGCGGCGATACCTGCGGCATAGGAGGCAACGTTGCGGGCGAAGGGGATAACCCGCGTGAGGAATACCCCGATCCCTCCGCGTCGGCGTACCCAGGTCGCCGCCTCGTCAAGCCGCTTGGGGGACACCCCCACCCGAGAGGCGAGCCTGACCACAACCGGGCGTCCCAGGGCGTATCCAATCTGGTAGGAGACGGCGGCGCCAATGGCCGAGCCTGCAACGGCACAGAGTATGAGGGGGAACAGTGAAACCGTCCCGCGATGGGCGAGGAATCCCAGGGTGAGCAGGATTGCCTCGTCAGGTAGTGGCAGACCGACCGACTCGCCGGCCAACCACAGGAGCACGAAGGCATACACGCCAAGGGGGGGAAGGTGTGTGAGCTGAAACAGGATGTGGGTCATTGCGGCCCTGGAAGCCTACCGACCGGACCTGGGAGAAAACCGGGCTCCGTTCGCGGGCTACTCCTCTTCGAGGTCGCCAGGAGCAGCAATGCCGGCGATCGAACCGATTAGGTCACCGTCGTCGAGACGCATCAGAATGACCCCGCGAGTCTGGCGGCTGGAGATGCGCACCCCTTCCATCGGGATCCTGATGATCTGGCCCTTGGTGCTGATGAGCATCAGTTCCCCCGAGAGGTCATCGACCATGCGGGCGCCGACGATCTCTCCGACCTTGGAGATCGCATTCTGATCCAGGGTGTAGACCCCCTGAATGGCCCGACCCTTGACCGGGTAGTCCGAAGCGGGGGTCAACTTCCCGTAGCCACGCTCTGTGACCACCAGCACGAATCCATTCTCGGTGACGATGTCCATCCCCGCCACCGCATCTCCAGGCCTAAGGCGGACCGCGGTCACCCCCTGAGTGTCCCGCCCCATCGGCCGAACCTGACGCTCATTGAACCGGAGCGCCTTTCCCTGGCGGGTGACCAACAATATGTCGTCCCCGCCGGTGCTGACCTTCACCCAATCGAGCTCGTCGCCCTCGCTGAGATTCATGGCGATCAGCCCGTTCCGGCGGACCGAGGCGTACGCGGCAGCGGGGGTCTTCTTGATGTGCCCACGAAGGGTCGCCATCACCATGTAGGCCTCGTCGGAGTATCCGTCCACCGACAGCATCGAGGTGACACGTTCTCCCTGGTCCATCTCCAGAAGATTGATCGCGGCAGTGCCCTTGGCCTGGCGACTGACATCGGGGATCTCATGGGTGCGCAGCCTGAAGACCCGACCCTTGTTGGTGAAGAAGAGCATGTCTGAATGGGTGGAGGCGACTCGCAGGAACTCGACGTAGTCCTCTTCCCCGACCCGCTTGGCCCCCATGACCCCCTTGCCCCCTCGACGCTGCGATCGGTAGTCGGTCGTCGGGGTGCGCTTGATATAGCCGCGATGAGTCAGGGTCACGACCACCTGCTCGCGCGGGATGAGATCCTCCTCGTTGAGCTCGATGTCGCCGTAGCTGATCTCCGTGCGACGGGCATCACCGTACTTCTTCCGCAGCGCGAGCAACTCGGTGCGAACCACCGACATCAGGTTCTCCCGGCTGGAGAGAATCTCCTCCAGGGCGGCGATCCGCAACATCAGCTCAGCGTGCTCCTCCTCCAATCGGTCTCTCTCCAACCGGGTGAGCCGGCCGAGGCGCATGTCCACGATCGCCTTGCTCTGTCGGTCGGTGAGGTTGAAGCGCTCCTCCATCTGACGCTGGGCTGTCGCCTCGTCCGGAGCGGCTCGGATCAGCCGAATCACCTCGTCCAGGTTCTGCAGGCAGATCCGGAGCCCCTCGACGATGTGGGCCCGCTCCCGCGCGCGCTCCAGATCATGCTGGGTCCGCCGCTCCACCACCTCCCGGCGGTACTCCAGATAGTGCTGGAGCATGCTTCTGAGGGAGAGGACCTGGGGTCGGCCATCGACCAGGGCCAGGAGAATGCAGGTGAAGGTGGATTGCAGTTGCGTGTGCTTGTAGAGGTTGTTCAGAACGGTGTACGGTCGGGCATCGCGCTTGAGCTCGATCACCAGCCGGGTGCCCTCGCGGCGTCCGGTCTCGTTGCGAATGTCCGCGATCCCCTCCAGCTTGCGGTCGTTGACCAGCTCCGCGATGGTGAGCAGCACCCTGCTTGGATTGACCTGGTACGGGAGCTCGGTCACGATGATCTGCTCCCGACCGGACTTCGATTCCTCAAAGGTGACCCGGGCCCTTTGCACCACCCGCCCATGGCCGGTGCCATAGACCTGGGGGATGTCCTTGCCGTAAACGATCCCCCCAGTAGGAAAGTCGGGGCCGGGAATGAGGGTCATCAGCTCCTCGGTGTCGGCCTCGGGCTTGTCGATGAGGCGCACCAACCCATCACAGATCTCGTTGAGGTTGTGGGGCGGGATGCTGGTCGCCATTCCGACCGCGATGCCCGCCGCGCCATTCACTAGCAGATTGGGCAGCCCCGCCGGGAGCACCGACGGCTCTTTGGTGCTGGCGGAATAGTTGTCGACGAAGTCGACAGTGTCCTTTTCGATGTCGGCGACCATCTCGGCCGCGATCGGTGCCATCCGAGCCTCGGTGTACCTGTATGCGGCCGCCGGGTCGCCCTCAGGAGATCCGAAATTTCCCTGCCCATCCACCAACGGGTAGCGCATCACCCAGGACTGGGCCAGCCGCACCAAGGTGTCGTAGACCGAGATGTCACCGTGGGGGTGATAGTTCTTCAGCACCTCCCCCACGATGGCGGCGCACTTCTGATGAGCCGCCCCCGGGGTCATCCCCTGCTCCTGCATCGCGTAGAGGATTCGGCGCTGAACCGGCTTCAAACCGTCCCGCACATCGGGAAGGGCCCTCGCCACGATCACGCTCATCGCGTAGACCAGGTAGGACTCCCGCATCTCGCTGACGAGCTCCACTCCCCTTACCTGTCCAGCGCCTCCCCCCTGGTCGACGGCCATCAGCTCAGCCCTCCACCAGCTCGGCCCTTGGCTGTCCCAGGATCCCCTTGTCCAAAGCCTGGACCGCGCCGGCGCGGACGGCGGAGGCAGCAACCCTCAAGGCGCTGGCGACGGCTGCGGCGTCCGAGCGCCCGTGCCCGATGAACACCAGCCCCCTGACTCCCAGCAGCGGTGCCCCACCGACCTGTCGCCAGTCGAGCCGGGCCTGCAGACGTCGCAGCCCCGGAAGGAGCAGCACGGCGCCGAGGCGGGAGCGAAGGTCACCCTGGGCCTCCCGACGCAGCCCGGCCATGATCGCCTGTGCGACCCCTTCCGCGGTCTTCAGGGCGACGTTGCCGACGAAACCATCACAGACCACCACGTCGACGGCTCCTGACAGCAGATCACCGCCCTCGACTGGACCCACATAGTTCAGATCCAGCGCGGAGATGAGTTGATGGGCGGCCTGCACCAGGTTGTTTCCCTTGGAGCTCTCCTCCCCGTTGCTGAGCAAGCCCACCCGGGGTCGGTCGATTCCGAGCACGGCCGACACGTAGGCGCTACCCATGCTCGAGAACTGAGCCAGCCACTCAGGGCGGCACTCGACCTGGGCTCCGGCATCCACCAGCATGGTCGTCCCTGACGAGGTTGGCAGCGGGGTAGCGATGGCGGGCCGGGCCACTCCGGGCAGCCGATGCAGCCGGAGCAGAGCGGCGGCCATCGCAGCTCCACTGTTTCCGGCGGAAAAGCACGCGTCCGCCTGCCCCTGGGCCACCAGCTCAACGGCGACGTTGACGGAGGCGCGCGGCTGAGCCCGGACCGCCTGGGCTGGGTGCGCGTCCATGGCGATGGCACCGTCGGAGTCCTCAACCGACAGGCGCCCCCCCATCGCCCTTCCGGACGCCCCTAGCAGCCCCTCGATCCTGGACCGTTCCCCAACCAGCACCAGCCGCAGATTGGTGTCGTTGAGAAGCGCCTGCAGGCTGCCCTTCACCAAGGCGTCGGGAGCCCGATCTCCGCCCATGGCATCCACCGCCAGCGCCGGCATGTCCTGGGTCAAACGTCGAGAGTCCTGACGGTTTTGGCGTAAGCCTGGATGAACCGCTTGCGCGGCTCAACAGCGACCCCCATGAGGCGGTCGAAGATGTCGTCGGCGCGGATGGCGTCCTCCACCTCCACCTTGAGCAGGACTCGCTTCTCGGGGTCGAGAGTCGTGTCCCAAAGCTGCTCGGCCGTCATCTCCCCTAGCCCCTTGTACCTCTGCACCTTGACCTTGGCACCCATCTCCTTCACCGCATCCCGGAACTCTTCCTCGCTGTAGCACCAGCGGACCCTCTTGCCGAGGGTGAGCCGGAAGAGCGGTGGCTGGGCGATGAACAGATGGCCATCGTTGATAACCGACTGAAGATGGCGCCAGAAGAAGGTGAGCAGCAACGTCCTGATGTGCGATCCGTCCTCGTCGGCGTCCGCCATCAGGACCACCCGGTTATATCTCAGGCGGGTTATGTCGAACCGATCTCCGACTCCGGTGCCGAGGGCGGTGATCAGATTCCTGATCTCCTCGTGCTGGAGGATCTTGTCCTCGCGAGCCTTCTCGACATTCAGGATCTTTCCTCGAAGGGGCAAGATCGCCTGGTAGCGACGGTCACGGCCACCCTTGGCCGTTCCCCCTGCGGAGTCTCCCTCAACAATGAAGATCTCGCAAAGATCGGGGTCACGCTCCGAGCAGTCCGCCAACTTTCCTGGAAGGGTTGCCGACTCCAGCAGCGACTTTCGCTGAACCAGCTCTCGAGCCCGGACGGCTGCGGCCCGCGCCCGTGCCGCGGTGAGCGACTTCTCCACGATTCTCTTGGCGTCCCCTGGGTTCTCCTCGAGATACTGGTTGAGAGCTTCGGAAACCACAGTGGAGACCTGGCCAGCGATCTCAGAGTTGCCCAGCTTGGTCTTGGTCTGACCCTCGAACTGCGGCTCCTGGAGCTTCACCGAGAGCACGGCGGTGAGCCCCTCCTTCACATCGTCACCGCTTAGGTTCTGGTCTCCTTCCTTGAGGATCCCCGCCTTGCGGGCGTAGCGGTTCAAAGTCGCCGTCAGAGCAGCGCGCAGCCCGGTCAGATGGCTCCCACCCTCGACGGTGTTGATGTTGTTGGCGTAAGCCAGAACATGCTCACTGAAGGTGCCGTTGTACTGAATTGCGGCCTCTACCGTGCTCCCCTGAATCTCCTTCTCAACGTACATGGGCCGCGCCTGAACCGTCCCCTTGCCACGGTTCAGATGCCGCACAAAGGCTTCAATCCCCCCTTCGAAGTAGAAATTGCTCTCGGCCCAGGGGTCTCGGCGCTCGTCGATAAGCCGGAAGTGGACCCGTTTGTTAAGAAACGCCAGCTCTCGCAGCCGGTTGCCGATCGTTTCAGCCTTGAATACCTGGGTTACCTTGAAAATGTCGGGATCGGGCCAGAAACGGACCAGTGTTCCCCGTCGACTGGAGCCACCGTCCTTCTCCGAGCGAAGTTCATTGAGCGGGATGCCGCGGGCGTACTCCTGGCGATGGACTCGCCGGTCCCTGTACACCTCGACCTCTACGCGCTCCGAGAGAGCGTTGACCACGGAGAGACCGACCCCGTGAAGACCGCCTGACACCTTATAGCCGCCACCGCCGAACTTGCCGCCCGCGTGCAGCTTGGTCATGACCACCTCGAGCGCCGGTCGGCCACTCTGGTGCAGGTCAACCGGGATTCCTCTTCCGTTGTCTAGGACCGAGCACGAACCGTCGACGCCCAATCGGACCTCAATCTCGTTGCACTCCCCGGCCAGAGCTTCATCGACCGAGTTGTCGATGATCTCGGTAACAAGATGGTGCAGCCCGTTGACATCGGTGTCGCCGATGTACATCCCGGGGCGTCTGCGAACCGGGTCCAGCCCCTCAAGAACCTGGATCTGGTTGGCGGAATATCCGTTCTCGATGGGGTTGGGCGCACGCCTATGTTTGGGCTTCGGGGCTGGAGGCGCGACCTCCTCCTCTCCCTCGATCGGCAGCCACATTTCGCTATCGCGATCTACCACTTTCGCTCCCTGAAGGGACGGCACTCGGCTGTTCGACGCCGGCGTGACGACTGAGCTGATCCAACACCCCAATCGGGCACATCACGCCTTGCGGAAGCCACACCCAATTCTAACAGTTGCGAGATGGGAACACTGGGGAGTGACAGGGCTCCCGGACCAGCTCCTCGACCCCTTTCTCCCCGCCCGCATAGATGCGGTCCTCCACGGCTCCCGACGGCGGCTGCGTGATCGCGCGAATCTCCTCGACACCGCAGTTCAGCTCGCGACCCGTCTCCCTTTCGATACATCCCAGGTGGGTACAAGGGCCTCGCGCACTGTCCCATCCGCCTCAAAGACCAGGAATCTCGAGAAGGACCGTGCGAACCACCGGTCGTGAGTGACGGCCACGACCGTCCCCACGAATGCGGCCAGCCCATCCTCCAAGGCCTGGGCGCTGACCAGGTCAAGGTTGCCGGTGGGTTCGTCGAGAACCAACATGGTGGCCCCGGAGAGTTCCACCAGGAGCAGCTGAAACCGCGCCTTTTGACCGCCGGACAAGGAATCGAAGGGCTGCTCCGCCTGACGCTCCAGCTCGTACCGTCGCAAGGCCGAGGTCGCCGGCCCGCGGGGCATCGAGCATTCTCGTTCCATGATGTCGATGAGCGAACCGCCACCATCCAGAGTGGTGCGTTCGTAGGTCTGGGCGAAGAACCCGGGTACGACGCGGGCCCCGAGGCGGCAGCTGCCGGACCAAAGGTCGGAGTCGGCCGGTGAATGCTCGCTACGCTCCGGGTCGGTCCCTCCATGCGCGACCAAGTCCAGAAACCGGGATTTCCCGGTGCCATTGGCGCCAAGAACCGCCAAGCGCTGCCCGTAGAACAGTTCCAGGTCAAACGGGGCGATGAGGCCCGGGAGCTCAAGCCTTTCGCAGGTCAAGGCTCGTATGCCGGTGCGCCCACCGCCGAGGCGCATTGTGACCGCCTGGAGCCGCGGAGGAGCCGGTGGTGGCCCCGCTTCCTCGAAATGGCGCAGCCTGGTCTCGGCGGCGTGATATCGAGAGGCCATGGCGTCCGACATTCCCGCCTGCTCGCGAAGCGTCCTGACCATGACCCGAATCCGGTCCCGCTCCTCCGACCATCTCCGAAGGAGCTCCTCCTGACGGAGATTCCGCGCGTGCCGGGCTGCCGGATACTCGGCGAACGATCCCCCGTGAACCCAGCAGTTGCGGTCCTCAAGCGTGATGATCCGCTGAGCGCAGCGAGAGAGCAGTTCCCGATCGTGGGAAACCATCAGGATCGTCTTCGCGGTCTCCAGCAGCCTGTCTTCGAGCCAGCCTTTGGCGGGAACGTCGAGAAAGTTGTCCGGTTCGTCCAGTAGCAGAAGCGGCGCCTCCCCACGCAGCAGGGCCTCCAATACAAGACGCTTCTGCTCTCCCCCCGACAGCGTGCCTGCGGAGCGGTGCTCCACCGCTTGGAACGGCTCGCCGAGCGCCGCCATACAGCATTCGTTCCAGAGCGCTTCCTCAAGGTACCCACCGACGTCGTTCCAGTCAGCCAGAGACTGGGCATAAGCGAGTTGGCTGGTCTCAGAGGGTTGGTGGATCATCTCAGTCTCTAAGGCAAGTAGACGCTCCGCGGCCGTCCGCACGTCGGGGGCCGACGCGGACGCCAGTAGTTGCCGGATCGACTTCCCAGCCGACACCCGCCCAATTGACTGGTGCATCACGGCGAGTTCACCCCCAATTCCTATCGTGCCCTCATCCGGTGTCAACTCGCCTGAGATCAGTCTCAGCAGGGTGGTCTTTCCCCCTCCGTTGGGTCCGATGAGGGCGGTCTTCGACCCATCGCCTATGTGGAAGGAGACTTGGTCGAGAAGCACTCTCCCGTCGCCGAGCCGGTAGCTCACCTGGGAGAGGTCGATATGGGCCATGGTCTTGTAGTCACCTCCGATCACAGTCCCGCTGCCGCGCTGGGCCAGCTACTGTTCAGTGTCCCATCGAGAGGCAGGCCGGGGTCCCCGCAAGGTCGTTTGGCCCACCCTTCAATCCGCTGTTTCTGCCTCCCTTTGGGCCAGCCCCGACAGGGGCCGGCGCCGGTGGCGGAGAGGCGAAGTTGCACTCCAGGTGGTCCGGAGCGCTATCTTGTATGGGATAAGCGGTCCGCCGATTGCGGCCGGGCCAGCTGACACCAGGCTCCAGGTAAGGTCCTACCTCGCTTGGGTGACCCCCATGGTCAAGGCTCGCAGGAGCCCTTTTTTGAATAGGCGGATTCCCTCGGAGGATGTGGCGCTCTGACGCCCCCCAACCTGACCCTCGAACAACTTCATCTGGTGGTCCCCGAGGGCTCGGAAGCGATGTCGTTCCTGGAGGCCCTGAACGGGCTGGAGAATGGCGACGCTCGGAGCCACTTTGCCGACCAGATCGGCTCCCTGGACGACTTCGTCGTCGTGGCAGGTCCCGGGGAGACCCCCGGGGTGACCCTGCTGTTGCCTGGACTCGATGTGTCCTGCGCCCCGGTGAAGAAACCCAGAGGGGCAATTGACCAGATGGCGCTGAGGGTCGATGCTGTGCGACCGGCCCCACCCGACCGGGACGGGGCCGGCAGAGGCGCGATCCGGGTCCGTTGCCAGCATCCCCTCGTTTCCTCAAAGGAAGGTGACGCCACCGACACGTTCCATCTTCTCAACCTGGCCAAGCTGGCCCGAGGGTCGAGGGAACCTGATCGCATCCTGCTCCAGACACTCGCTCTAGTCGATGGGCTGGAGCAGGCGGAGCGCAGCCGCGCCGCCACGCAGCGGACGCCCTTCGAAGCTGTCGTGGAGCTCTGGCGCTGCCGCAGCTGCCGTGGTCTCTGGCGGCCCGACCAAGATCAGCGCTGTAATTCGTGTGGCCGGGAGTTCACAGACGACGACAGGAGGCGCCCTGAGGCAGGGCGCCTTGAGTTCTCAGTTCCCAAGGACCACCAGATCACCCTGGCGGTCGACGCGGCCGTGATGATTGAGCCGGAGGACGAGCCCCATTACCTGGGACGAGTGACCCGGATAGACCATCGCCGCCGAATGGTCGAGGTGGCGTGCAAGGCTTACGAGACCGCCGGGACACAGGGCTGGATCACACCCTCCTTCAACAAGCAGCTCTACGCCACCAAGCGCAGCACTCTGGCCTCAATCGCCGGGGGCGAGGCTCGCAGCCTTTTGCTGGCCCAGCTGCTCATCGATCCCCATTCGGTCTACGCCCCTCCCGCTGCTCCGCGGGGGGACTGGGTGACCCCGGGGATGCTCAGCAACGACGCCCAAGACCGTGCCATCGGGCTCATGGTCGCGCTCGACCCAGGGCAGGCAGTCCTGATTCAGGGCCCACCAGGAACCGGAAAGACGACGGTCATCGTCGAAGCGATCAAGCACCGCCTGAGGGAGCGCCCTTCCGAGCGGATACTGGTGTGCTCGCACAGCAATCTTGCTGTGGACAACGCCTTGGAGCGGCTGGCCGGAACCCCCGGCCTCGCGGCTGTCCGGATCGCGAAGGCGGAGCGAGTCCATCCCACTGTGGACACCTTTCGAGTGGAGGACGAGGACGACGACCGCCTGATCACCGCCAATGTCTTTTTCGCGACCTGCGCCACCGCTGCGACCTCCTCGATCACTACCGATGAGGCGTTCGATCTGGTGATTCTTGACGAGGCCAACAAGGCGAGAATCGATGAGGCGCTGCCCTGCTTGCGCCTGGGTGCTGCGGTGGTTCTGGTGGGCGACCATCAGCAGCTGCCTCCGGTTGAAGACGATGCCATCTACCAGATCGTGGAGGACCACCCCGAACTGGAAGAGATCGTCGACACCAGCCTCTTCGAGCGCTGCTGGGAAGGAGGTGTCCCAGACCAGGCGAGGTGCCTGTTGGTGGAGCAGCACCGCATGCACCCTGAGATCTCTCGGTACATCAGCGCGGCCTCCTACTCCAATCAGCTTCAGAACGCCCCCGAGGTGCTCAAGTACGAGTACGTGACTCGGCGCCCGTTCCCGGTGGCCCTCCATATGGTCGACACCGCAGGGCTGCGCGGCGGCAGGGAACGAAGAGGCGCCGGGGGGGCCCTGCGCAACGACGCTGAGGTCAAGGTCTGTGCTCAGGTGGTGCGGCTCCTCGACGAGCGTGTTGACCCCGCGCTCTCCCTGGCCGTGATCGCGATGTATGCCGACCAGGTGGACCATCTCCGGCACTCGCTGAGCCGGCGTCATTTCCGACGCCAGGTGCGGATCGACACTGTCGACTCCTTCGAGGGCAGGGAGGAGGACATGGTCGTCATATCGCTCGTCCGAAGCAATGAACGCGGCCGGATCGGCTTCCTACGGGTCCCCAACCGACTCAACGTCGCCATTTCCCGAGCTCGGCACCTGGTGGTGTGCGTTGGCGATGCGACCACCCTGCGCGCCGGCGAGGAGACCATGTACGGTCGGTTGGTGGAGGCCGCCAAGGAGTGTGGCGGATATCTCAAGGCCACCGAGCTGTTGGGTGGTAGAGCCGCCAGACCTCGGACCCAACCTCGGCGGCCACAGCCCGCCACGGGGGAGCAGCCGGCGGATGGCTCCCCGCGACGTCACCGACGCCGGCGCCGCAAGCCCTTGTTTCAAGGGGCGACTCCGGGCTCCGGCCCCGCCACGACCGGCGCGGAGCAGCCGAGCAGCCAGGGGACTGCCTTGCAGGGGACGGAGCAGCAGCCCCGGCGCAGGCGCAGGCGCCGACCGCAGGGGGGCGTCGCATCCCTGCCTCAGGGCGGAGAGAACCTCCCACCGCCATCCCCGGCGCCCGCAGGCGATGGGCTGGGACGGCGACGCAACCGGAGGCGACGCCGGGGACCGCGCCCCCAGGGTGACCAGAGCAATCCCTTACAGTCCGAAGGGCCCCCGAGCAACAACACTGGAGTCGGTGAATGAGCGAATCGGGTATCTCGAGAATCTTTGTCGCCGGAGCTGGTCTGATGGGATCGGGGATCGCTCAAACCGCCGTCCAGCGCGGACTGCAGGTGCTGCTGTACGACGCCCTGGACGGCGCCGCCGACACCGCCGTTGGGCAGATCCAAAAGCGGCTGGAACGGGCCGAGCAGTCGCAGCGCATCCCGGTGGGGGCCGCTGCTTCCTCAGCGGCGCTGCTCAAGGCGGTTGCCCTGCCCAGCGCTGCAGACCAGAGCCATTTGGTGATCGAGGCGATCTCGGAACAGATCGACATCAAGCTGGCCTTCTGGAGTCAGATGGAGGGGATCTGCCCACCAGAGGTGCTCTTCACCAGCAACACCTCGTCCATCCCTATCACCCGCTTGGCGGCCGCCACCCGGAGACCCGACCGGTTCATGGGGATGCACTTCTACAGTCCCGTGCCGGTGATGGAGCTGGTGGAGTTGGTACGGGGCCTGGTGACCTCGGAGTCGACCTATGCCACCGTGGAACAGCTGGCTCTGGAGATGGGGAAAGTCCCAGTTTGCTCCACCGACAGTCCGGGATTCATCGGCAACCGCATTCTCATTCCCTTTTTGAACGAGGCCATGCTGGCGCTTCAGGAGGGGGTTGGAACCGCCAGTGACATCGATCAGGTGGCAAGGTTGGGGTTCCGCCACCCCATGGGACCGCTGGAGCTGGCTGACTTCATCGGACTCGATGTTGTGCTGGGGATTTGTAGGGTTATGCACCAGGGGCTGCACGATCCACGCTACGCCCCCAACCCGCTTTTGGAGCGCATGGTTGAGGCCGGTCGTCTGGGGCGAAAGTCTGGTCGCGGCTTCCACGAATACCCCGGCTGAGCCGGCCATCCGGTAGGGGCGGTCAGTCTGCGGCCAACC
Organism: Candidatus Dormiibacterota bacterium; assembly: GCA_027313505.1. Lineage (GTDB taxonomy): Bacteria > Chloroflexota > Dormibacteria > Aeolococcales > Bog-877 > AG-12. The sequence goes on from DAHVDN010000005.1 coordinate 30,593, forward strand.
CTCGGGCAAGATGCCCGATCCCCAACGGATACCTTCGTTCGATGCCACCGTGGGCTCCGTCGAACAGCTCTAGGTGTACCCCCCCAACGCCGATCCTCTCCAACGCCGCCTTGAAGGCGACAGCACCCACGTCCAGAAAGAACTCATCTCGGTTGCCGCCATCGAGATAGACGGCTCGAAGACCGCGAGCTGCGTCCGGGCGAGCAGCTACCAACCGAACCGGATCCCACGACAGCCAGCGCTCCCAGATGTCCGCGACCATCTCGCCGGTACGGAGGTCGAAGGGAAATTCCGGCCTTCCGTCGGGACCTGGGGAGTAGCAGGCGGCCATGCAGTAGATGTTGATCAGCGCGCTGTCGGTGGGCCTGGACTCGCCGGGGCGCGCCCGGAAGTCGTCCCAGAACCTCTCGAACGAGCCCTGATAGAGATCTCGGAGCGAGCGGACAGCATGGGGAATGTCGGGCAGGTAGCAGTACTCGAAGAGGGCGTCCCCAGCGTGGCTCGCCATCCCCGAGAACAGGTCGGGACGCAGCAACGGGGTGACCATCGCCCCATAGCCTCCACTGGACTTGCCCGCCACCCCCCGATGGCGGGGCTCGGCCAGAGTCCGAAAGTGCGAGTCGATGGTGGGGACTATCTCGTCGCAGAGATAACTGTGGTACGGGCCCGTGCCGGCGGAGTCCAGGAACTGGCTCCCCCCGAGGGTGGTCCAGCAGTCAACGAACACCAAAATCGCAGGCGGGGTCGCGGGGTCAGCGAAAAGCTGATCGTATAACTCAATTGAGGTCCGACGGAAGGGGACGCGATTGCGCCACATGTCGAGCTGGCCGGTCATCCCCTGGAGGATGTAGATCGTCGGAAAACGCGCGTCAGGCATCTCCTTGTAGGCGGGGGGGAGGTACACCCACAGTGGCCGCACCACCGGGTCGTTCAGCGGGTTTCCCTCCAAGAGTCGACTGGCTACAGCCATCTGCCGCAAGTCGCCCAGTAGCGGAAAGGACCAGGGTGGGCCGAGTTCGTCTACGGATCGAAACTCCATGAGACCTCCTAGGGCTTGGTGGATGAGGTTGACCCATCGATGTGGGCTCAGCCGTGACCCGGCGAGCAGATTACCGAGAGGTGGTCAGCCCGCGCTGAGAATCTGAATGCACTGGTTGACGTCTCCCGGATAGAGATGCGCGGGAGGGGCTGCGGGGAGGGCTCCCTTGTCCAGGGGCAGGTAGAAGCCGAAGGAGGGCGAGGAGTCGACCACCGCGACGGGGATCGAGGAGGCAACTGGGGGGAAGACGGCGAATAGCCAAACCGAAGCTCCCGGGTTGACGTCCGCAGAGCAGACAGACAGCCGGTTGCTCGCCAGGACAACAATTGGACGGATAGGATCGTAATAGCTTTGCTGGACCGTGTTGGCGAGCCCGTTGGGGTCTAGCCTAATCGTACCCCCGAACTGCTTTGCCGTCTCCAGCACTGTTTGGGTCAGACTCACTCCGCAGGTGGACGCCCCAGGATTTGACGCTAAGGCAACGACCTCAAGCAGCCTTCCGAAATGCGCCAGGGACGCGGCCTGCCTAGCGTCTGCGGCGGGCAGCAGGGGCAGAATGTCCGACAGCGGTACCAACCGCATGTAGTAGAAGCCGATCTTGGTCTGATCGACGTAGAAACCTCCATCAGGACTGCAGCTGTACGCCCCGACCTGCAGCGGCCGAGCGTTTCGGTGGACAGGCAGCCCGGAGACCAAGCTCTTGACCGCATGCGCTGCCGAAGTCGACCCGCTCCCACAGGAAGCGAGCGCCAACGTGGTCAAAGCCAAAAGGCAGACCGCCACCGAGCGGCGCCAGGTGCGAACCGGCAACAGCTTCGCGGGCTCCCTCAGAGTGGCTTGGGGCTCGCTACCGCCGGGGCCCCGACCAGTTCGGACCGGGTGAAGATCGAGCGCACCCGATAGCCGGCTGCCTCCAGCCGGTCGCGGCCCCCCTCCTCCCGATCCAAGAGGGTGTAGACCGCGACTATCAATGCCCCAGTTGCCGTCACCCTCTCGGCGGCGGTGAGCAAGGAGCCTCCGGTCGTGAGCGCGTCGTCCACTATCGCCACCCTCTCGCCAGCCGTCGGAGGGGCGCCGGCGAATGCACCCCCCACGCCATGGTCCTTGACCTCCTTGCGAAGGATGAACGCCCCCACCTCCGGGCCACCGTCGACCGCGCTACACACTGCGATCGCTGCCACCATGGGGTCCGCCCCCAGGGTCGGCCCTCCGACTCTAGCCAGCAGGTCCTCTCGAGCCCAACCCAGCATCTCCCGTCCTATCAGCAAAGCTCCGACCGGGTCCAGCGTAACCAGTCGGCCATCGAAGTAGTAGCTGCTTCGAAGACCGCTGGTGAGCAGAAAATCCCCTTCGCGGAAGGCCCGGTCCTTCATAAGCCGCAGCAGCCGCTGGCGGTCACCCGATTTCAGGGTCAATCGGGTTGCTCGACCCGCCAGCGCAGGACCGGAGTGCGAGCCGCGGTCACCTCATCCACCCGTGCCACCGGGGCGTTGTGGGGTGCGGTCCTCAGCGTCTCAGGATTGATCTCCCCCTCGTCGAGTATGGAGATGACGATCTCGGCCAACGCATCCAGAGAGCGTTTGGACTCGGTCTCGGTGGGCTCGAACATCATCGCCTCAGGCACCGTTATAGGGAAGTACACAGTCGGCGGGTAGACTCCGTGGTCGATCATCCTCTTGGCGATGTCCAGCGCCCTCAGCTCCGGCGCCCGAGATCGTTTGGGAGTCGCTACGAATTCATGGAAGCTATCAGTGTCAACTGCGGTCGGAAGTCGTTCCGAGAGCAGATGGCGAAGGTATCGAGCGTTGAGAACCGCGTCCCGCGCAACCTGTCCGATCTCATCTCCGTAGGCCCGGATGTAGGCGTAGGCCCGGACCAACATTCCGAAATTGCCGTAATACGACCGCACCCTTCCGATGCTCTCGGGGCGGTCATGGTCAAGGGAGAACCTGGTTCCGTCGGTAACCACCCTCGGCACCGGTAGGAATCGTGACAGCTCAGCACTCACCCCCACCGGCCCGGCTCCAGGGCCACCTCCACCGTGGGGGGTGGAGAAGGTCTTGTGCAGATTCAGGTGGACAACGTCAAAACCCATATCCCCTGGCCTGGCGACTCCCACCAGCGCGTTGAGGTTCGCGCCGTCGTAATAGACCAGCGCCCCAGCCTCGTGGGCCATTCGGGCCATCTCCTCGATGTTGCGCTCGAATATGCCCAGGGTGTTCGGATTGGTCAACATGACCGCGGCGACCTCCGGGCCGAGCTTCGAAGCCAGGTCTGCAAGGTCGACGGTGCCATCTGCAGCACTTCGGACGGTGATCACCGAGAAGCCGCACTGGGCAGCGCTGGCCGGGTTGGTCCCGTGGGCGGTATCTGGGATTATCACCGAGTTTCGGCGGTGATCTTCCCGGCTCAGGTGGTAGGCCTGGATCATGCGCAACCCCGTCCACTCCCCGTGAGCCCCGGCCGCTGGTTGCAGCGAGACCGCGCTCATACCGGTGATCTGGCACAGGTACTGCTCCAGCCGCCACATCAGCTCCAGCGCACCCTGGATGGACTCCACGGGCTGCCAGGGGTGTAGATCGCTGAGCCCGTCGAGGCTGGCCACCTGCTCGTTGATCGCGGGGTTGTACTTCATCGTGCAGGAGCCCAGCGGATATGCCCCCTGCTGAAGATTGTGGTTTCGACGGGCCAGCCTGCCGAAGTGGCGAGCGAGCTCCGGCTCGCTCACCGCCGGAATGACCGCTCTTCGCCGTCGCGCCAGCTCCTTGGGTAGGTCGTCGTCGATTCCTCCCGCCTCGACCCCTGGCTCGGGAAGGCGGGGCGCGGTGCCCATCTCGTCCCGCAACTCGAAAACCAAAGGCTCATCGCCTGCCCAGGTTGGCTCCCCGACGGTCATGTCGGTACCCCAACCGGGACTGCGGCGCTGGCCAGCTCCTGAACGGCAGACACATACCGGGAGATCGCGGCGGGAGAGCTGGTTTCGGTGGCGCAGACCAGAAGGCAGCGGGAAAGCTCCCGACTCACCCGGCCCAGCGGGAATCCGGCAAGGATGCCGCGTTCCGCCAGTCGCGCCGCCCAGGCCTCAGCGTCACTGGGGCACTCCAGCACAAACTCCCACAGAAACGCGCCCTTGTACGGCAGCCTGAACCCGGGCAGGGCCCCGAGCCGTCCTGCCAGTTCATGCGCCCTGCGATAGGAGATGTCCACCACCTCTCGCAGGCCCACCTCGCCCATCTTGGCCAGGTAGGCGGTCGCCGCCAGCGCCATGAGGGCGTGGTTGGTGCAGATGTTCGAGGTGGCGCGCTCGCGGCGGATGTGCTGTTCCCTGGTCTGCAAAGTGAGGCAGAAAGCCCTGGCTCCGCGGGCATCCTTGGTCATCCCCACCAGCCGCCCGGGGATCCGCCTCACCAGTTCCTGCCGGCAGGCCAGCAGCCCTACGGTCGGCCCCCCAAGCTGGGCCGGGATCCCCAACTGCTGTCCCTCTCCAGCGGCCAGGTCGGCTCCTAGGGAGCCCGGAGGCTCCAGTACGGCAGCCGCAAGTGGGTCGGCGACCACCAGGGCCAGCGCCCCGGCGCCGTGGGCCAGATCTACCAGCTTCCCTACGGGTTCGACCAGCCCAAGAAAGTTCGGCTGGGCGAGGATGACCACCGCGACGTCGCCACTCGCCAACAGCTCGGCGGTCGCCGCCTCATCAGTCACTCCCGCTCGGGCGGGGATCAAGACTAGGTCGGCGCCGCGCCCCGAGGCGTATGTGGTGAGCACAGCTAGGGTCTCTGGATGGAGAAGGGAGGAGGCAAGGATCCTTTGCCTTCCGGTGTGGGCAGTCGCCAACAGTGCGCCCTCGGCGGTGGCGGTCGCACCGTCATACATGGATGCGTTGGCGACGTCAAGGCCGTAGAGTTCAGCAACCATCGATTGGAACTCGAAGATCGTCTGAAGGTAGCCCTGGCTAGCTTCGGCCTGGTATGGGGTGTATGAGGTGTAGAACTCGGGCCGACCGATGGTGGCCCGAACGATCGCGGGGACGAACCGGGAGTAGATTCCGGCTCCAAGGAAGCAGTCCCATTGCCCCATCGGTCGGTTGCCGGCCGCCAGTCGGCGCATCTCGATGGAAAGATCCAGCTCGCTCAGCGGCGCTGGGAGGTCGAGCGCCGGGTCCTGCAAATGCCGCGGAATCTCGCGGAAGAGCTGCATCGGGTCATCCAGCCCCAGTGCCGCAAGCATGTCGGCCCGATCTCGGTCCGAATTGGGCAGGTACGCCATCTATATGAATCCCTTAGCTGTGGCGGAATGAACCTCGCGCTTCTTCACCAAAAGTCTAGTCGGAGTGGATGAAGGGCCAGGTCGGAAGCGCCGGTCAAGGTTCGGCTGCCAACTCATGCCCCTGAGTCCACCTGGGCGGCTCAGGTCAGTGCTGGTCGGCCTCCGCATATGCCTCGTAGGCGTCGGAGTCCATGAGCTCTTGCGGAACCTCACCGGAAAGGCGAACCCTGATGAGCCAGCCGCCTTCGTAGGGGTCCTGGTTGACGACCTCCGGCGCAGAAGCCGCCGCGGCGTTCACCGCCGTCACCTCACCGGAGAGTGGCGAATAAAGGTCACTGGCGGCCTTCACCGACTCGACCGCCCCCAGTCGGCTGCCCGCCTCCAGGCTCGCTCCGACGGCGGGCAGCTCCAGAAATATGACGTCCCCAAGTTGGGCCTGAGCGTGGTCGGTGATTCCCACCAGCGCCTCCCCATCGTCCTGAAGCCGAACCCACTCATGGGTCTTGCTGAATCGATAGCCGGTCAGTTCTGACACGTTCGAGTCCTCCTCTCTCGGCCTGCTCTATCCGATGGGTCGCCGGTAGAACGGTAGCGGTACCACGGTGGCCGCCGCCGACTGCTCGGGGTCGCGGCGAATTCGGATCTGAAATTCCCGTCCCAGCACTGCGGCTGCTAGGTCGACATAGCCCATGGCAATCCCGGTCTCGACGGTGAACCCGAACGAGCCACTGGTCACGACCCCCACCTGCTCCCCACCGTCAAAAATCTCATGGTGGGGGCGGGCGATCTGTCTCGGGCCCAGCTGGAGCCCCACGAAAGCCCGGGTCGGTGCTTCCGCGATGGAGAGGAGGGTCTCGCGCCCGATGAAATCCCCCTTCCCCGGCTTCACCACCCATCCCAACCCAGCTGTGATCGGATCGATCTGGTCGTCGATGTCCTGGCCGTAGAGGCGAAGGCCCGCCTCCAGCCGAAGGGTGTCCCTGGCCCCCAGTCCAGCCGGAACCAGACCGTATTGGCCGCCCCGTTGCTGAATCGAGGTCCAGAGCTCCTCCGCCCGGCTGGCCGGACCATATAGCTCGAACCCATCCTCCCCGGTGTATCCGGTACGAGACAAGCGCACCTCAATGCCTGCAACTGTCCCCGGCCGGTGATGGTAGTAACGAAGGTCAGACAGCTTCCCGCCTTCGACCAACGGCTCAAGGATCTCAAGCGCCAGCGGGCCCTGAAGGGCCAGCAGGCAAGTTTCGGCCGACTGGTCGAGCAACTCCACGCCGGAGCTTGGAAGTTGGCCCCGCATCCAGTCCAGATCCGCGTCATGTCGGGCGGCGTTGATGACACACATGTAGCCCTCCTGGTCGCGGTATACCAGCAGGTCGTCGACGATTCCCCCGTCCTCGTGGCACATGACGCTGTACAGCGCCCGTCCGGCGGTGAGCTTGGAGACATCGTTGGTTATGAGGTGCTGGAGATAGTCCTGTGCCCCGGGACCGCTGACGCTGACCTCTCCCATGTGTGACACGTCGAACAGTCCCGCGCGGTGGCGGACGGCGTCGTGCTCGTCCCGGATGCTGGTGTACTGAAGGGGCATCATGTAACCGGCGAACGGCACCATGCGCGCCCCAAGGCGTCGGTGGGTTGCCCCCAGGGGGACTTCCAGGTCACTCACTCCTCTTCCATCTCCTCTATGGTCTCCGCCAGCTCCCGGTCATGCTGGGCGGCAGCCTCCGAGACCGCGCGCCGAAGCTGCCGGACACGCTCCCCAGACCACCCCAGGCGGGCGGCCAGCTCGGTATCGGTGGGTGGCTGCCCCGCTTCCTGCCTCAGCTCTACCTCAAGCGCGAAGAGCCTTTCGCCGTCGCGCGCCCACTGCTCATCCTGGGCCCTCGCGCTGGACTCCTCCTCAAGCGCCGCCGAGATCGATGCTGCAGCCACCTGGCGCGCCCTGGCGCGGAATTGCTCTGGAGTCAAGGGTTGCTCCCGCGAGAGGCCGTGGACGAGCTTTAGGAGCGCCGTGGTCCCCTCCTGAAAAAGATCTCCCGTGGAGGTGCCGGCCCGTGCGGCCGCGGATGCCTCTTCCAGCACCATCCAGAGATGGTGCTGGACCAGCTGGCGCCGCGGGTCCTCGTCCAACCCTTCATAGCCCACCGACGCGAGCAGCCCCGCGGTGGTTTCCGAATCCAAAGGCGGGAATTCGCTGACCATATCGACGATGGTCACCATCTCGTCATCTTGGGGCGGCGGCTTGGGAGTTGCCACGGCCCGAGTATAGGCAGCTTCTTTGGGTAGCCAAAGGCAGCGCTCACCTTCATCGGCCTTAGACTCGAAGGGTGCCAACGCGAGCCCTGCGGGTTCCCCCGGATCAGGATCTGGTCGTCTTCGGAGCGACGGGAGATCTGGCTCGCCGGAAGCTTATTCCCGCCCTCTATGAGCTGAGCAGTCAGGGGCTGCTCCCAAGAAAGGGGGACGTCGTTGGCACGGCCACGGGCCCTCTCGACGACGAGGGCTTCCGCTTATTCGCGAAAGAGTCGGTCATGGAGTTTGGGCGAGGTCAGTTCGAGGAGCGGGCGTTCACCGCATTCGCCAGACGGCTCCGTTACGTGCCCGCCCTCACCAATCCGGGACCCAAGCTGGCCAAGGTTCTTAAGCTTCCGCGGCGGGTCGTCTACTTGGCGGTACCGCCTTCCTCCTTTTCGCCGATCTTGCAGGAGCTGAAGGACGCCGGGCTGGCCCGCGGCTCCTCGATCATCATTGAGAAACCGTTTGGTCACGACCTCGCCTCCGCCAAACGGCTCAATCAGGCGCTGCACCGGACCGTGCCGGAGGAACGCATCTATCGAATCGACCACTATCTGGGCAAGGAGACGGTGCAGAACCTGCTGGTTTTCAGATTCGGGAACACCTTGGTTGAGAGAATCTGGAACCGAGATGTGGTCTCCCACGTGCAGCTGACCGTGGCCGAAGATATCGGAGTTGAGAATCGCGGACATCTATACGAAGAGACCGGCGCCCTCCGAGACATCATGCAGAACCACCTGTTTCAGCTTCTTGCTCTGACCTGCATGTCACCTCCCAGTTCTTTCGATCCGGAAGCGCTCCGTGACGAAAAAGTGAAGGTGCTTCAGTCGATCCGCCCGGTGGCGCCGGCGGAGGTGGTCCGGGGCCAATACACGCGTGGCTCGATCAACGGGAAGACCATGCCGGGATACAGAGAGCTGGAGGGCGTCTCGGCTGACTCCGATACCGAGACCTACATCGCCCTCCGCCTGGCGGTGGACTCCTGGGCTTGGGCCGGCGTTCCGTTCTATCTGCGCTGTGGGAAGGCGCTGGTCACCAGGCGGACTGAGATCATGCTGTTCTGCCGCGATGTGCCGCTCCATCTCTTCGAGGGAACGGGGATCGAAGCTCTGCAACCGAACCGGGTGACGATTCGGATCCAGCCCGACGAGGGAATCTCCTTCTCGTTCGTGGCCAAGGAGCCCGGCCCGCTGGTGGTGGAACAAGGGGTGCGCATGGACTTCTCCTATGGGAAGTCATTCAAGACCGAGCCCGCCGAGGCGTATGAACGGCTGCTGCACGACGCGTTGCTGGGAGATCACACCCTCTTCATCCGACAGGATGAGACGGAATTCGCCTGGCAGGCGCTGCAACCGGTCCTCGACCAGATGCCCGAAATCAAGCTGTACCCAGCAGGCAGCGAGGGCCCTGCCGAGGCGCAGAACTTGATCCTGAGTGGCGCGTGGCACCGCCTAGGGCACCACACAGACGACTAGCCCGGTGCCAGTTATCGCGCTGGCACCATGTCCGGAACCAGCTGATCCGCCTCGATCCACCCATCCTGAGAATCGGGCGGGTCGCCTGCCCTTACCTTGACCCATCGTCCCTTCTGCTGGAGCGCCACCAGTGGTGACGCTGGGCGGACGGGGCGGCCCCTTGGGGCTGAATGGTCCGGCTCCATGAAGATTGGGTACCCGGTGCCGGCCCAACTCTGAACCACGGTGCAACGGCCCGCTGGAATGCTGCGATAGCGATACACGGTGGCGGCGTCCCGCTCCCCGCTGCCCAGAATACGCAGCAGGTTGGAGGCCCGCATGGTCGCGCTGCGCTCGCCATCCGCAGTTACGGTGACCCGGGTCCCGGAATCGATCGACCGGCATTCGATTCGGATCCGGTTCTTGGGATATCGAACCTTGCTCCACTGTCCGAAAAAGCCATTGGCCAGATCCTGAACCACCTCGGCCGTGTGCTCGTCGATGACTTGGAAGCTGAACGGAGGGAGCCCAAGAACCTGCTCCGCAACCGCGAAAATCTCCCGTGGGGGTGCGAAGACGGTCGCGTCCCACCTGTCGTGGCGCTTCCGACCCAGATAGAGCATGGCTAAATTGTAGGGAAGAGTCAGAGCGCGGCCGATCAGGTGAGCAAGGGGCGGCGCCGCAGCAGCCACCTCTCGAGGTGATGAGCTAAGGTGTCTGCGGGCGGGATGACAGGGGCTAGCAGCAGCCCACTGTTGGAGACCATCCGCCCACCCCACCTGGTCTTGAAAGTGGCGTATCCGTGGGCGGGGTCCTCCGCGTTGAAATTTCGAGGCATACCCCACATGTCGTATACCCGACATCCCTCGGCTATACCCCACTCGATCGCCGCCCAATGGAGCGCGTAGCTGGCTCGAGCCTCGGGGTGAGCTGTGGAGGTGCCCCCGTACAGGTAGATCAGTCTTGGACCCAAGGCGACCACCATGGCCGAGGCCAAGGGCTCCCCCTGCAGTCGAGCGGTGAAGATCTCGGCCCGGAGGCTCTCGCTGGCCTGCTGGTAGTACTCCAGTGGTCGAGTTTGGAAGCTCTGTCGCTTTACCGTCCCCAGGTGAAGTTGGTAGAAGGTGGTCACCGCTTCAGAGGAGTGCTGGATGTCGACGAGCACCCCCTGCCTCTGGGCAATCCGGATGTTGCGCCTGGCGGCAGGCGGCAATGCCCGAGAGACGACCTGGGGGTCGAAGTTCAGCTCCACCTCCCAGGAGTTGCGGTGTTGAATGTCGAAGTGCGCAGAACGCAGGCCAAGGGTCCCCCGTAGCTCGCGGGCGGCGGGGTCGGCCACCGGCCACTCCGGGTCCAGGCGCAGCGCGAACACCCGCCGCCGACGAAGTTCGTGAGCCGCCCTCTTCAGAAGCGCCGCTGCGGGCTGGATGTCGTGCACCGAGATGAGAACTGGCCCTCTGGGGGCGTAGGCCCACCCCAGACCGAACGGGGCAACCGACCGATGGAGGATCTGAATCGCTCCGACCCAGGTCGCACTTCCCGGCCACTGCGCGATCAGGCGAAGCACCGACCATCCATACCGGTGACGGAGCTCGCCCCAGCCCCAAGACTGCATCAGTACTCCGCCGCAGCTGGTACCGACGAACTCGTCCCAACGCTCCCGATCGAGATCCGTTGCGAGCCGCGTTCCAACTCCGCCGGCGGCGCCGTTTAAAAGTGCGCTCACCAGGAGATTATCGGGTTCGCCATCTGAGCCGTTCCTGAACTAGGCGTACACTCAGACTGCAGTGCGCCGTCTGGCCATCGCAGGTGCCGCTCTGGTGGCCATTTCGGCCTCCTTGGGGTCCCAAGCCCCAGCGCTGGCGAGTGGCTTGGCGGGGAGTGGCCTGCGAGCGGCTCAACCCCGTCCTTTCCTGCCCTCCCAGTTGAGCGTTCTGTCGGACCCCAACGTCGCCTTCGGTCTGCTTCTGCTGGCGATGCTGGGGCTGGGGCTGGAGCTTGTCCATCCTGGAACACTTTTCCCAGGGATAGTCGGGCTGACTGCGGGCGGGCTGGTCGTGGTCGGCCTGATCGGGGCCAGGGTTGACCCCATCGGCTTGCTGGTGATTGGGATAGCCGTCGGCCTGTTCGTGGTCGACCTGGTGGCCGCCTCACACGGGGCGCTGACGGTTGCCGGGGTGGCTGTCGCCATCGCCGGGGGCGTACTGATGTTCTGGGGTAGGCCCATCAGCCCGATCGCGGTGGTTGGGCTCCCCCTCGGTCTGGGCGCCGTCTGGGCAGTCCTGAGCCGGAGAGCTCTCGAGGTTCGACACCGCCCCTACCCGAAGCAACCGCAAGAGCTGCTGGGGGAGACCGGTGTCGTCATGGATGGCGGAAATGGGGTCGGCCTGGCGTCGGTAGCGGGGGAGCTGTGGCGCGTGGTCGCTCGCGACTCCGCTCCGATTCCGGAGGGGTCGGAGGTGGAGGTCATCGCTCAGGACGGACTAACCCTAATTGTGCGTGTGACAGATCTCCCGGACGAAGCCGGGATCAAAACCGTCTCGGCGAGGACGGACCTCCCTCAACTGGGACGGCAAAAAGGAGTCAGTTCATGAACGGCGCTCTGGTGGCGGTGGTGGTGGTTGTGGCGGTGGTGGCGATCCTCATTCTGATCGCTTTCGCAACCGGCTTTCGGGTCATCAACGAGTACGAAAGGGGAGTGGTGCTGCGCCTGGGCAGGTTGATCGACGTCAAGGGGCCCGGCCCGCGCCTGATCATCCCGTTCGGCTTTGACCGCATGGTCAAAGTTGACCTACGCGTGATGGTGCATGAGGTGCCGCCGCAGGATGTGATAACCAGCGACAACGTGACCGTCCGGGTCACCGCAGTGGTCTTCTTCCGGGTGGTGGATGCCCGTGATTCCTATGTCAAGGTTAGAGATTACATGAGCACGATCTCCAAGACCGCCCAAACGACGCTCCGCTCGATACTGGGCCAGTCGACCCTTGATGAGTTGTTGAGTCGCCGGGACAAGGTGAACGCGGAGTTGCAGACCGTCATCGATGAGCAGACCGAGCCATGGGGGGTCAAGGTGACCGCCGTAGAGGTAAAGGACGTCGACCTGCCGCAGTCGATGCAGCGGGCGATGGCGCTGCAGGCCGAGGCCGAGAGGGAGAAGCGTGCCAAGATCATCCGCGCCCAAGGGGAGTTCCAGGCCGCCCAAACCTTGGCCGACGCCGCTCAGGTCATTGGAACCCAGCCCGCAACCCTGCAGCTACGATATCTGCAAACGCTTTCGGAGATCGGTGCCGATCAGAACACGGTGGTGGTCTTCCCGGTACCGCTGGATATGTTTGAGCCCTTCTTCAAGATGAAGGGAACCGCAACCGCCAAGAACGGCCATAAGTCTGCCCCGGCTCCGACGGCCCTCAATGAAGGTGAGCCCTCGGGGATGTCGGCAAACGGGACTGGGGCCGACTCCTGACGGACGGGGCCGCTGGAGGCGTATCTCCGCTTGGGAGGGCGCCACAGGGGCGCTTCCTCCTATTGGGGTCCGGCGAATTCCAGCCTTGGGCTGGCCCCGCGGAGATCGCCGCGATCAGTGTCGCCCACGGCGACGGGTCCGTCGCCATCCTCGCAACCGCCAGCGCACCGGAGGGGGAGGCCGTATTCCAACGCTGGAATGAGCAGGGACTCCGTCATTACGAGTCGCTGCGGATCCCGGCACGGGTGCTAGCAGTTCGGGATCGCGAGGACGCCCAGGATCCAGAAACCGCTCGATCAGTTCGAGCCGCGAGCCTGGTCTTCTTCTCCGGGGGTAATCCCAGCTACCTGCGAGCCACTCTCGTGGATACAAGATTGTTCTCTGCGATTGAGGAACTGCTCGCCGCGGGCGGAGTCTACGGCGGATGCAGCGCCGGTGCGATGGTGGCAGGAGCTCAGCTTCCCGGAGGGCGCGGACTTGCCCGGTTCGCCTGGGGGCAGGGCCTCAGCCTGGTGGAGGGCCATATCTTTGGAGTCCACTGGGATGCGCCCATGATGCTCCCCTTCCGAACGGTGCTCTCTGGCAGGGTGCCCCCGGACTTTCAGTTCCTGGGGATCGGCGAGGACACTTCGATCTTCAGCGCTGCCGAGGGGTGGCTGGTGAGCGGGAAGGGCGCGGTGGAGCAGCGCCATGAGGGGCGGCGGCAGCGGTACACCGCCGCGGAGACCATCCCTTATTGATTCCGGTCCCGGGGGCCCGGGTTGTCTCTGTTTCACGTGAAACTGCGCCCGATCCTATACTGACGCGATGGCTCGCCCTCGCATCGTCACTGTCTGCAATCAAAAGGGCGGAGTGGGGAAGACCACCACCGCCATAAACCTGGGGGCCGCGCTCGCCGAGCGCGGCCTTCGAATACTGCTCGTCGACTGCGACCCTCAAGCCAACGCCACCTCCGGCCTGGGGATCCGCCCCAAGGGGCTGGAAGCTTCCATCTACGACGTCGTGGTCCTGGGCAGACCCCTCCTTGAGGTTGCAATCCCAATCACCCAGGTACCTGGGCTGACGCTGGTTCCTTCGACCGTGGGGCTCGCCGGCGCCGAACTCGAACTTGCGGAGCTTCCTCTGCGAGAGTCTCGTCTCCGACTGGCGTTGGATGGACTCTCAGACTTTGACTACGTTCTCCTGGACACCCCCCCGTCGCTCGGACTCCTGACCGTGAACTGCTTGGTAGCAGCCGACGCGATGTTGATCCCGCTCCAGTGTGAGTACTACGCCCTCGAAGGGCTGACCCTGCTCACGCACACCCAGTCCCTGGTTCGACAGTCCCTCAATCCAGCGCTCCGTCTGGCCGGCATCGTCCTGACCCTCTTCGACCCCCGGACGGTGCTCAGCTCCCAGGTGGTAGCCGAGGTTCGACGCCAGTTCGGCGACCAGGCCTTCGCGACAGTCATTCCAAGATCCGTCAGAGTCAGCGAGGCTCCCAGCCATGGCCTGCCAATAACCCAGTACGACCCGACGGGACGAGGAGCCCTCGCATATCGCGCGCTGGCGGAAGAGTTGCTCGCTCGCAACTCCCAGGTGGCGGCGTGACCAAGCACCGTGGCTTGGGGCGGGGGCTGGACCAGCTCATCCCGCCTGGAGCCCCGACCCTGAGCTCGGTCCTCAGCGCACCTCCGGTCCACGAGGTTCCGGTTGCAGCGGTCACTCCCAATCCACTTCAGCCGAGGACTCATTTCGACCCTGAGTCACTGCAGGACCTCGCCCGCTCCATCACTGAGTACGGAGTTCTACAGCCTCTGGTCGTCGAGCCCGACGAGGGCGGATATCGGCTGGTGGCCGGAGAGCGACGGCTGCGGGCATCTCAACTCGCGGGTCTGACCCATGTGCCAGTCGTCATTCGGCCGGCGGGTGCCGATCGGGCAAGGCTCGAGATGGCACTGGTGGAGAACATTCAACGGCGCGACATCTCTGCGCTGGATGAGGCCCGTGCCTTCACGAGACTGTGCGACGAGTTCGGGATGACCCAGGAGGCCGTCGCCCAACAGGTCGGGCGCAGCCGGTCCGCAGTGACCAACACCATGCGCCTGCTGCAGGCCACCCCGCCGGTCCAACAGGCGCTGGAGGACGAGAGGATCTCGCCCGCACATGCGCGAGCGCTGCTCGGAGTCGCCGACCCGAGCCTCCAAGTCAAGACCCTCGCCCACATCATCGCCCGGCATCTGTCGGTGCGGGACACGGAGAGACTGGTGGGTAGGCTGGGGACCCACCACGCCGGACCGACTCCGCGGATCGGACCGGTGTCTCCGGAGTTGGCGGCTGTCGAGGCCGCCATGGCCCGGCGGCTGAGCACGCGGGTAAAGATTCAGCCCCGTGCCAAGGGGCGGGGCAGGATCGTCATCGACTACTTCTCCGCCGATGAACTCGACGGCATCTGCGAACTTCTGGGAGTAGATCTCTAGGCTGAGGATGGAGGCCCGGTTCGTATACTGCCCGGGTGTCTGTCGAGCCTCCGTCCGCGCCTGAGCGTCAGTTGGCTGAGGCGGCGGGTAGACGGCCACCCAGCGGACGGCGCTCCCTGGTCGGCGATTTGCTCGAGGTGGTGGCCCTGGCTGCGGTCATCTATCTGGTCATAGCCTTCGCGGTTCAACCTGTGCACGTGGAGGGAACCAGCATGTACCCTGGCCTCCACAACAATGACCTACTGATCACCGAGAAGGTCTCGCTGTACTTTGCTGGCCCCTCGCGGGGCCAGATCGTGATCATAAATCCGCCCATAGCCTCGCCTAATGACTTCATAAAGCGGGTGATTGGCCTGCCTGGAGAGTGGGTGCGCATCGCCCCGGGATCCAACGGCGTGGGCCACGTCTACATCTCCTCCACCAGACCCACGTCGGCCACGGGGGGGCGCCAGCTGGTGGAGCCCTACATCAACGGCGTCTGGACGCAGGAGGTCCTCTGCTGCACCGACGCCGGAACCGCCTCGCCCGACCTGCCGGCGACCGGTCGCTGGGCTCAGGTCCCCAAGGATGAGTACTTCGTTTTGGGCGACAACCGAAACGTGTCCGAAGACTCACGCACCTTCGGGTGGGAACCCCGCAAGGGTGTGCAGGCCATCGCGGTGTTCAGATTTTGGCCTCCGACCCGGCTGGCAGGACTGCCGCTGCAGACGCCATCCCTGGGACCGCTCGGCGCGGCCATCTGGGGGGCGGAGCGACTCCTCCCCTGACCAGCCCCGCTAGGGGTGAATCCAGGTGGACTCAGCCCTCTCCCAGCTGACCAGCTCCTGAGGGGAGAAGAAGAGCGCCATCTCGACCTCGGCCCGGGCGGGACTGTCCGATCCGTGAATGATGTTCTGGCCTATGTCGATTCCAAAATCTCCGCGGATCGTACCCGGCGCCGCATTGGCTGGATTGGTCGGCCCCATCATCCCTCGGACCAGACCCACGGCATTTGGTCCCTCCCATGCCATCGCCACCACGGGGGAGGAGGTGATGAACTCAATAACCGCTTCAAAGAAGGGCCTCTCGCGGTGCTCCGCATAGTGGCGCTCCGCGAGCTCTCGGTCGACTGCGAGCATCCTCAGCCCCACCAAGTGCAGACCGCGCCGTTCGAACCGGCCCACCACCTCACCCACCAGCCCTCTCTGGACTCCATCGGGCTTTATCAGAACAAGTGTTCGTTCCAACTGTCGCTCCTTCAACCGAACTGAGGGGGTGTCCCTCCCAACTAGTGCGTCAATTCCGCTGCCGCCGCCTGAAGGCGCTCCTGTCCCACGCCCGGCCCCACAGCCGCGACTCGCCACCCGCCCCCCCGCAGGAGGGAGGCCGCCACCGACTGAACCTCGGCCGCGGTCACCGAGCGAATGCGCTCAATCACCTGCTCGGGTGCCAGGATCTCTCCGGTAAGTAACTCCTGCTGGCCGAGGAACTCGCTCAGCGCTCCGGCACTCTCCATCTGTAGAAGCAGGCGCCCTTCTATCTGTGCCTTGGTTCGCTCCAGGTCGGCCGAATCCAGCTGATTATCCGCCAGCTTGCGGAACTCGGACATGGCCGCCGAGAGCGCCGTGGCCGCCTGCTCCGGTTGCGTTGCCATGTAAATCCCCAGTGCCCCGGTGTCCCGATGGCGGGCGGTGAAGGAGTGGACATCGTAGGCAAGGCCCTGCCTCTCTCTCAACTCGAGGAACAGCCGGCTGCTCATGCCCTCGCCCAAAATGGTGTCGAGAACGTCGATGGCCCATCGGTCGGGGGCGAGATAGGAGGAGCAGCGCACCCCCAGGAGCAGGTGGGTCTGCTCTCCGCGGCGGCGGCGAAGCCTCACCCCGGTTTCGGCCGACGCCGGCGCCGGAGGTTGTTCCGTCGATGTGACCGCGGCCGAGGGGGCGAGCCCTATCAGTGCAGGCTCGAGGCGCTGCTCCAGCAGCCCCTGAACGGCTCGTGGGTCCACCGCTCCAGCAATGACCACCACGAGTCTGTCGGGCCTGTAGAACGCCGTCCTGTAGCTGGACAGCTCGGCTGACCCCACCCTCAGCAGAGATGTACGGGTGCCCCCCGGATCCCGGGCCAGGGGATGGTCCCCCCAGATCAAATGGTCGAATGCCATCTGAACCAGTTCCGCTGGTTGGTCGAGGTACATCCCAAGCTCCTCGACCACGACCTTGCGCTCCTTCTCCACCTCCTCGGGGTTGATAGTGGGCGCGAAGGCGAGGTCGGTCAGCACGTCGATGGCGACGTCCAGGCGGGAAGCGGGCACACGAGCCCAGTACACCGTCGCCTCCTTGTCGGTACTGGCGTTGAGAACGCCTCCGAGCCCCTCTATCGCCTCGGATACTGACCGGCTGTCGGGGTAGCGCTCCGTCCCCTTGAACACTATGTGCTCCAAGAAATGGGAAACGCCGGCGAGGCGACGGGGCTCGGACCGAGACCCCACGCCCAACAGCAGCGACACCGACACGGAGGTTCTCCCTGGCAGCGGCGCCAGGATCACACGAGCACCGCTTGGCAGCCGTTGGATATACCACTCGGCGATCTTCTCTCCGGTCACCCTAGGCGGCCCCAATCAGCCGCTGCTGGAGATCCGCGAGCGTGAGTGCGTAGCTGATGTCCAGGGTCGCCGCGTTGCCCTCGATCTGAATGCCTCCCACGACGTTGTTCTGGCGCCAGGCCAGGATGAATGCCTCATAGCTGGTGCCGGCGAATTGCTTCTGCAGGGTGAAGCCTACCCCTCCGTCTCCCAGCCGCCCGGTAGAGATTTGCACACCTCCCTCGGCCCGCGCTTGCTGGGCCAGCAGGCGCAGCCCGGCAGCCGCTCCCTTCGCGGTCCTGTACGTCGAGGCGGAGCTCTCGATCACGACCGGGCCCACCGCCTGCTGGGGGCTGGCGGCCCGGTCGAAGTCCACCTCGAACCCGGTCAGCCTTCCCGCCGAGTCCAGCTCGCGTAGAAGCGAGAGGTCCTTTCCCGCAAGGCGCCTGTTGCTGTAGTAACCCGCCGATGGGGAGCTCCGCTCGACCACGAAGCCCGGAAAGGGGAGCGAACCCACCGTCAAAACCAGTTCGGTCACCGGCGTCTTGATGGGAGTCGACTGCGACCCGGCACAGCCTCCGAGCATTCCGCCAGCGCACACTCCGACCGTGAGCGCGCCTCCCAACCTCCTCAGCCAGTGGGAGTTCGAGTTCAGCTCGTAGCCGTCCCGCCGACGCCGGGGGGGGTGGGCCCCGATCTCGGACGGATCACCACCCGTCGACCTTCGTCGGCACCTGTGCTCTCGGAGGTCACTCCCGCCTCCTCGGCGAGCGCCAGGTGGACCGCGCGCCGCTCGTAAGGCGGCATGGGGTCCAGCATCATCGGCCGCCCCGTTCGGAGCACCTCCATTGCCAGGCGGCGCGCGATCTGGGCTACCGTCCGCTCACGCCGCTCCCGGTAGTGGGCGACATCCACGATGACCCGCTGACCCGAGGGGCTCGGTCGATCGCCATTGACCATCAGGTTGACCACGGTCTGGAGCGCCCGCAGGGCCTCGCCCCGCCACCCTATCAGGATCCCCAGGTCGACCCCGTCGACCTGGAGCGAGACCGGTGCGGCGCCACTTTCCGGGTTGCTCTGGGGCTGCGCCAACCGGACGATTTCGACCCTCGCATCGATCTCCATCAACCGCAGTAACTCTGCAAGGTGAAGGCGGGCCGCCGCCACCTCTGGCGCCAGGCGCATGACTCTGACCTTGGCCTCCATTCCACTGATCCGCTCTCCGGGCGCGGCCGTCCCGCCTCCCTCGGACAAGATCTCGACCAGCGCCTCTTCGGTAGTCAGGCCGGCGAGTGCGAGAGCCTTGGTGGTGGCGTCCGCTAGCGTCGGCGCCGCCGCCAGGAAACCCTCCTCGGCATCTAGACTCACTTCCCGCCAGCTCCCCTCAGCGCTTCCGGTTAGCTCGGCGGCTACCAGCCGTCGGGGGCTCCGTCGGCCCACGGTTGATCCCGCCGTTGCCAGCACCACCCGAGTTCCGACCCGCTCTTCCATTCGAACCCTGGCCCCCGCCCTCGCTTGAAGGGCTCTTGGGAGCTCCCTGAGCCCCATTGCCGTTGCCCCGGACGGCGGGCCGGGTCGAACCTCCATTGGAGACCCGGCCCCCACCTGCCTTCGATGTCGGCTTGAGAGACCCCTGGGCGCCTGTGCCATTGCGGAGGCGAGCCCCAGGCATGTCCCCGGCAGAGGGGTACTGTGCCCTGAAGCGACCCATCGGCGAGTTGACCGGATACCACCCGGATCCCGGCACCCAAGCCGGCATCCGAAGCCCACCCCAACCCATCATGGTGTAGACCTGAATCACCATGATGGCGCTCTGCGTGATCCAGTACAGGCCCACTCCCTGATAGAAGTTGAGGGCAAAGAATGCGATGAGGACCGGCATCAGGTAGGTGGTCTGGGACATCACCCGATACATCTGTCGTTCCGACTCACTCATGTCGGGTCGAGCAGGCTGCATCATCATCTTCGACTGCATGAAGGTGAGGACGCCGGCCAGTATGGGGATGATCAGGAGGGTCGGATGGGTGACGATTCCCCCCTTCACCTTGAATGCCACCTCGCTGAGCTGCGAGACCCATAGGAAGCCGCCGTGGGTCCCATGGGCCTGGGAGAGCTTCTGAATGGCGCCGTACAGGGCGTAGATGAACGGCATCTGGATCACGAGGGGCAGGCAGCCCGACAGCTGGCCGAGCGGGTTGATGTTGTGGCGCTTGTAGAGCGCCATCGTCTCCTCGTTGAGCCGGGTGCGGTCCTTCTTGTATTTCTGCTGGATCTCCTTGAGTTCGGGCCCGATCTTGCGCTGTTCCGCCTGGATGCGCCACTGGGTTGAGATCTGCCAGCGGAAGAGCGGGAAGAGCAGCCCGCGGATTATTACGGTGATCGCGATGATCGCCACCCCGAATGCCCCGATGGTGGCGGTCGGCCCGAAGCTAGCGAAGACGGTGTTGAGGAAGTGGAGGGCGACTCCAACGGGGGTCAGGAGGATGTAGAAGAAAACCGCCTCGAAGGGATTGGTAGGCGGCGGAGACATCGGGTTGACGAACGCCAGCATTTCAATGCCCATGGGCCAGCTCCTCGGGCAGGGGAACGGGGTCGTAGCCGCCCTTGTGGAACGGGTTGCAGCGCAGGATCCGCCTCAGGCCCATCCACCAGCCGCGGCCGAACCCGTAGAGCTCGATCGCCTCGTAGGTGTAGTGCGAACAGCTCGGCTCATACCGACATCCCCCCACCAGGCCGAACACCGGACTCAGGGCTACCTGGTAGAAGCCGATGAACCAAAGAGATAGCTTCTTCACCGCCTGACCACTCCTAGGCGCCCCAGCCCTGCTTCCAGAGCCCGAGTCAGCTCCGGATAGCTGCTCTGGGCGGACGCAGGAGTCGGAATGAGGACCAGGTCAACTGCGGGGAGCAGGTGAAGCTCGCTCTCCACGGCCGCCTTGAGTCGCCGCCGGATCAGGTTGCGCTGGACTGCCCCACCCACCTTCTTGCTCACCGTGATGCCGATACGGGGGTGGCCGATCGAATTGGGGCAGGCCTGCAGGCGCAGCAGCCGATCAGCGGCCACTCTCCGCTCCGCTCGCACCCGCTCGAACTCAGCGGACTTGCGGAGCCGGAACTCGCTCTTCACCGCACCGGAGCGGGCGTCAGCCGCCAGCGGCCCTTCAGACGCCTGCGCTTTAAGACGCGGACGCCTCCGGGGGTCGACATCCGGGCTCGAAACCCGTGCACCTTCCTCCGATAGCGCTTCTTGGGCTGAAAAGTTCTCTTGATGGCCTGTCTCCTCTGCCAGCCGCCTCCCCTTCCGGGCAGGCCGACGCAGGGCACGATTGAAAAGGTGAGTCGTGCGGCTGAGGATACCAGAGACCGGCCGCCGACCAGAGATGG
>DAHVDN010000005.1:51701-95670 GCA_027313505.1 Candidatus Dormiibacterota bacterium
TCCCCCTGGAAGATTTTAGGTTGATCCCTCTTCAGAACCGCCTGAGGGGCGCCGAAGGGCAGCGCTCGGAAAGACCCCCGTCATGGGCTCTGCTCCATTGCGCCACCGGGCCTGCGGTGCTACCATCCCGGAACGACCGCGGGGGTGGGCCAGGCCCGGTCCAAGCTTCTAAATTCCACAGGGTGCATCTCCCCCTCAGGTGAGTTTTCCACTCCTGTGCAGAAGGTGTGAATTGGACTTGGTTTCTTGCGCCTCTTGGACTCTATGGGAGAACGGTTGAGCATATCTCCCGACCAGCTCTGGTCCGCCGCCCAGGAGGAACTGCGCTTTCAGGTTAGCCGTCCCGGATACGAGGCCTGGCTGAAGAACGCCCGACTGCTCACCTTGGAAGAAGACGGGGGGCGGGCGGTGATCGGGGTCCCGACCCCGCTGGCTCGGGACTGGGTCAGCGACCGCTACGCGGCGGTGATAAGGGAGACGCTCTCAGCCATCCTCAACCGAGAGGTGGAGGTGGACTTCGCGGTCCAGTCGGCCTCCCCGGACGGGGCTGCTCCCCTGCAATTGCGTGGCGAGGTGACCGACCGTCGCCCGGAGTCCGCCGACGGGACGGCGGAGACGGTCCCCGGTCTCAACCCTAGGTACACCTTCTCGGCATTCGTGGTTGGAAATGGATCCCGCTTCGCCGAGGCCGCCTGTCGAGCTGTTGCCGACTCCCCCAGCCGCGCCTACAACCCCCTGTTCTTGTACGGGGGAGTCGGATTGGGCAAGACCCACCTGATGCACGCTGTCGGGCACGCAGTGTGGCAGCGGCACCGCCAACGGGTGGCGTACGTGACCTCCGAAAGCTTCATGAACCAGATGATCACCTCCATCCAGGAGAACCGGATGGCGGAGTTCCGAACCAGATACCGAACCGTCGATGTGCTGCTGGTGGACGACATCCAGTTTCTGGCGGGGAAGGACCGAACCCAGGAGGAGTTCTTCCACACCTTCAACGCCCTGCAGGAGGTCAACCGCCAGATCGTGATCACCTGTGACCGGCCCCCGCGAGAGATCCCCACTCTGGAGGATCGGCTCAGGACCCGCTTCGAGGGCGGCTTGATGGCCGACATCCAGCCTCCGGACTTCGAGACCCGGCTGGCCATCTTGCGAAGCAAGCTGAATCCGACCCAGGGATGGGTGGGGGAGGACGTCCTCTCCTTCATCGCGCACAACATAAAGAAAAACATCAGGGAGCTGGAGGGAGCACTCACTAGGGTCCTGGCCCACGCCTCCATCAACGGGGGTGGCAGCCCCTCACTCTCAGAGGTGTCGGAGATCCTGAGAGACATCATCCCCACCGCCGACACCCGGCCCCTATCCGTAGAAACGGTCCAAGTGGTGGTGGCGGACTATTACGGAATCTCAGTGAAAGAGATGACCAGCAAGCGGCGCGACAAGCACATCGTTTTCCCCCGCCAGGTGGCGATGTATCTCATCCGCGAGGAGATAGCGATGAGCCTTCCGGCAATCGGGCTGGCCTTCGGCGGCCGAGACCACACCACCGTTCTCCACTCCTACGAGAAGATCTCCAACGACTCCAAGGAAGATCCAAGGGTAGCGGAGGATCTCTCTCGGCTGAGGGAGTTGCTGAGAGCATGAGAGGTCTCTGCACAGTTTGTCCAGACTCCCGGTGGAACCCACCTCATCCTGTGTGGGTAACTCCACAGGCCGCTATCAAGGTGCAAAAAGCACTCAGGCACCAGCAGGTAATGCACAGGATATCCACCGACGATCCGAAGTCGTGGCTGGCGCCTTTCCCCATGGTTAACTCCCCTACTATGGCTACGTTTCCAAAACCCCGTACCCGTCCTCCGGAGGCCCTGTTGACAAGGGCCCCGATGATGCCCAGCTGAGAAGGAGACTCAAGACTTGAAATGCACAATCTCGCCCCAGCAGCTCGGAGCAGGGCTGGCCTCCGTTACCCGAGCTGTTTCCAGCAGGAACACCCTTCCCATTCTCAGCAACGTCCTGGTGGAGGCGAGGGATGGGGCAGTCGAGCTGACGGCCACCAACCTCGATCTGACAATTCACCACACCCTGGCTGCCGAGGTGGTGGCTTCAGGAAGGGTGACCGTCCCGGCCCGGATCCTCTCCGACTTCATCACAGCGCTGCCAGAGAATCCACTCAATTGGGAGCTGGATCCCATCCATCAGACGGTTCGGCTGCAGAGTGGAAGGTTTGACGCTCATGTTCGGGGGATCGACGCCTCTGAATTTCCTCCGCTTCCCGAGGTTGCCGACGGAGAGTCCTTCGAGTTGGAGCCGCAGGCGCTGCTCACCGCCATTGAGCAGACGGTCATCGCCGCCAGCGGCGACGAGGGGCGTCCGATCTACACCGGGGTCCTCTTTGAGATCGCGGGTTCCGAGATCACCATGGTGGCTACCGACGGGCATCGGTTGGCCATAAGAAAGCTCCAGATCTCTGCACGAGGGGCCAGCTCGGGGGATAGTTTTGGGCTGATCATCCCTGCCAGGGCCCTTTCCGAGCTTGCTCGCCTGCTCAAGCCAATCGTCTCCACACCGGCTTCAGTAGGTCTTTCGATATCCGCCTCCAGAGCTCAGGTCAGGTTCCAGATCCCGGGCTATGAGCTGACCACCAGGCTCATAGATGGGGCGTATCCAAGCTACGAGAAGGTGATCCCGAACGGGGCTCAGACCACAGTGCGAGCCTCCACCGAGGAGTTACGCCGGACGACCAGGGTGGTTTCGCTCTTCGCCCGTGACGCCGCCAACGTGTTGAAGATTCGGTGCGAGGCTTCCCAGCTGGTTCTTTCGGCCAACACCAACGAGGTCGGAGACAATATCGCCACAGTGGACGCCACGGTGTCTGGGGACGGCATGGGAATAGCCTTCAACGCCCGCTATGTCTCAGACGTCCTGGGGCTGATCGACTCTCCTGAGGTGGAGTTTGTGCTCAACGGACCGCTGGTGCCGGGTCTGGTGAGGGTTCCTGGGGACGACAGCTACAGGTACGTGATCATGCCGGTGCGAGTGGCCCTGTAGCGCTCCTGCTGTCAGCCGCCCTTGCGCATCTCCCAACTGCGGCTGCTCCACTTCCGGATCTTTATTGAGGCAACAGTAGACCTGCTGCCCGGGGTCAACCTGCTCCTGGGTGAGAATGGCTCCGGGAAGACAAGCCTGCTGGAGGCGGTGGCCACCGTCGCTCTGACTAGGTCTCCAAGGACTGGGGCGCTCGGAGAGTGCGCCTCCTTCGGCTCTTCAGACATGGGCATATCTGTGACCGTCGAAGAGGGGCACAGAAGCTCGGTGCTGGAGTACCGAGCTTCCCTGCAGGGGGAGGGAGGTAGATGGACCCGGGCATTGAAGGAGGATGGGACCCCGACCTTGGCGCGGCGAATGCTGGGACGCCTCGGGGTGGTCATCTTCTGGCCAGAAGACCTGTCACTGGTGAAGGGTGGTCCTGAACCAAGAAGACGGATGTTGGATGTGGTCTTGAGCCAACTCTCCCAGGAATATGCGGAGGCGGCCACCAAGTACCGCAGAGTGTTGGACCAGCGCAACGCCACCCTCCGCCGGATCCGTGATGGCTCCGAGACCAGAGACAGCCTGGAGCAGTGGGATCGGGCTCTGGTGAAGTACGGGGCGATAGTGACCAGACACCGCCGCGAATATCTGTCCCGCTCCCAATCGGCTGTGGAGGAGGCCGCAAGGGGCATAGGGGAGGCTGGAGAGCTGGCGATCCGATACCGGCCAGGAGTGCGGGGTGCGAACCATGAGCAGGTAGATGAGGAAGCCGCAATTGTCGAGGCGATTGCTCATGTGGCAAGGGAGGAGGTGGCCAGGGGGCAGTCACTGGTCGGTCCCCACCGGGACGACTTTGAGATCTCGCTGGCCGGCCAACCGGCACGCCAGTTCGCTTCCCAAGGACAGCAGCGCTCCCTGGTGCTGGCCCTCAAGGTGGCGGAGGTGAGGAGTCATATAGAGGCTTCCGGGCGCCGGCCGCTCGTGCTGCTGGACGACGTTCTCTCCGAGCTTGACCAGCGCCACCGTCTGGGACTAATCGCCAGGTTGGGAAGCGACCTGGGAGTGGAGCAGACTCTGATCACGGCAACCGAGGACCACGGAATAGGGCTGGAGGTTGATCTGGCCCAGGTGCTGAAGGTGGATAAGGGGGTGTTGAGCCATTTGAAGATGCCCGAGGAGAAGCGCTGGAAGGGATAGAGGCGATCCTCCCCAGAGTTCTTAGACGAATGGGCGTAAGCCGACAGGTTCGTCAATCGCGGGTGGAGACCGCCTTCAAGGAGGCCTGCGGGGACTACATCCGAGAGCATGTGCGGGTGGTGGCGGTCCAGGGGACGACCCTGGTGGTGGCTTGTGCCCACCCGACCATCGCCCATCAGCTTCAGATGGAGTCGGTGAGGATGCTGGAGGTGGTCAATCAGGGGCTTGATGCCAAGCCCCTGACGCGAATCCGCTTCGTATCAGAGGCCTGAAAATTCAAAGCCACGAAAGGATCTCCGCAGCTGCGCGTCCAGCAGCCTCAGGGCTGGACCAGGCCCGGGCCGCCTCCTGCATCGACGAGAGCAGCTGATCTTCCTTGTCGCACATCCGCTGAACCACCGTCAAAAGCTCGGCGGTGTTGGCAACGGACAGCGCTGCGCCGGCGTCCACCAGCAGTTGGCGGTTGGCGCTCTCCTGACCCGGCAGGGCGTCGGTAACCAGGATCCCCAGTCCCGCGGCGGCGGCCTCAGACAGGGCGCTTGGACCGGCTTTCCCCACGTAGCAGTCGGCCGCCAACAACCACGCGGAGGGGTCGGGAGTGTATGGCAGGGCGGTCACCGGCCGCTGAAATTCCTGTCGTCCCAGCCAGGTCAAGAGCTGGCGATTGCGTCCGCAGAGCACCACCAGTTGGATGGCCAGGTCGCTGGTCGCTAGCGAGTGGACCAGCTGACGCATCCTTCCCGCTCCCTCACCTCCTCCGCCGACTACCAGGCAGAGCAGCTCAGAGTTCAGACCGAGATCGCGCCGAAGGGCCCCCCGGGTGACTCGGTCAGGGACAGCGGCCGACAGGAGTGCGTCGACCGGCAGCCCGGTCTCCACAATCTGGTCGGAGGGGATGCCCTGGCTGCAACACCAGCTCGAAGCCACAGCAGATGGCGAGAGAAAGCGCGCTTCGGCAGGAGAGAGCCAGCCGGGGTGGACGACCGTCAGATCGGTGATCAGGGTCAGCATCCGTGCCGGAGGAACCAGCCTCTGCGCTGCGCGGAAAGCCGACGGGCCCAACAGCGGATGGCAATTGACGACTACTCTGGGGCGCCGCGCTGCCGTCAGCGAGGTCATGGAGCCGCTCAACCCGCTGATCAAGAAGCGCTCCAGCGCTCGCCGAGCGGCAGGTCTGGCGAAGGTGCGAAAGAGAAAGCCCCATATTCCCGGGGAGCTGCGCACCAAGGGTCCGTAGCTGAGCAGGAGCAGGCGGGCGTGCGGGAGGGCTCCTGACAGTAGTGGATCGTCGATGGCAACCCGGATCCCAGGAGGACCCTTGTCCTCCAACGCCCGCTTGACAGCTTCCGCCACCCGGCGGTGGCCACCACCGGTAGTGGTCGCCCAGAGCTGGACATCTGCGGGACCGAGGGGGAGCAATTTTGGGCAGCTTCCTTCTTAGGATTGTTGAGGCGGATGGTAAAGTGAAGGTAACGGTCGCGGGGGGAAGGATCCGCGGCCTCGTGCAAGTCACCAGGGTGGACAAGAATCGGGCCCTCATGTACGACGCCCCTAGGGGCGCCCCCGGAGTCGGACCGCCGCGGAGATGGCGTGACTGTAGAGGCCATCGAGACCACTGGGGAGCTGCGCGAGTTGCGCGGCGTCTGGGGGAACCTCGAGGAGTCGGTTGCGTCGCTGAACCCGTTTCTAACCTGGGACTGGCAGTGGAGTTGGTGGGAGGTTTACGGCAGGGGACACCAGCCACACATCCTGGTGGTTCGTGACGGAGCTGAGGTCATCGGCCTGGTATCCCTTTGCGACCCCGTAGATCATTCGGGGCAGCTCGGCTTCGGAGGAGGGATGAACCTCTCGGACCGCATGGGATTCGTTCATCTGGAAGGCAGAGAGGCGGCTGTCGCTCGGGCGGCTGTCGGCTGGGCCGTTTGTCGGTTTGGCGACGCCCTGTCTTTGGACTTGCACTTCATTCCTGAGCAGGCGCCCACTTTGCGGGCGCTGCGGCAAGCGGCCACCGAAAGTGGGCTCAGCTCGGAGGTAAGCCCGGAGGAGGTTTGTCCGGGACTGGATCTGGCGCCCAATTTTGAGGCCTACGTGGCAACCCAGCTCGACAAGCGAGACCGCCACGAGCTACGCCGGAAGTTCCGGCGACTGGACCAAGAGCGGGCAGGTTGGCGAATGGTGACGCAGTCGGAGCTGGGCCTGGAGGTGGCCTTGGAAGAGTTCCTGAGGTTGTTGGGTGCCAGTGGCGCCCACAAGCAGGCGTTCCTGGTCCCGGAGGTACGGGATTTCTTCCACCGGATCGCGGAGCGCCTGGAGGAGCGCGGGTGGCTACGTTTGCGGTTGCTCGAGTCCCAGGGTGAGCTGTTGGCTGGGATATTCGGTTTCACCCTCGGGGATACCTGGCATCTTTACAACTCGGGGTATGACCCCGCCTATGGGGCTCTCTCGCCCGGTCTCCTGTGCGTGGCCGAGGGGATTAGGGAGGCGATTGCCGAGGGCTGTTCGCGGGCCGACCTGTTGCGCGGAAACGAGTCGTACAAGTATCACCTGGGCGCGGTGGATGAGCAGTTGGTGCGGCTTCAGATCGGCCCGGGCACTCCGCTTTGACCGCGCCCCGCCATCAGGCTCACGGCGATGAGACGGTCGCCTTCCTATCCCTGCACGCATCGCCGCTGGCCCGGCTGGGCAAGCGGGAGAACGGAGGGCTGAGCGTGTATGTGCGGGCCGTTTGTGAGGAGCTCGGTGCGCGAGGCGTCCACACCGATGTGTTCGTCCGGAGGACCGACCCAGACCAGCCTCAGGAGCAGGCAATGGGACCCCGAAGCAGGGTGATTGCGGTCGACGCCGGCCCTCCTCGGGCGCTCCCGAAGCACCAGCTCCCGCTGACCAGGGACAGTTACCTTTACTCGGTCCAGAGCTTCATCAAGCGCTCGCAGCGCCACTACGTTGCGCTGCACAGTCACTACTGGCTGAGCGCCGATGCTGGCGCTGCGCTCACCGCCGGGCTGGGTGTTCCCTGGCTCCACACCGCCCACACCCTGGCAGCGGTCAAGGCGGAGCTGGGATTCGACGGGGATGGGCCGGAACGTCTCATCTCCGAGCGGAGAGCGGTTGCCGCCGGCGCCCGCCTGGTTGCCAACACCTCCGCCGAGGTCCAGGCCCTTATGGGCAGGTATGGGGCTGAGGCATCCCAGTGCGTGGTAGCGCCCCCCGGCGTCGACCTAGTCCAATTTCAGCCTCGAGATCCCAACAGGCTGCGCTCCCGCCTGGGGTTGGAGAGAGCGCAGGTGGTGCTCTTCGCAGGCAGATTGGAGCCGCTTAAGGGGCCCGACACACTGCTGGACGCATTCGCCATACTGCAGGGCCAACAGGGGCTGCGTGGGCGCGTCCAGCTGCTCTTTGTCGGTGAGGCCAGCAGTGAGGGCGCGCGGGTTGGACAGCGACAGGAGATGCAACGGCGGGTGGAGGCGCTGGGGCTCGATGAAAGCGTCTCCTTTCTCGGGGCACAGCCGCAGGATCGACTGGCGCTCCTCTACTGCCTCGCGGACGTGGTGGTGATGCCCTCCCACACCGAGTCGTTCGGGCTGGTGGCGCTGGAGGCACAGGCCTGCGGGACACCGGTCGTTGCCGCCGCGGTGGGGGGCCTTAGAGACGTGATCTCGGATCGGCACACCGGCTACCTGGTTTCGGGCCGGGACCCAGAGCGATATGCCGAGGCCATCCGACTGGTGCTCACAGCCGCCCCAGACGCGGCGGCGCAGATGCGGCATTCGGCTTGGCGCCGGGCGCAGCGGTTTTCCTGGGAGCGCACTGTGGACGTTCTGATGCCGGAGTACGGCCTCGCCCCCAGGCTCGCAGCCGTCGCCGGTCGACAGGCCTGACGTCCGGGGCAGGAGCCGAGCGGGGGTCAGCCGGTCCAGATCCCCAGTGCCAGCAGGATGGAGCTGGCCGCCAACAGCGCCGCCAGCTGTTTCAGCGCGCGCACCTGCCGAGCGGGATCGTCGGCCAGAGCGTTGCGGACAGGTCCCTCCATCGCAGGGACGAGCACCCAGGGAAGGAAGACGGTGAAGGTTTCCAGCCCCGGGATCGTGATGAGTAGGGGTACCGCAAGAGAGACACCGAGGAGCAGGAGGAAGGCGCGATAGGCGCGCTTGAACCCCAGGATCACTGCCAGGGTGCGCTTGCCGATTGCCCGATCCGACTCGATATCTCGCAAGTTGTTGACCAGCAGCAGCGCCGCGGCCAGAGACCCGGGGAGAATCCCCGCCAAGAGCGCGAGGGTGCCGACGCTGCCTCTCTCCACGTAGACCGTCCCGCCGGTCGCCACTAGGCCAAAGAACAGAAACGCGGCGACCTCTCCGAATCCCCGATACCCGTAAGGTAGGGGCCCTCCGGTGTATCCCCAGGCGGCGACGATGCAGACGGCGCCCACGCCCAGCAACCACCAAGAGGTGATGGCGGCCAGCCATGCCCCGATGGCGGCCGCGATCACAAAGGCGGTTATGGCGGCGCCTAGGACCGCCCGCGGTGGCACCAGCCCCGAGGACGCGGCTCGGGGCGGTCCGACGCGATCAGCTCCATCAGCTCCCCTTATGAAGTCGGAGTAGTCGTTTGCGTAGTTGACTCCGAACTGAAGGGCCACGGCGACCCCCAACGCCCCTAAGGTGCGCCCCAGACTGACGGCACCCAGATGCCCAGCCACCCCAAGGCCGACGATCACCGGAGAGGCGGAGGCTGCCAGGGTGACGGGGCGGGAGGCGTGCCACCAAACCCGGCGAGGCGACAGGGTAGCGCTCATGGCCGACGCTCCGTCCGCGGTACCAGGGCCACGACCGTGGCAGCGGCACAGTCAAGCACCAGGGTGGGGGGGATCCCGATCTGGGGGGGACTGGATGTCCCGGACGGGCGCTTCGCCAGGTCGTCCAAGAGGAGGCTCCTCATGGCGGTGATGGCGCTACCCACCGACGCCGGCAAAGCTTGGAGCCCCAGCGTTCAGCGGCTGACCGGGACCGAAGGTGGTCAGGGGAACGGTTCCTGTGCCATCCTGGTTGGCCAGAAAGAGCTCCATGTAGCCACCTGCGGCGCGGGTGTAAGCCAGCTCACGACCGGAGGTGTCGACGGCGGCGTACACGGGATACTCCCGGGCCACCGCACCGGCCACCGAGGACTCTGTGGCCGTGGTGGGTGAGAGCGCGACCAACCCTCCGGAGGAGAGGTGCACCAGGATGGAGCCAGAGCTCAGAAAGGCCAGCGGCTGTCCGGCATTCCGGAGCAGGAGGTGGATGGGATCGGCGGCATTGGCGGGTTGATACAACCACACCGCGGGAGAGGCGCCGGTGCCGACGGCAAAGGCCAGGCTGGTTCCCTGAGGGCCCCAGACCGGGCTTCCCTCATCACCGGCAGCGGAGGTGCCCAGGTAGGTGACCGCGCGCAGGGCGGGGCTGAGCAGGGCGACGCGCGAAGCCGAGCCCGATGGGCTGGCGACGGCAGCCAATACTGAGCTGTCCGGGCGCCATGCCAGCGGTCCTCCGAGACTTGCGGGAGCGCTCAGCGTCACCGCCACATTGGTGACCACGGTGTAGACCCGCAGCGCTCCCGCCGCCAGGAAGGCGAGCTGCTGGCTATCCGGACTCCACACCGCGGTGGTGGTCGCCGCGCTACCAAGGACGATTGAGGCCTTCCCGGTGGCGAGGTCGGTCACCTCGATCCCAACTGCTCCGGCCAGCTCAGTTGCCAGGTACTGGCCGTTGGGAGAGACCGCGGCGAGACTGTAGTGCTGCCCCGCTGGCGCGGTCGCCAAGAGCCGGAGGGCCGGTGGGTCCCCGGGAACCTGCGGGGGCGAGGCGGCCAGGACCTCGGTGTAATCGCTGGGGGAGGATCCCGCTGGAAAGTCGATGGTAGTCGTGCTTCCCAATTTGCCCACCGTGAACTTCACTCTGGCAGAGGCTTGAAGGTGATTCCCGTCAACATCGAGAGCCCTCTTGCTGACCGCCACGGTGTAGGCCGTCCCCGGCTGAAGGGGATGGACGGGGTTTAGCAGAAAGCGGCCCGGAACCTTCGGGTTACCGGCTATCGAGTACCCGCCCGGTGGACTCGGGCTGAGCGAGACCGCGCTGACCACCGATTTAAGGCTCATGGCCCGGTCGAAGTTGATCGATATCGCCTGGTCCGGCCCGAGCACCCCCCGGTTGGCAGGGAATATGGAGCTCAGAGACGGCCCGCCTTCGGTAGAGAACCCCCAGGAGTGGGATAGGGCGTTCACGGCCCCCTGACGGGATGCGACCCCCCCCGCCAGGTTGACGCGGTAGGTCGTGACCACTGCCCACGGGTGGGTCGGGTGAACCAACCGCATGATCCGGCCCCCATCGCTCCAGACGAAATGGCAGCCGGTGGGCCGACCGCGCCAGGCCTTGGCGAGGTCGCAGCCCGGCGCAGGTCGACCTTTCCTATTCTTCAAGGTGAGTCGCCTCTCAACCGATATCTGGTTCATCGGCACGGTGAAGATGATCTCGAGGGGCACATTGGTGTGCACCGCGCCCTGGCTGGGGGGCGGGAAGACGTCCGTGATCTGGGGAGGCGACAACGGCCCGCAGCCGGAGAGCGCCGCGGCCAGCAGACCGAAGGCGCAGCATGCGGCGACCGCTCGTGCGCGGCTCAACAGTCGCAGGCGCAGGGGCCGAACCCTCAAGGTGGGCTCCCTTGCCCGCCACATGGTGATCCGATGTCGGCCGCCCCAGGCGGCCAAAGCGGATCGAGTCTCCGGCCCCCGGCCCCCGCCGAAGCTGTCAGCCGATCTCGGCGAGATCGAGGGCCGCCAAAGGCTGAGCAGGGGCCGCCACCACGTCTATCCGAGCCTCGCGCTCTCCACAGGCTGTGGAGGCGACCTGAGCTCCATCGATCAGCTCCGGAGCGGAGCTCCCGTAACTGCCCTTGACACTTCCGTCCGTGAGCAGCGCCACCGCCACCTGGTCTGCCTGGCTGACCAGCACACCCCCGCTCACCCGCTGGTCTCCGATGTACTCCAGAAGCGCCTCGAAGTCAACGATCCGTGCGGGCAGGTTGACGAACGCGGTGGTGGCCACTATCAGTGCGGCGACCGACGCCACAAGCTCCGCCGGAAGCTCCACAGCGTCTATCAGGCCGTGACCCTGGGCCACGGTGCGGGCGATCTCCTGCAGTGCGGCCTTGCCCCTACGGTAGGTGCCGTCCGCACGCTGCTGGGCCTGGACCACGTCCCCACCTCGAAAGAGTATGTGTCCGCGGCCTCGGTCCTCTCCTTCACCGTGCACGCTGACATAGCCGGAGAAGCGGTCCTGGCTCAAAGTCTTCAACAGCATCGGAAAGTTCAGGAAGCTGGCCTTCAGCCCGGAGTGGAGCGCCTCCCCTGCGGGCATCGGAACGAGCACTGAAAGCTGGCTGCGAGTGGCACCGGCCACGGGCTTCTGGGGAGGTGCCGACGGCGCCACCGGCCGACCCTGCGGACGCGCGCCAGCGGGCGCGGATGGAGATGGGTTAGCCGCCGAGGGCCTGGGGGATGGGAGCGCGCCCGATCCCGCCGTTGGGGTGGGCACCGCGGCGCGCATCACGGGGGGAATCGGCTGTGGCGCCGGGGCCTGGAACGGTGGGATATCGGTCATGTCCTCCTCCGGGACGGCCGCTGTGCGGCCGGAGATCGAATCCAGCCAGTCTCCATCATCCACATCCTCCGAGCCGGTGGCGAAAGACTGGTAGGTGGCGGGGGGAGGCGCGGCAACAAGATCCGCCTGCTTCTCCCGCGGGAAGCTCGCTTTGGTGGCAGCTCGGACCGGGACTTCGGAGCCGGTCGCCGCTGCCTGGCTGTGCCATCTGGACAGAAGGTCCTCGGTGGAGCTGTTGATGGTCTCCTCCGGTGGCAGCTTGGCGCGCGGATTGAAGGTGTACTCGCCACTGGTCCAGTCCAGCGACGAGAGCACCGCTGCCTCGCCCTCCTCCCCATCTGACACTGCGTGGAACAGGTGCCCAAACAGGAAGTGCAGGGCACACCTCTGCCCATCGCTCTCCAGCGAGAGCGTTCCTGTCGCCCTGTCCTGCTGCATCGTTTGGAGCAGTTCGGCGACGGTCGCCGGTCCGATGCTGCCCTGATTTTGCACGGTGCGGAGTCACTCCTGACGGCCCGAACTTAGGAACGGACCGACCCTCCCCGGTTGGTCGGCGAGATACTAGCATAGGCGGACGGGACTTCATGGGGTGGGAGCCCCTCCTCAAAGGACCGAGGTCTGCCAGAATTGCCCAGTTGATGGCGGGAGTCACGGCGACCGGAGGGGCTGCCGAGTGGGATGAGCGGCTCCTGCTCTGGCCGAGAGCCAACCTTCTGCAATCGTACAGGTGGGGCGCAGTTCAGGGGCGAGCTGGGTGGAGCACCGAGAGGCTGCTGGTGGAGTCCCCCTCTGGCGCCCTTCCGGTGACCGCCCTGGTGGGGCGGGTGGGGGTGGCAGGGCTCACCAGGCTCTACGTGCCTCGGGGCCCGGTGTGTGCCCCGGATGACCTGGATGCATTCGTGAGCGCGATGGAGGCGCTCCAGGATTTGGGGCGCCGTCGTCGCGCTCTGGTACTGGAGGTGGAGGTCCCGTGGGAGGCTGGTGAAGTGCCCTCCGACCATCCGCTGCGGGCCTTCCGCCCGGGGCACCCGAGGCAACCGCTGGCGACTGTGGTGGTGGACCTGCGTCCTAAGGGCGAGGAGCTAATTAGCTCCTTTCACGCCAAGACCCGGTACAACGTGCGGCTGGCAGAGCGCCGGGGAGTCACCGTGCGGCCGGGGACGCTCGCCGAGCTCAGTTCATGTATCCGCGCCACCGAGGCACGCCAGCGGATCCGTCTACCCTCCGACGGGCATCTTCGGGCGGTCTGTGAGGAGCTCGGCCAGGACGCCTGGGTGCTCGTGGCCGAGGTTGAGGGAGAGGTGGCCGCCGGGGTCCTGCTTGCCCGCTGGGGCGAGCAGCTGGTCTACCTCTACGGCGGGGCGACCAATCGGCAGCGTCAAGCTATGCCCAACTACCTGTTGCACTGGCGCGCGATGATGATGGCCCATGAGGAGGGTTGCTGGAACTATGACCTGTGGGGTATCCCCGACAACGATTCGGCCCGCCACCCCTGGCACGGATTGGCGCAATTCAAGCGGGGCTTCGGGGGTCGCGAGGTGACCTACGCTGGCTGCTGGCTGCTGGAGTTGCGACCGCTGGGGGGGCGTATGACCACCGCAGCAGATGCGGTCCGCGAGCAGCTTAGGAGACGACGGTGAGAAAGGATGGACACGGGCGGGAGCCGGACCCGGACACCCCGTACTTCCCCACCTACGAGGAGCTGGCTTCCGACCTGCTGGAGGGGATGGAGCGGATCGGCCTGGTGGTGCAGGATGTCGGCCACGAACTGGAACCGAGCACCGGGGAGCGGACTTTCCAGTGCACTCTGAGGCTGCCTGGAAGCGAACCCCCCCACCGCTACCTGGCTACAGTCCATTTCCACTGGGACGCGCTGCTCACCTACCTCGGAACCTACGGACCTGGCAGCGAATGCGACCTGTACCACGACGACGATGAGGCCTGCACCCACCGCGAGCCCCACCCCGCGATCGAGCTGGTGACCGAATACGATCTCGGGGACGGCGGCTATGCGCTCCGAGAGCTCGGAGAGGTGCAGGCATGGATCGACACCGTGCAGGGTCTGCTGACAAGGGCGGTCCCGGTGGAGGAAGGGCGGGTTGTGCACCTCGGACTTACGGTGCGGGAGGGAACCATCTGGGTGGACCGCTTCGCTGCCGAGCAGGTCTGGTATCTGGACCTCTCCGCGGCTCCTGACCTCCACGAGATCTGTGCCACCGTTCAGGCCACCCTCAAGGCCACTCCGGCGCTGGCGGACCGGCTGCCCCTCTGATCGGAACCGGGCGCGCCCAGCTTCCCGTCAACTGCTCTCTGGCGATCTCAATAACGGACAGGTCCGAGCCCGCCGGATGCCATTCCGGGACCAGGGCGGCGGCACCGGCGAGCAGATGCGGCCGGTCGAAGAGGGCGGGGTGTGGGAGTGAAAGACGGGGCCCTGCCGCCGTCTCTCCCAGAACAAGAACAACGTCCACGTCCAAAGTCCGGGGTCCCTTGGGCACTGACCGGAGTCGGCCCGCCGAGTTCTCCGCCTCCTCGGCAAGGGCCAGCCACCCCAGGCCGTCCAGAGGTGCCTCCATCAGCAACAGCTGGTTGAGGTAGTCGGGTTGCGGAGGAGCCCCCCTGGGGCGGGTGTTCCACCTGGGGGTGCTGGCGAGCAGGCGGGCGCCTGACCGTTCCAGACTCTGGGTGGCCAGGGTCAGCCACCGATCTCTAGCTCCAAGGTTGCTGCCCAGGGACAGAACCGCCCGGCGGCTCTCGAGGTGTTCAGGCAGTGTCCTCACCACGGCTCGGCTCGCTCGACCTGCCCAAGGCGCTGGGCCACCAGGGCGGCATCGTGCATCGCTGCCACGTCGTGGACGCGAACCACCTCGACCATCCGCCCGGCGGCCCATGCGACCGTCGCAGCGGTGCCCATCAGCCGCCCCTCCACGGGTCGGTTTCCCAGCAACCATCCAACCAGTGATTTGCGGGATGTGCCCAGCAAAAGGGGTTTCCCCAAAAGGCGTAGCTGCTCCAGGTGACCGAGGACCATGAGGCTCTCCGCAGGGGTCTTGCCAAACCCGATACCGGGATCCAACATGATCTTGGAGGAAGGTATTCCGGCCTTTCGGGCGAGTGTGAGGCTGTCGTCCAGGCCGCTCAGGACCTCCCCCACCAGGTCGTGATATCCGGATAGGTCGCGGTTGTGCATGGCGACGACAGCCGCTCCGTGCGCCGCCACAACCTCCGCCATCTGCGGATCCCTCCGCAGCCCCCAGATGTCGTTGACGCAGACCGCCCCGGCTCTGAGCGCAGCATCCGCCACCGCCGCCTTCCAGGTGTCCACAAACACCGGAACCGGTAGGGCTCTCGAGATCCTGGCCACCGCTGGAACCGTCCGCTCCATCTCCTCATCGGCACTCACCGGCAGGTGGCCCGGGCGGCTGCTCTCCCCGCCGATGTCAATGGCGTCGGCGCCGTCCTCCACCATCTGGGCGGCTCGGTCAAGAGCTGCTCCAGCGGACCTTCCGACCCCATCCCCGCTGAAGGAGTCCGGGGTTACGTTGACCACTCCCAGGAGCCGAGTCACTCTACCGAAGGCCCACCGGTGGCCGCCGAGTTGCAGCGGCCGGGGGGGCCCTTGAAGAGCGGTCACCGCGACGCGAAGGACCCCACCGAGCCGCTGCGTTCCTAGTGCGTGGCCGAGGTTCCCAACCTCCTGGAGCGGTCCCTGCACCACCACTCCATGAGCATGAGCAGACACCGTGAGCTGGGAATTGGCGTCCGTACGGGCCCCTAGCTCCTCCATGGCCCCACCGACGAGCAGCAGGCAGACCCAAACACCCGTGGGCGAGACGCTGCGGTCGAGCAGTCGCAGGGGGAACGTCGGGTCGAGCTTGATGGCCATTCCTTTGAATTCTGCGCCGACACCTTCCACCACCTGGCGTCTTGTGCTTAGAATCGCAGTGCATGGCTGGGCGAGATTAGGCCCATGCTGAACGTAGCCATTCTGGGCCACAGTCACGACGGCAAGACGACCCTGGCGGAGGCGCTGCTCTTCGCAGCCGGAGCGGTGCCACGACTGGGGTCGACAGAGCAGGGAAACGCGACCCTCGACTACGAGCCAGAGGAGCAGCATCGCCATATCTCCGTGCAACTGGCGATGGCCACGGTGAGCTTCGCAGGCGACCAAATCACCCTGATCGACTGCCCAGGGTTCCAGGATTTCGAGGGGGAAGCGCTCGCCGCCGTCCAGGTTGCCGACGCTGCGGTGGTCACAGTCAGCGCGTGCTCCGGAGGGGTGCTGTCGGTGGGCACGAAGGCCGCCTGGCACCTCCTCGAGCGGCGCGGACTTCCCCGTCTCGTGGTCATGACCAAGCTCGACAAGGAGCACTCCGACTATGGGGCGACCCTGAGGGCGCTCAGCGAGCAGGGGACACCTCGACCTGTGACACTCCAGCTCCCGATAGGGGTGGAGCACGAATTCAAGGGAGCGGTAGACCTGCTCAGCCGGCGGGGTCTTTACTTCGACGAGCGGGGCGGTTATGAAGAAGCAGCGCCACCGGCGGAGCTGGCGGAGGAGATCGAGCATCGGCGGCAGGAGCTTGTGGAGGCCATCTGCGAGTCCGACGACGAGCTCTTGGAGCAGTACCTCGAGGGGGTGGAACCGGAGCCTGCGGAGCTGCAGACCGCGCTCCTCAGGGCAACCGCGGCTGCCCGGCTCGCACCCGTGCTGCTGGCGGCGCCGGCCAGGGCGCTGGGGGCGCGCAGGGTGCTGGAGGCGCTCGGTGCCTTCCTGCCCCGCACGCAACCCGCCGCCGACTCTGCAAACCCCTGCCTCTTCGTTTTCAAAACAGTCGCGGATTCCTTTGGGAAGGTCTCCTACTTCCGGGTTGTCAGTGGGACACTCCGGGCGGACGCCCATCTGGTGAACGCTCGCAACGGGCACGAGGAGCGAGTCGCCCGCCCTTTGCGTCCTCGCGGGAAGGCGCTGGAGCCGGTGACAGAGGTGCACCAGGGAGAGATCGGGGCCGCCGCGAAACTGCTCCACACCGCCACCGGCGACACCCTAGGCCCCAAGGGGTGCCAGGCCGCTGCCCCGATCGAGTTTCCCCGCGCCTCCTACACCATGGCGATCCGTCCGCGGAACAAAGGGGACGAGGAGAAGGTCCATGCCGGACTCACCCACCTCCTGGAGGAGGACCCCACGTTGAGTCTGGAGCAGGAGCCGTCCACCAGGGAGACCCTCCTGCACGGACTGGGCGACGTGCACCTCGAGGTCACCCTGGAGAAACTCCGCCGCAAGGCGCAGGTGGAGGCGGTCCTCGCGACCCCCCAGGTCCCGTATCGGGAATCTATCCATGGAGCAGCCCGACAACAGCATCGCTACAAGAAGCAGTCGGGCGGTGCGGGGCTGTTCGGGGATTGCACCATCGAGATCGAGCCGTTGCCGCGAGGCAGTGGCTTCACATTTGAGGACAAGATCGTCGGGGGGGCGATCCCCCAGCCGTTCCGCCTATCGGTCGAGAAGGGTGTCCGCCAGGCGCTGGAGCAGGGGGTCCTGGCGGGGTTCCCCCTGTCGGACATCAAGGTCACCCTGGTCGATGGGTCGACTCACCCGGTGGACGGCAAGGACATCGCGTTCCAGCTGGCTGGGGCGATGGCTATGCGGGAGGCGGTCGAAAGGGCCGGGCCTTATCTCCTGGAGCCAGTGATGGAGGTCGAGGTGACCGTCCCCCAGAATCAGATGGGTGACGTCATCGGTCATCTCAACTCGAGGAGAGGGCACATCGCCGGAATGGTCCTGGCGGCGGAGGGCTTTGAGAACATCTCCGCTCAGGTGCCTCTGGCCGAGATGTACCACTTCCCGATCGAGCTGCGGGCGCTGACGCAGGGAAGGGGCCACTACACCATGCGGTTCAGCCATTTCGAAGAGATCCCCACGCAGGTGGCTCAGCCGATCATCGAAGCGCACCGCTCGACAGTGCATGCGCGGGAGTCCGCCACTGCGTGACCGCAGCGGTTATAATTGCACGTGCAACCACATTAGGTGGTGCGGGGCCAAACCGCCCCTCTGATTAGGAGCCATCCCATGCCGGCAGTCACGACGACCAATCCCCTCCTCCTCCCCCGCCTCGCGGAGCCCGAGAACCCCAGCGCCGATCGGCCGGTGCTGTCAGTCACCACCGCCCCATCCGGTTTGGAGGGAGAGGGTTTCCCGGTGCGCAGGGCGTTCGCGGGCGTCCCGCAGTCCCTGCTCGACCCGTTCATTCACATGGACCAGATGGGAGAGGTCGAGTACCAGCCCGGTGAACCCAAGGGCACGCCCTGGCATCCCCATCGCGGCTTCGAGACTGTCACCTACATGATCGACGGGACCTTTCAACACCAGGACAGCAATGGCGGGGGGGGGCTGATCACCAACGGGGACACTCAGTGGATGACCGCCGGGGCAGGAATTCTGCACATCGAAACTCCACCGGAGCAGCTGGTCGCCAGCGGCGGACTGTTCCACGGGATCCAGCTCTGGGTGAACCTGCCCAGCCAGTTGAAGTGGAGCCCGCCAAGGTACCAGGACATCCGTGGGGGTCAGGTCTCGCTGCTGACCTCGGCTGACGGGGGGGCGCTTGTCCGGGTGATCGCCGGAGAGGTCTCCGGGCACTTAGGACCGGGCAGCACCCATACCCCAATCACCATGCTCCACGTGACCCTGCAAGCAGGCTCCCGGGTCCGGATGCCTTGGAGGCAGGACTTCAACGCGCTGGCCTACGTGCTCGCCGGGGCCGGGGTTGCTGGTTCCTCAGCCCCGATCGGCACCGGCCAGCTCGCAGTGTTCGGACCCGGCGGCAGCGTGAGCCTAGCCGCCAATGCCACCCAGGAGTCCCGGACGCCTGCCCTAGAAGTCCTGATTCTCGGTGGACATCCGATTGGGGAGCCGGTCGCCTGGTACGGACCGTTTGTGATGAATACCCAGGAGGAGTTGCGGCAGGCGTTCGCCGACTACCGAGCCGGCAGGTTGGGCAGCATCCCCGCGGCCCACCTCGACCTAGGGACGGCTCCCGCGGACTGATCCGTCGCTCGCCGACCCCCGACTCCCGCCCGAGATGGCTGGTACCACATGGAGGCGCGCACCGGGGGTGATGGGGGTCGCCAGGCCGGCCAGGTCGAAGATGTCACTCGCCTCCAGGTAGAGCCGGACGTGGCGTCGGACCACCCCTCGTTCGTCCCGGAGTCTGCGTGCCAGCTGTGGCCATTCGACCTCGAGGTGGTCGAGGACCTCCTCCACCGTGGACCCCTCGATCGAGAGCTCCCGCGAGCCTCCCGCAGACGGGCGCAGGCTGGTCGGAATCACTACCTTCGCGATCACGCCACCAGCGCCGCTCGGACCGACAGCACATCGGGCAGGTGCTCGGCCACGACCTGCCAAGAGTCGCCGTCGTCGAGGCTGGCGAAGACCTCGCCGTTCCGGGTGCCGAAGTAGAGCCCCGCCGGCGTGCCGGAGTCTGAGCAGAGCCCGTCCCTCAGGACTGCCGAGTGATACCCGGACTGGGGCAAGCCGTGGGTGAGAGGCTCCCAGCTGTCTCCAGCGTCGCGGCTGCGGTAAACCCGGCAGCGGCGGTCCGGCGGCATCCGCTCGGAGTCGGCCTGAAGGGGGAAGAGGTAGACGGTGTCGGGCTGGTGAGGGTGGACCAGGAGCGGGAACCCGAAGGTGGAAGGCAGGCCCTGCTCAATTGCCGTCCAGCTGTCTCCGTAGTCGTCTGAGCGGTAGACCCCGAAGTGGTTCTGAGCCAGGAGGCGGTCCGGACGCGAGGGGTGGGTCCCCACCTTGTGGACACACTGCCCAAAGGCGGGAAACCGTTGCTCCTCCGGCAGCCAGTAGGCCTGAATCCCTCGATTGGCAGGCTCCCAACTGCTCCCTCCGTCGAAGGTGCGGTAAACCCCTCCGGCCGAGAGGGCCACCAGCAGGCGATCTGGATCGGTCGGGTGGGGAACTATGGTGTGCAGGCAGGCTCCGCCTCCCCCGGGCTCCCACTGAGGCCGGT
Organism: Candidatus Dormiibacterota bacterium; assembly: GCA_027313505.1. Lineage (GTDB taxonomy): Bacteria > Chloroflexota > Dormibacteria > Aeolococcales > Bog-877 > AG-12. The sequence continues at coordinate 71,581 of DAHVDN010000005.1, forward strand.
GTTCGTGGTTGAAGAGCCCCTCCACCAGCTCGAAGGTGAGGCCTCCATCCAGAGATCGGAAGAGGGCGTGCGGCTCCACCCCGGCGTAGATGAGGCCCGGTCGGGACACAGGCCCCGGCTGGACCTGCCAGACCCGCATCAGGGCGGTGTCGGTTCCCTCCGGAAAGGCCACGGGGGCCTGATCCGGCTCCTGCCAGCTCCTGCCCAGGTCGTCGGAGTGGAAGAGCGATGGCCCCCAGTGTTCGCTGGTGGCGCCGGCGAACAGCCGTGGGGAGGAGCCGCGGGTGTCGATGCCCAGACCGTACACCGAGCTCATCATCAGTTGCAGTGGTTCCAGCTCCCAGCTTCGTCGACTCGCGTCGGAGCGCGCCACCACCACGCCCTTTCGGGTACCGATCAGCAGGACGGCCTCTTCCATCGATTGCACCTCATCCGAGTAGTGGTTTTATTCCTGTTAGGAATAGGATGATATGAATACCATGCCAGCCGTTTCTGGTCAAGACCCCTCGGTCACCGGCTATGCCCTCCTGGGACTCTTCTCACTCAGAGAGGAGATGAGTGGCTACGAGTTGAAGCAGCTCGCGGACCGCACCCTGAAGTTCTTCTGGACCGCGCCGGCGATGAGTCACGTGTACTCCGAGTTGAAGCAACTCGCCAAGGCGGGGTTGGTCGAGGAGACGGTGATCCAGACAGGGGCGCGGCGCCGCCGCAGGTATCGGCTCTCCGCCAGCGGACGATCGGCGCTGGAGGGTTGGCTCAGCTTCGGGGAGGTGGGCTTCCCGGGCCTGAAGCACGAGGTGGTGCTGCGGCTGTTTCTCGGGGCCGTCAGCGGCCCGGCCCGGCCCCGGGGGATCTTGGAGGGCTACAAGCACCAGCTGGAGCGCCGGATCGCGGAGCTCCGGGGGATCCGGGATGGGCTGGGCGAAGCCCCTCACTATCGATATGCGGCCATCGTTGCGGATTGGGGGATGCGCTACTACCGGGAGGAACTGGAGTCCGTAGCCGATGCGAACGAGCGGCTCGGCGGACCGTGAGCCCCCTGATTCGCTTGGTAGCCTTTCGCATGCATCATGATGCTAGGCGGTGATGCTACGATGCAGGCCATGCGGACCACAGTCAACATCGACGATACACTCCTGCATGAGGCGCGAGAGCGCGCCGTCCGGAGCCGACGCACCTTGGGAGACATCCTCGACGACGCCTTGCGTGTCCTTCTCGTGGAGCACGGTGGTGAGCCCGGTTCAACCAGCCGGGTGGAGCTCCCCACCAAGGGAGGTTCGGGGCTCCAACCAGGGGTGGACTTAGAGGACAGGGAAGCGTTGACCTCCGTTCTCGGCGACGATCGGTGGGGAGATGCTGTCCGCTGACGTCAACGTCTTCGTCTACGCGCACCGGAGGGACACCGCAAGGCACCCGGAGCACAAAGCATGGCTGGAGGACCGCCTGAGCGGGCCGGAACCCTTCGGAGTGAGCGAGTTGGTCTTGAGCTCCTTCGTTCGGATCGTCACCAACCATCGAATCTTCCAAGAGCCCACGGATCCGGGTGAGGCTCTGGCTTTCTGCTCGGCGGTCAGAGCGGCTCCGGCGGCAATCCCGCTGCGGCCGGGCCCGGCGCACTGGCCGATCTTTGCGGACCTCTGCCGACAGGTCGGTGCTCGGGGCAACGTCGTCCCCGATGCCTACCTGGCGGCGCTCGCCATTGAGCACGGCGCCGCCTGGGTGACTTCGGACACCGGCTTCCGGCGGTTCCGCGGATTGCGCGTTCACCCCCCCTTAGAGCGTTGATTCCTCCCTGACCTCTGGGGCGCCGCAACCAGGGCTTCCGGCGGCCCTGGCGGAACAGCGCTCGCGAGGGGAGCCTCAATAAGCGGGCTCGATCTCGGTCGGAAAGCGGCCGCCAACGGTTGGGAACTGCCGCTTCCGCCAGGAGGGGACCACCAAGGGAGGCCGGTGCGCACAATCTTGGATCCAGATGCCCCTCTTCGACTGTGGGAGTTCGACCTCGAGCTTGGTGCATTGGTGCACTGGACTCTCTGTTGGCCGGTTGCCTGATCGGGCCCAGCCCACCAGCTCCCCTGGGGGATCCACATCGGCCTCCAGCGCAGCCACCCCCAATGCCATCTGGGGTCGGTCAGGGGCCTTGACCTGACCAAGCCCGGGGCGCTCACCGACTACTCAGGGACCGCGACCGACAACGGTCGGTTGATCGGTTCGTTTCGGGCCCACCCGCTCAGCAGCTGGGAAGTTTTCGTGGGCCAACCCCACCCCGCTCATCCTCAACGTCGGCAAGTCCGCAGACACCGATGTCCCCAACGTTACAGGCTCCAGCGTGACGTGCTTCTGGCAGGCGACCGGAACTGCCCAGACCCATTCCCAGTCGCCAGTCCGGAGCTTCGCGATAACCGGCGTCAACAACTTGCCCGCCATTCCCGTGCCCTAGAGCGACGGTGACTCCGCGAAGGGCGCCAGTAGCGGGGCGAGACCTCTGTCCAGGAATCGGCACCCCCAATCGGTCAGGGGAAGGAACCTTCGAAGATCACCGGGGATCCACCCAGTAGGCGGGGCCGTCCGCGCCCCCGGGCAGCTGTCGAAATCGCCCTCACCCACCAAGAAAGCTGAACACGACCTGGCGGCGGTTGTTTTCGCGGTTGGTATCGATGAGTGCCAGCGACTGCCAGCTTCCCAGCGTCGGCCGTCCAGATTCGACCGGGACCGTGACCTCCACCCCGAGCAGAGCCGGCAGAAGGTGGTCGGCGCCGTGGCCCTGACTGCCGTGTCGGTGCCGGTAGGGGTCCGTTCGGGGTAGGGCCTTGGCGAGCCAGCTGAGAAGGTCGAGGTCGCTGCCTGCCCCAAGCTCCATTAGCACCAGAGCGGCGGTGGCGTGGGGACAGAACGCGTGGGCCAGGCCATCACCCTGGCGCGAGCAGAACGAGACCAGCTCAGCGGTTAGGTCCGTGATCACCCGACCCCCGGTGTCGACCTCCAATCTGGACGTCCTCACCTTTTGGGGCCGATGAGTGATGTGTCCTTGCCGCGACCCCTCTTGGGAGCGACCTCCCTCACGATTGAGTTGTCATGGCTCAGACGGGACAACCAGGTTGACCTGGAGAGCTCCCGCCAGGGCCAGCCCTGCGAGCGTCTTGGCGTCGCGTAGCTGTCCCTCCCGGGCGAGGGACAGCAGCTCCTCGGGGCTGAACAGCCGCGCCTCCAGAACCTCGTCGGGGTCCGGGTGGTGACCCCCAACAGGGGTTATTCCCGTCGCCCTGTAGTACCAGAGGAGCTCGGTGCTGTATCCGGGTGCCAGAAAGGTAGCTCCCACTGCCAACCAGGCTTCCGCGCCATACCCTGTCTCCTCAGCCAACTCTCGGCGGGCGGTCTCCAGCGTTGACTCACCGACCTCGCGTCCACCGGCTGGTATCTCCCACAGCAGCTCCCCCGCCGGGTGACGGTACTGCCTGACCAGTAGGACGGAGCCGTCATCCCCCATTGCGACGACGCCGACCCCACCCGGGTGGTGCACGACCTCGCGGTGTGCCTCAACCCCGGAGCTGACACGAACAAGGTCCACCGTCAGCCGAAGCAGCTCTCCCGAGAAGCGCTCCTCGCTGGCGAGCAGAAGGTCCGGGCGAAGTTCAGAGTCAGCCACTACACCCTCGAGCATAAGCTCGCCGCCGGGGCTGCGTATGATGGCGCCCATGTCTGTAGGCGCCAGCTACTTCAACCCATACGAGGCCACGGCTCTGCAGATTGAAGCCGCACGAGCCCAGATCGCATTTCGGTCGCGGCACCGGGTGCCAAGCAAGCGGCGCCTCCAGGCATCCGACGAGCTCATGGACCAGGTGGAGTTGTGCCGCGAGGCCTCCGTCAGGCTGATCCCCTCGGATCTCTGGCAGAAGGTGGTCCGGCTGGCCTCGGAGGTCGATCCCAACCTGCCCAGTCGGCTGGGGTCGGACCGCAGACCCGACCGGGTAGGAGCCATCCTGTTCACCCTGCAAGACCGACTGCTGGACGACATCCGCACCGAGCGAAGCCGGGGAGCCGCCCCTGTCATCCCCCTCTTCGCAGCTCGCTGACGCGGCGGGCAGGCCCGCCAAACCGTGGTCGGTGACCGCGGCCGGCACCATCGGCTTCGACGATCTGACAACCCCTTCAGGGCGAGCCACCGAGGTGCCCGGAGGGTCAGCCCTGTACTTCAGCCTGGCGGCCCGGCAAGCCTGCCCCGTCCTGCCCCTGGGGGTGCTCGGGGAGGACGGCAGCACCCTCAGAGAGCTGATGGTCAAGGCTAAATTGGAGACTCAAGGCATTGAGCTCCGCCCCGGACCGTCGTACCGGTGGACCGCCGTGCACTCACAACACTCCAGCCCCGAGCGCGAGGTGCAGCGGTTCGGCGTCTACGAAGGGTGGCGACCCACCGTCCCCGCAGATGCCCGTTCCAGCGAGATCCTGTTTCTCGGGTCCATGCACCCGACTACCCAGCTCTTCGTGCTCGGCCAGTGCACCGGCGCCAATCTGGTGGCGCTTGACACCATGCGCGACTTCATACGTTCCGACCGAGGGCTTCTCCTGGAACTGGCCCGTGACGCGGATCTGCTATTCGCCAACCGCGGCGAGCTTGAGGAGCTTACGCAATCCCCAGCCCTGGAGGGGGCGCGTTCCCTGATCGGGAGCGGCAGGTTGCGGGCTGTGGTGGTCAAGGAGGGGGCGAGGGGAGCAGTCCTCTTGACAAGGGGGATGGAGAAGCAGTTCCCAGCACATCCGGTGCGAGAGGTCGTGGACCCAACCGGAGCCGGGGACTCCTTGGCGGGGGGGCTCCTGGGCCATTTGGCCAGTGTGGGCTCATCCAGCGAGACCGCGCTGGTGCACGGAATGGAGGCCGGTCTCCGAGCGGCCGCTCTCGCTGTGTCAGCGTTTGGGCCGGCGGCGCTGGTCCAGGGCGGTCAGGGTTGAGTCGGCACAGCGTTCAGTCGAATTCGGCCAGCCACGAACTGACCTCCTCCATGAAGTCCTCTCGCTCCTCCCAGAAGGGCATGTGCGAGGAGTTCTCGAACAGCCGCTGCCGACTTCCCGCGATCCCCTCGAGCAGCCCCTGCTGAAGTGCCGGAGTGGCCTCGTCGTGTCGACCAGAAAGGAGCAGGGTCGGGACCTTGATCCCGTCCAATCGAGACTGCGCCTCCCAGTTGCGGATGGAACCGATGACGTGGAACTCCGATGGTCCGTTCATGGTGTGGTAGACGGTGGGATCCCGGGCGATCCAGTCGAAGCTCTCGGTTACCTCCAGGGGCCAGGGGTCCATCCGACAGAGGTGGCGGAGGTAGAAGACCTTACAGGCGGCCTCGTACTCGGGGTCATCGGTGGTGCCGTCTGTCTCGTGGCGTTTGAGCGTGGCCTCCACCGCCTCGGGCAGGAGCAGGCGGAGCCGGTTGGCCTCCTGCACGAAGGCCGGGAAGGAGGCGGCGGTGTTGGAGAGGATCAGTGACCGCAGTCCTGCGGGTTGTCCGAGTGCGTGTTCCTGGGCCAGGAACCCTCCCCAGGACTGCCCCAGCAGGTGGTAGCGGCCTGAGATCCCGAGGTGGTCGATCAAGGAGGCCAGCTGTTCCCTGAAGAGGTTGACCGTCCAAAAGTCAGCGCCGCGCCCCGGTAGGTGCGTTGAGCCGCCGTTGCCGAGTTGGTCGTAGAAGATCACGGCACGTCCGTCCCTTGCCAGGTCGGCCATTGACAGCAAGTAGTCGTGGCTGGCCCCGGGACCGCCGTGGAGGGTGAGGAGGGGCGCTGGAGTCCCAGCTTCCGCGCTCAGGTCCCCATACACCTTGAAGTAGGTCTGAAATTCGAGAAAGGGCGCCAGCCCCTCTTTCGACTTCACTTTGACCATCCCGCCGCCGCCCCGTTCCCGACCGTCACGATTGCGTCGGCGAGGGGTCGTCGCCAGTAAGACGTCTCCCCGGCTCCCCATAATCGGGCACCAGCCGCTGATAGCCCGACTGCATCAGGGGGGAGGAGATGATCAGGTCCGCGGAGGCCCGATTGGTGGCGACCGGAATGTTCCAGACCGCGGCTATGCGCAGGAGGGCCCGCACATCCGGGTCATGCGGTTGGGGCTCGAGCGGATCCCAGAAGAAGATGAGCAGGTCGATAGCGCCCTCAGCGATCAGGGCGCCCATCTGCTGGTCGCCGCCCAGCGGCCCGCTCAGCAGGCAGTTCACCTGGAGTCCGAGTTCCCTCTCCAATAGGGCACCGGTGGTGCCGGTTGCGTAGAGCCGGTGGGGAACAAGGCTCAAGCGATTGAACCTGCCCCACTCCACCAGGCCACGCTTCTTGTGGTCGTGGGCGACCAGAGCGATGCTGAGGACCGGCGTGACCCGCTCCTCCACCCCGCCGCCCTCGGGAAGTTCCAGTGAGGGCGGCAGGGTTTCGCCGGCCTGGTCCCGCTCTGTCGTCACTGGGTGAAGGGATGGACCGGGTCCAGCGTGCGGACCTCGACCGGCGCGGCCTCCCTAGCGAAAACCGCGGCATCCGTCTTGCTGCCCACCACGAAGCCGTAATGCATTGGAACCGCCAGCTGCGGGGTCATCGCCCGGGCCAGGGCTGCGGCGTCGTGGACGTCCATCGTGTACGTGCCGCCGATTGGCAGGAACGCCACCTCGGTCTTCAGTCCCTCCAGCTCGGGCAGGTGATCGGTGTCGCCGGCGTGGTAGTAGGTGTGGCCGCCGAGGCTGAGCAAGTACCCCACCCAGCCATTGGCCTTGGGGTGCGCCTCCAACCTCTCCTCCACCAAGTTGTATGCGGGGACGGTCTCCAGGTGCACCCCGGCCGCTTCCAGCGACTCGCCGGGGGCGACTGCGATGACGTTTCCTGAAAGCTCCGCTGCTATGTCCTTGGGGGCGACCACTACTGTCGTGGACGAGGTCAACCGCTCCAGGTCCGGCTTGGAGTAATGGTCGAAGTGGGCGTGTGTTAGGACGATGAGGTCGGCGGGATCGTCTGTGGTCACCTCCCACGGGTCTATGTACAGGGTCAGCCCCGAACCCTGCCAGCGATAGGCGGCTTGCTTGAACCAGGTGAACCCCTCGAGCATGGAAAGCACCTCCTACGCAGATGATGGTCGATCTTCTCAGGATACCTCCGCTCCGGGTTGCTCCCTTGGGTCAGCCGCGAGAGGCGGCAATCGCTTGGCTGATCTCCTCAACCGCCGCCGCACTGTCTTCCACATCGACCACCAGCGCCCGGTAGTGCTCATGTTGGAGAGAGATCTCGATCGCATGCCCGGGGCGATGAACGTCCCAGAACATAGATCCGTCGGAGTAGACGAAGGACCCCGCCTGAATGACCCCTGGGATTCTCGATCCTCCGAGCTTGACCCCTCCTGAAATCTCCGCCTGGGCGTCGACGACAGAGCGCACACCGGTGATGTCGTCAAGTGGGACGGTGAGGTGGCTTTTGAGCGCCCAGATCTTGTCCGCGCCTTCGACCGTCAACTCCAGCTTGCCGTCGTGAATCTCATAGTCAGTCATTCCGACAGACTAGCGCCTGGAGCAGCGTTTGGGAACCGCTGACGGACCCTCTGGGCCGCTGGTGTGGGGGCCGCAGCTCCCTGGGGGCAAAAGCACAAAGAGGCGGTCAGAATGCTGCCTTTGGATGCTCAGCGCCGAAGAATCGTCGGTTGCTAGAAGCCCTTGGGCTGGACTCGGGCTGGGTCAGGCATGCCCAGGGCGAAACTCGTGGAAAGGGGAGGGCTCCGGGAGGTCGAGCCGGTGCCAGAGGGCTGGCTGGCCCGGGGTGGGAAGGACATGTGCTTTCGACCGGGGTCACTTATCGAAACCCAGCAGGAACGGTGGGAAAGTCCCGACGGGCGGGTGATGTGTGAGTCGCCCGTCAGATCAGGGCTCAAAGGCGGCCTCGACGAAGGGGGCTGCAGGTGGGTGGCGCCAAACCCACCCAAGGGGGGTTTGGCGGTGGGAGAGGGGAAAGCGTCCTCGTCTGGTCCTCTCCCTTCGACTGCACACCACGGTCTGCTGGCTAACGTTCAGCGAGCTACTGCAAGCTGCCCTATCTTCACCGCCAGCAGCACCACTGCCAGCACCAGGTAGCCGCGGAGCGCCAGCATGCCTATCCGCTGCCCCCGGGACCACACGGGAGGTTTCAGAGTGGAGAGAGGCGGCATCCTCCATACCTGGCGATCTCCGGTGACGGCCCGTTCCCGCTCGGGATCGGTCCCCCTCCGGCGCCTGGCCATTACCCCCATCCAGCCGAGTCCAGCTCCGCCCAGCACCGTCACCGAAAGGGTGAAAGGCCCGAGCGGGAGCTGGGGAAAGACCGTGGTCACCGTCAGGATCAGGGAGAGCAACACCAGCACCGAGACGATGATGGTGGCGGCCACATTCTGGCGGGCGGAGTTGACCCATGGGCCCAGGACCTCAGCGTCGTTGCAGAGGAGCAGCAGGAAGACGATCGCGGAGGGCAGCAGGACTCCCGCCAGCACCTGGACTCCGGTGGTCATGAGACCGAGCGGAGCCCCGGGAATCAGGACGATCCCGGCGGCGACAGCGATCATGGCCGCGAACGACAAATAGAAGCCCTTGGCATCCCGCACGCTGCGATGGAGGGAGTGCTTGAGCCCGAAGCTGTCGCCCAAAGCGTAGGAGGTCGACAGGGTCACCGCCGAGGCGCCGATCACGGACGCGTTGACCAGGACGACCGCGAAGATGGCCCCTGAAGCCGAGCCGGCTCGGCGGCTGAGGCCCTCAGCGACTGTGAGCCCGGACCCGAACTGCCCAGCGAAGCTGCTGTGCGAGAAGGCGAAGGCGGTAGCCACCATGAGCGCACCCGCACCCGCCGTGGTCAGCACCGCCCCTATGGAGGTGTCCGCGAGCTCGTACTTGAGCCATCTGGTGGTGATGCGTTTGTCGATGACGTTGGACTGCTGGAAGAACAGCTGCCACGGCGCGATGGTCGTGCCCACCACCGCGATGATGAAGAGCACCGAGGTGGAGGTGAACCCCCCCTTAACCGAGGGTGTGACCAGTCCGTTGAAGACCGGGCCGGCGGAGGGGTGGGACAGTGCTGCCAGTGGGAACATCAGCAGGCTGGTGACGATGAAGACGAACATGAATCGCTCCCATCGCTGGAAGTTGCCAGTAGCGACCATCGCCAGCAGCCCGATCGCGACGATGGGGACGGAGGCCAGCGGGGTTATGCCGAAGTAGCGAAGACCAAGATCCACTCCTATGAACTCGGTGACCAGGGTCAGGAAGTTGAGGAGGAAGAGGTCGCCGACAGAGAATGCCGCCCAGAAATTCCCGAACCGTTCCTTGATCAGGCGGGCGTGGCCGACCCCGGTGACCGCTCCCAGCCGCACCACCATCTCCTGGGCCACGATCAGGGTGGGGATGCACAGAACCAGCACCCAAAGCAGGCTCGGCCCGTAGTTCTGGCCGGCCTGGGCGTAGGTGGATACCCCCCCGGCGTCGTTGTCGCCCACCATCACGATGAGGCCCGGGCCCATGATCGCCGCCAGGGTCAGTAGCTTTCGGGACCACGGCCGGGGCCGGTCTGATTCCCAATGGGGAATGGAGCCAAGGGCGCCACGGATCTCGCCATCATGGGCGGTATCCAGCACCGCCGACCGCTGGGGCGCGGTCGGGCGCGGCTCCTCTGACATCTCTGACCTCCTGGCGTGGGTTCGACTAGGACCGTGTGCTCAGACGCACGCCGGGAGGGTGCCGGGGGTCTTGGTTAGAGGCTCGCGGCGTGCGCGGTGGAATAGCGACCGGGCGGCGGTTTACTGGAACCGTCCATGCTCACCTCCATGCCCCGCCTATCGATAACAGCTGGACCCTCAAGGGGGGGTTAAGGCCGCTACCGGAAACTGCGCCGCAACGCACCTATATGCTACCAGCGTGAGTTTGCGAGCAAACCGGGACTCGGTTCCCACCGCCGTCCACACCCTCTGAGAAGTGCCGACCCTTCCCAGCCGTTCGCCCTCGCGCCCTAGAAGACGGCGTCGCCTTCTGACCACCCGTGCCATTCGAGCGTCGCTGGTGCCGCTGTCACGCTTGAGATCGGTGTCGCCGGTGGATGAGACCGGTCGTGGCGCCGGACGGCTGGTTGACCTGGTGGTGCGATGGAACGGTAGCGACCCCTATCCGTTGCTGACAGGTCTGGTGCTGCAGCGCGGCGAGGAGCAGTTCTTCCAACCCCTCTCCGGCGTCGTCCGACTGGATGCCCAGGCAGTCGTGGTCAAGGATCTCGGGACCCAGGCTGCGGGCTTCATCCGCCGAGAGGGAGAGCTGCGGCTGGTCTCCGATGTCCTTGGCCGTCAGCTGGTCGACGTCGACGGGGTGAAGGTGCTGCGGGCGGAGGACCTGTTCCTGGCTCCGGTGCTGGGGAGGATGCGCTTGGTGGCGGTCTCCGGCGGTCCCAGATCGCTCTGGGCCAGGGTTGTGGCATCGTGGCAGCCCGACAGTCAGCAGCTGGTGGATTGGTCAGCGGTGCACCCGTTCGGCGAGCCCGGGTCGGAGCTCAGACTTCAAGTCCCGCACGAGGGACTGAGGCAGCTGCACCCTGGGGAGCTGGCCGATCTGCTGGAGGAGCTCGACCAGCCCGCCCGGGACGAGCTCACGACCGCGTTGGACCCTGGCGCTGTGGCGGACGCGCTAGAGGAGATGGAGCCAGAGCGGATAGAGGACATCCTCCGGGACGCCTCCCCGGAGCGGGCGGCGCAAATGGTCGCGGCGATGGAGCCGGATGAGGCGGTCGATGTGCTCCGCGACATGGAGCGCGCTGAGGCCGATGCCATCCTCGCCCACCTCCCCACCGAGGCCGCGCGGCAACTCACGGACCTTCTCGGGTATCCGGAGACCATGGCAGGCGGCTTCATGACTACCACCCTTGCGCGGGCGTCCGAGCACGACACCGTGGCGCAGGTCCGGGCGAGCCTTCGGGAGCAGCGGGCCCACGGTGCCGACATAGATTCGGTTGCCGTCCTGGATGGAGAGGGACGCCTCCGAGCCGACCTTCCGCTATTCGACGTTCTGGTGGCGGCGGATGAGACTTTGCTCGCCGACCTGCTGAATGACACGACTCCCGTCACCATTCATCCGGAGGCGTTCTTGGACGAGGTCGTCGAACGGCTGACCGAGGCCAGGGCGTCATCTGTGGTGGTGGTCGACCCCCAGGGTCGGCCGATGGGCAGGGTGCTGGCGGACGACGTGATAGATGCCCTGAAAGAGGGGGGGCTGCGGCTGAAGCTCCCCTGGCTCTTCCACTGACGGATGGCGTCCAACCCGGTGTGCGGCACCTGAGGCGGTCCCTGACTTTCGCACCACAGAGGCGGACGAAAAGAGGGGAAGCTCACCGGCCCGTCCTGAAATCCGGTGGACATTGACCTGGTGGGAGCTCTAGATGGCAGCTGTGGGTAGCCGCCCCGTCCCAGACGTTCTCAACTTGTAGCTCCGAAAGGAGATGTGGGCAAGAAGGAGGGCGACATGCGAATAAATCGCGTCGGGCTAAGGGCTCCTCGGATGGGTCAATCACGGGCATGGCTTTCCATGACAGCGCTTGTTGTGGCGGCTCTCTCGCTCTCGGCGACCCAGGCGGCGGCCGCTACCTCGAGCGGGGGCACGATCGTCTACCAAGTTCACCCGATAGCCAGGCTCGCGCTGGCGACCAACTCCGCTCCCAGCAGCTTCCCCTACACGCCGAGCCAGTGCGTGACCACGTTCGGGCTCGCCTGCTACGGTCCAGGTCAGATCCGGGCGGCGTATGACGTTCCCTCGACCCTGAACGGAACGGGCCAGACGATCGTGATCGTCGACGCCTACGGCAGTCCCACGGTGCGCCAGGACCTGGCCACCTACGATGCCACCTTCAAACTGCCACCCCCACCCGCCCTCAACATCATCTGCCCCCTGGGCTGCCCCGCATTCAGCCCCAATCAAGGAGGAGCTAAAGGGCCGCGTGCCGGAAACGAAGTCGGTTGGGCGGAGGAGACCAGTCTGGACGTGCAGATGTCGCACGCCATGGCGCCCGCGGCCACGATCGATCTGGTGGTGGCCCCCAACAGCAACGGGGATGCGCTCAACGCGGTCGAGGAATATGCGGTCTCCCACCACCTCGGCAACGTGATGTCGATGAGCTTTGGGATCGCCGAGGGACTCCTCCATGGCAACAACGGCCAGGTGCTGCAGGCCGAAGCGATCTATCAGCAGGCTGCGAAGGCGGGGATCAGCGTGTTCGCCTCCGCGGGAGATTCCGGGGCCACCAATGGGCTGTCCCTTCCCAACGCCAGCTTTCCCGCCTCGGACCCCCTGGTGACCTCGGTCGGCGGAACGGATCTCTTCGCGAGTGACGCCGGGGCATATCAGAGCGAGACCGTTTGGAACGACGCTGCCCCGACGCTCTGCCCATTCGGCTGCACCATTGGCGAGTTCGGGGCGACCGGGGGCGCACCCAGCGCGCTCTTCTCCGCTCCCGGTTACCAATTGGCAGACAACAGCGGCTTCACCTCGAGGACCACCGCGGACGTGAGCTTCAACGCCTCGGTCTACACCTCGACTTTGATTTACCTTGGCTTTCTGGGCAACAACAGCGGCTTCTACTTCTTTGGGGGCACCAGCGAGGGTTCGCCCTCGTGGGCTGCGATCGGGGCGTTGGCCGACCAGGCGGCGGCGGCCGACCCCGCCCTCGCTCCAGGCTTCACCTTCGGCCAGCTGAATCCGTGGCTCTACGGCCTGGCGGGAAACCCGAGCACCTACGCCAAGTCCTTTCACAATGTGACGGTCGGCAACAACGCCTTCCCGTCAGGGGTTGCATCCCCAACCACGGGGTATAGCGCTGGTCCCGGGTACAACCTGCCCACCGGCTTGGGCACCCCGGACGTGGCCAATCTGGTCGCCAACCTGGTCACGGAGGCGGCTGGCTGACCCAACTGCGATCCATCCTGGCGAGTGACGGGCCAGGGCGTCCTTACAACTGCGGAGGCTCCGGGCCGACCCTGAGGTGGGCCCGGCCGCATGCTCCGATGGGGAGGTGAATCGGGGCTGCGGGCGCTGACCGTCCCGGACCCGGGGAGCAGGGGTTCACCCCTGCTCCCCACTCCGGCCCAACCCGTGGCTTCCAGGCCGGCCCGTGCTGATGGGTTGGGCCGCTCACGTGGCGCTGGCCCCCCTATGGAGGAGGACAGGAGGTGGGTGCCAAAGCGGGGGCCCCTTCGATTCCGTATCCTGAGGGTTGGTCATGACTGACTTTGAGCTAGAGGATTTTCAGCGCGCGCTGGTGATAGTGGCTCACCCGGACGACGCGGAGTTCGGCAGCGCCGGGACCGTGGCCGGGTGGACCGCGCAGGGCATCCAGGTTGACTATGTGATCTGCACCGACGGCGCTCAGGGCTCCGCCGATCCCACAGTTCCGACCGGTGAGTTGCGGGGGATTCGGGAGCGCGAGCAGCGGGAGGCGGCAGCCGTGCTGGGGGTTTCCAGCGTCACCTTCCTGGGCCATCCCGACGGCGGGCTGGTGGATGACTCAGAGCTGCGTCGCCAGCTGACCCGGGAGATAAGGAGGGTGCGCCCGGACCTCGTGGTCTGCCAGAACGCGGTGCGGCACTACGGAAATCTTGGGGGCAATCACCCGGACCACCTGGCCGCGGGACAGGCCGCGATCGAGGCGATATATCCCTTCGCGCGCAATCCGTACGCCTTTCCTGAGCTCCTCGAGGAGGGACTCGAGCCCCACGTGGTCAGGGAGGTGCTCATCACGGGGACCCCTGACCCAGACTACTTCGTGGACGTGACCAAGACCCTGGATCGGAAGTTGGAGGCGTTGCGCTGCCATCGGAGTCAGCATCGCCAGGACCCCTCGGAGAGGGTGAGGGCGCGGTTGGCCGAGGCGGGGCAGTCACATGGCTTCCAGTACGCCGAGTCCTTCCGTCGAGTGGCATCCTGGTAGTGAAAGTGGCTCCCTGCTCCATCACGGTTCTCCACGGGGACCAGACCGGAGAGGAGCTGCTGGAGGAATCGCTCCGGATCCTGGCCGCACCCTCGATCTCCTCCATGGTCCAGCTTGAGCATGTGGATCTAAGCCTTGGGGCGCGGCGAGGATCGTCCAACGAGGTGGTTCACGAGGCGGCCAGGCGAATGCTCATCGACGGGTTTGGGCTGAAGGCGGCGACGGTGACGCCGGAGGCGGCGGGCGACGTCGGGAGTCCCAACGCCATACTCCGCGCCGAGGTCGGTGGCGACGTAATAGTGCGCACCGGGCGACGCATCCCCGGGGTCCCACCGCTGGGTGGGGTTCACTCCCCAATCACCGTGGTGCGAATGGCGGTGGATGACGCCTATGGCGCCAGAGAGTGGCGCGAGGGGGCCGGCGCAGACGAGGTTGCCTACCGGACCACCAGGGTCTCCAGGGAGCACTGCCGCCGGGTGGCGGAGTACGCGTTCCAATATGCCAAGAGGACCGAGGCCAAGGTCTTCGGTGGGCCCAAGTACACGGTCTCGCCCGTCTACGAGGGGATGCTCAAGGAGGAGATGGACGCCGCGGCCTCCCGTCATCCTGGAGTCGGGTATGAGCCGCAGCTGATCGATGCGACCTTCGCACTGGTGCTCTCCAGGGATGACGCTCTGGTGATTCCCGCCCTGAATCGGGATGGAGACATCCTCTCCGACATGGTGCTGGCGCTTTACGGCACCCTGGCCGGAAGCGAGTCCCTCATGATCGGATTCGACGCCGAGGGACGGCAGAGCCTGGTGATGGCGGAGGCGCCCCACGGGACGGCCCCGGCCTTGGAGGGCCGGCACATCGCCAACCCCATGTCCATGATCCTGGCCGTTGCCGCCCTGCTGGAGCAGACTCCCAACCCCGAGCTGGCAGGAGCCGGAGCCCGGGTCCGGGAGGCCACTATGGCGGTCTGTTCAAGCGGGGTGAGGACCGCCGATCTGGGGGGAATGGCACGGACGGAGGAGTTCACCAGCGAGGTTTTGCGCCGGATGGAGCAGAACGTCTGAGAGGGCGCTCGTGCCGGCTATCTATACTCAGGGTGAGGCTTTGATGTGGACATATTGACCTTCCTCCGGCAGCGCGCGGGCGAGTTTCGGTGCCCGGTATGCAGACGCTCTTTGGCCGACTGCAAGATGC
This sequence comes from Candidatus Dormiibacterota bacterium, assembly GCA_027313505.1. Taxonomy (GTDB): domain Bacteria; phylum Chloroflexota; class Dormibacteria; order Aeolococcales; family Bog-877; genus AG-12. The sequence continues at coordinate 86,707 of DAHVDN010000005.1, forward strand.
GGCAGCTGAACCACAGTGGGCACCACTACACCGTCGAGGTGACCTGCCGGAAGTGCGACATGGCCTTCGTGGTTGCGCTGGAGGTGCACGGCGGGGAGGCTGAGGAGGAGCTCCAGCTGGCTGATGAAGAGGAGATGCCGCCGATCACGGCCGACGAACTTCTTCAGGTTCATCAGGCCCTTCGCGGTTACCAGGGGCCTCTGACCGCCCTCCTCGAACCTCGAGATGGCGAGGAGTCCTGACGCCGGTCAGCATCCGCCGATGATCTACCTCGACCACGCCGCGACGACCCCGGTGCGGGAAGAGGTGCGGGCGGCCATGGCCCCGACCTTGGAGCAGACATTCGGCAATCCGTCCAGCGGGCACGCCGCGGGGAGGGCCGCGCGGGCACTGGTCGACGAAGCCCGCGACCGGCTCGCCGGAGTTTTGAACTGTCGCCCTAGAGAGATCGTTTTCACCGGTGGGGGCAGCGAGGCCGACAACCTGGCGCTGCGCGGGGTCATGACCAGGGAAGGTGCGGTCGGTCGGCATCTCGTAATCTCCGCAGTCGAGCATGAGGCGGTCCTTGAGACCGCCCGCGACCTCTCGGCCAGGGGATTCGAGGTCAGTATCCTGCCGGTCGACTCGTCTGGTCTGGTGGATCCGGCGGATCTCGCCCGGGCACTTCGTAGGGATACCGCGCTGGTCTCGGTGATGATGGCCAACAACGAGGTTGGAACCATTCAGCCGTTAGCCGAGCTGCTTGAGTTGACCAGGAGCCACTCGGACGCTCTGTTTCACACCGACGCCACCCAGGCGCTGGGCAAGCTATCTCTGGACATGGGTGCATTGGGGGTGGATTTGCTCACGATCTCCGCCCACAAGGTTTACGGCCCCAAGGGGGTGGGAGCGCTCTTTGTCCGGCAGGGCACCCGGTTGGACGCCCAGATAACTGGTGGGGGGCAGGAGCGCACCAGGCGCTCGGGGACGGAGAACGTGCCCGGGATCGTCGGGCTGGGGATGGCAGCCATGCTGGCCGAGCGAGAACGAGAGCTGGAGATGGCGCGTCTTGGCAGTCTCTCGCAGCGCCTCACCCAGGAGATCTTGAGGGAGCTGCCGGAGGCTCGACCCACAGGAGCCGAGCCTCCCCGCCGACTGCCCAACTTCTGCACCATCGCCTTTCCCGGAATCGAGGGGGAGCTGTTGCTCCTGCGCCTGGACCGGGCCGGAGTCTTAGCCTCCGCTGGTTCTGCGTGTGCCAGCGGATCGCAGGCGCCTTCCCACGTGATGCTGGCGATGGGCCTTTCGCCGGAGCTGGCGGCCGCCCATCTGCGGCTCACCCTGGGTCGCTCCACGACCGAGGACGAGGTGGACCAGACGGCTGCCATAGTCGCCAGAGAGGTGAGGGCTCTGAGAGAGCGCTCACCTGTCCAGGGCAATCCCCTAGGGACCAAGCCCACCTGATCTTGCGACCCCTTGCGACGCCTTGCGACCTCGGGCGGCGCTGAGGGCAGCGGTTCCACCCTCCAGTTGCCGGGGTGGTGGCGCTGCTTGGCCCCGTCACTCCGCTCTCGGGGTCGCCACCCTCCAGCTCGCCTTCAGCTCGCGACCCAGCCGCCGGTGTCGAACCGCGAACGGGATGCAGGCCAGGGTGAAGGCTGCTCCGGGAACCGCAAGAACGATCCCCGGTGCCATCAGTACCGCGAGTGCGCCCCAGCCGATGCTGGCCAGCCCCATGGCTCCAGTGGTGAGGGACAGCTGCACACTGGCGACTCGGCCACGCATCGCGTCCCGGGATGCGCCCTGGTTCGCCGAATATATCCCCGCCATGAAGACCGCCTGGGCGGCACCGGCGAAGGTTGCAGCCACAAGGTCGACGGCGAGGTTGGGCACTAAACCCAGCGGGATGAGAGGCAGGCCGCTCAGGAGCGCCGAGACCAGCAGGATGCGCAACACCCCGACCCGGTTGCCCAAACCCATCATCAGGAGCGGCCCCAACACCGACCCGAGCCCAAACCCGGTCAGGAGCAGCCCGTAAGCCACTGCGTCCCCACGCAGGTTGGCGGTGGCCAGAGCCGGCAGGATCCCGATGCTCGCCATGGTGAGGCTGCAGTGCAACCCGACCCAGAGCAGAAGCGTCCCTATGGGGGTCTGACTGCGGACATACGAGAGGCCCTGGGCTATGGGAGTCAGGAGCCCGGTGGTCGTCGCGGTTGTCCGATGAGGCGTGCTCACCGCGCGGCGCACGTGCCAGAACATGCTCATGCCAGCCAGGTAGAAGCAGGCGCAGGTCAAGAACGTGGCACCTGGGCCGGCGGTGGTCAGGACCGCAGTCCCGAGCGCAGGACCGGTCAGCTCGGCTCCCTGCTGGGCGATGCGGGCGGTCATGCTGGCGTTCAACAGCCGCTCCTGCCCCACCAGCTCCGGGATCATCGCCTGCCAGGCCGGGCCCTGGACCGAGTTCCCAACGCCGACCACGGCGGTGAGGGCCAAGAGGTTGGGGAGGTCGAGCCTCCCGGAGAGCGTGAGCCCTGCGGCCATCAGGCAGCTGGCGGCGTTGATCAGCTGGCCGGTGGCGGCCATGCGGGCACGATTGCGCCGGTCCGCAACCCCGCCCGCCAGGAGACCGAAGAACATCGACGGAAGCAAAAGAAGCATGCTCACCAGGCTGGGCCACACCGCAGAGTGGTGGCCCAACCGATACGCCTCCCACCCCGCGACCAGGATCACGGCGAAACGCCCGGAGTTCCCGCTGAGGGCTCCGGCCCACACCCAACGGAATGGGACTATCTGCAGGGCCGAGAGGAAGCCCGTGCGGAATCCGCCCTTGTGCTCTCCTGAAAGGTGGGGTTTCGGGCGCCGGCGGAGCTTCAACCTGGTCCTCAACATCTCATCTGCCGACCGAGCCGCGCACCCGATCCGGGGGTCGGCGACAAGCCGGGGAGAAACCCCGCCTGCCAAAGTTTAGAAGCTAGCCCGACCGCTCCAGCGCACAGGTGTTTCTCATGGGAGGCAGCGGGCCAAAAGGAGGAGCTCACCCCTTCGGCACACCAGCTTCTTTGGGTTCTGGAACTGACTCTGGGCGCGGCCCGGAAGAGCGAATCCGGCCCTTGGTCCGAGGAGGAGTTCCCGCCAGCCCCGGCGCGCCACCCGACCCGACAGCGTAAAATAGGGGCATGCCAGTCGGATTTAGCGGTCAGGCGCCCGTCGCCATGAGGATCTCATCTCGCGCCCACTACGGATTGAGGATGATGACCGAGCTCGCCAAGGCTCATGGGGGTCCGCCTCTCAGCCTGGCGGAGATCGCCCGCACCGAGTTTCTGCCGCTGGCCTACCTCGAGCAGCTGGTGGCTCCCCTGCGCAGGGCGGGTCTGGTCGAGGGCACAAGGGGTCTGCACGGGGGATATCGACTGAGCCGCTCGCCGGAGGCGGTCACGGTGCTCGAGATTGTCGAGTTGATGGAGGGCCCGGTCGCTCCGGTCGAGTGTCTGGCTGAGGGGTACCGCCAGGGCAGCTGTCAGCGCGAGCCGGAATGTCTTAGTCGGCCTCTCTGGGGTCGGCTGCAACAGGCGGTGAAGCAGGTGCTGGGTGGGACCACCCTGCGCGACCTGCTGTCGGACCCCCTTCCCCTGGAGCCATGGTGCCCGGGAGAGGAGCTGGCCGTCTCGTTCAAGGAGGGTGCCCATGTCTGAGGCGGGAGTGTCCACGCTTGAGATTCGCGATCTGAGAGTTGCCGTCGAGGGGAAGGAGATCCTGAGCGGGGTAGACCTCACAGTCCCCAAGGGAGAGGTTCATGCCCTGATGGGGCCAAACGGGGCCGGCAAGACCAGTCTGGGCTATGCCGTCATGGGGCACCCCAAGTATCAGGTGACCGGCGGGGACATCATCTGGGCAGGACAGAGTGTGCTCGGCAAGCCCCCGGAAGAGCGCTCGCGCCTGGGACTCTTCCTAAGCCTCCAGTACCCGACGGCGATCCCCGGGGTAACCACAACCAACTTTCTTCGGGCAGCGCTGAAGGGGCAGGGCAAGGAGCTTCCCGCCCGAGAGTTCCTGAAACTCATCAGGTCCGAGGTGGCGGCCCTCAAGATGGACCAGTCCTTCATGTCCCGGTACATCAATGACAACTTCTCCGGCGGGGAGAAGAAGCGGATGGAGATCGTCCAGATGGCAATCCTCAAGCCCGAGATGGCAATTCTGGACGAGACCGACAGCGGGCTGGACGTGGACGCGCTCCGCACTGTCGCCGACGGCGTGAACCGGGTTCGCGGAGATGGGATGGGGATTTTGATCATCACCCACTATCAGCGGATCCTGGACTACATAACCCCGGACCGAGTCCACGTGATGGCGGCCGGCCGGATCATCGCGTCGGGCGGTTCCGAGGTGGTCGCCCAGATCGAGGAATCGGGCTACGACCCGATGCTTCGGCAGGCTGGGATCGAGGCCGAGGCAGCAGCTTCGGCAGCGGTCTAGAATACTGAGTAGTTGAGTCGGATTTTCCCCTCGGTGGGGTTGAGAGGCAAGCCACTATGACAGTCGCCGCCAAGGACCTGACCAAGGACTACAAGTACGGCTTCAACGACGGCGATGAGTTCGTCTTTCGGGCCACCAAGGGGCTGACCCGGGAGACCGTGATCGACATCTCGCGCCGCAAGAATGAGCCGCCGTGGATGCTGGAGTTTCGCCTCAAGGCGCTGGACCACTTCCGGCAGCGGGCCATGCCCAGTTGGGGGGCGGACCTCAGCGGCATCGACTTCGACGACATCTACTACTACGTGCGCCCCGCTGATGAGCAGGGCCGGACGTGGGAGGACGTTCCAGAGGGAATCAAGCGGACCTTCGACCGGCTGGGCATCCCCGAGGCGGAGCGCAAGTTCCTGGGCGGGGTGTCCGCCCAGTACGAGAGCGAGGTCGTCTACCACTCCATCCGCAAGGACTTGGAGAAGCTGGGGGTCCTCTTCTCCGACTGCGACACCGGCCTGCGGGATCATCCGGAGATCTTCCGCAAGTACTTCGGGACCGTGATCCCCGCCAACGACAACAAGTTCGCGGCGCTCAACTCCGCCGTCTGGTCGGGTGGATCCTTCGTGTACGTGCCCAAGGGGGTTAGGGTGGAGGTGCCACTGCAGGCCTACTTCCGCATCAACACCGAGAGCATGGGCCAGTTTGAGCGGACCCTGATCATCGCGGAGGAAGGCAGCTTCGTCCACTACATCGAGGGCTGCACCGCTCCCACCTACAGCCGCGACTCGCTGCACTCGGCTGTGGTGGAGATAATCGCCATGCCTGGCGCCACTGTGAGATACACCACCATCCAGAACTGGTCCAACAACGTCTACAACCTGGTCACCAAGCGGGCGATCGCCAAGGAGCGGGCGTCCGTTTTCTGGATTGACGGAAATCTGGGCTCCAAGGTCACGATGAAGTATCCGAGCATCTACCTGATGGGAGAAGGCGCCCACGGCGAGGTGCTCTCAGTAGCCTTCGCGGGCGATGGCCAGCATCAGGATGCCGGAGCCAAGATCATCCACGTCGCTCCCAACACCACCAGCAATATCGTCAGCAAGTCGGTGAGCAAAGGAACTGGAAGGACCTCGTACCGGGGGCACATGAAGGTGTACCCCAAGGCTCACAACGTCCGCTCCAGCGTCCGGTGTGATGCCCTGCTTCTGGACGAGAGCTCCCGCAGCGACACCTATCCCTACATGGACATCGAGGCCGAGGACGTCCAGATTGGACACGAGGCCTCGGTCAGCAAGGTCGGTGACGAGCAGCTCTTCTACCTGCAGGCACGCGGCATCAGCGAGGCGGAGGCGACTGCGATGATCGTCAACGGCTTCATCGAGCCCTTCGTCAAGGAGCTCCCGATGGAGTATGCCCTTGAGCTCAACCGCCTCATCGCCCTTCAGATGGAGGGGAGCGTCGGATGAGGGGTGCCGGGCACTGTAGCGCCAGAGGCGGTGCTGGGAGCTTTGGGTGAGCGAGCTCATCTCCCTGCGGCCGATGACACGCGACGACGCGCCTCTGGCCGAGCTGCCGGGCGGCGACCCTGACTTCCTACACAAGCTGAGGACCGCTGCCGCAGCAGCGTACAGGGAGTCCCCGTGGCCGTCATCCTCCAGGGACGAGGACTGGCGGCGCACTCCCCAGATCGACAAGCTCGACCCGGCGAGTTTCGCGGCTCCTGGGTCCAGCGCCACCGAGCTCCCAGAATATCTGGCGCGCGTTCTCGAAGGGCCATTGGCCGCCATCGGGGCGAGCCACACTGTGGTCACCGACCAGGCAGGGAACGTGCCAACAGCTGGGGGCAGCCCTCGAGGACTGGCGGTCCCTCTGGAGGAGGGGCTGAGGCAGGACCCGGAACGCTGGAGCGCCCTGCTCGGGACGATCGCCCATCCGGGGTTGCGCAAGTTCGTCGCTCTCAACACCGCCCGTCTCACCGGAGGAGCTCTGGTGAGGGTCAAGCGGGGACAGACGGCCGAGTCTCCCGTGCGGCTGGTGCACGGCGTTGACCAGCGCTCCGCAGCATTCCCCAGGACTGCGGTGCTGGTGGAAGAGGGGGCGAGCCTGACCCTGGTGGAGGAATGGGTCTCACCCGAAGGTGACGACTCCCTGCTGGCGCCGGTCGTGGAGGTGCAGCTGGAGCGCGGCGCCCACCTGACCCACGTAGTGCACCAGCGCTGCGGGTCCCGCACCGTGGTGCAGTCCACCGTCCGGGTGAAGCTCGCAAGAGATGCCCATTACGACCTGCGCTGGGCCCTTCTGGGCGGGGCTTGGCAGAAGACCTACTTCGATGTGGAGATGCTGGGCGAGGGCTCGGAGTCGAGGGCCAGTGGCCTTTGCATCGGCCGGAGCCAGCAGCACTTCGACGTGCAGACGCTTCAGGACCACATCGCCGGCGGCGCGATCAGCGATCTGCTCTACCGGGTTGCCGTTGCCGAGCGGTCTCGCTCGATCTTCGCCGGTTTGATCAGGGTCGAGGAGGGCGCGCAGAAGACCAACGCCTATGTCCAGAACCGAAACCTTCTGCTGAGCCCCCAGGCCAAGGCGGACAGCAACCCCACCCTTGAGATCCTGGCCAACGACGTGCGCTGCACTCACGGCTCGACCGCGGGGCGGATCGACGACGACCAACTGTTCTATTGCGAGTCCCGGGGGGTGAACCGAGAGCAGGCGAGGAGGCTGGTGGTGGAGGGTTTCTTCGCTGATGTGGTCGACGCCTTCCCTCAGGGCGCGGTCCGGGAGGCGGCTCGCTCATGGGTGCTGGAAGCTCTAGACGAGCTCGCCCTTTCCGGAGCGCTGGCGGCAGGCTACGGCTCGGCCTGATGGCGGAATGGATAAAGGTGTGCGAGGCGGAGGCGATCCCCCCAGGCCACGCCGCGCGGGTGGAGATCGGGGACCTGCCGATAGCGGTCTTCAACGTCGGCGGGGAGTTCCACTGCCTGGACGACACCTGCAGCCACGCACTGGCCTCGCTGTCGGAGGGTGAGTTGCATGTGGCGGACTGCACAGTGGAGTGCCCGCTGCACGGAAGTCAATTCGATCTCAGGTCGGGGGATCCGGTCTCCTTTCCCGCGGTCGAGCCGGTGAGGGTGCACCAGGTGGAGATTCGTGAGGGTGACCTCTGGGTCAGCCTCGCCGAGGGCTGATGGTGGTCGCCGCACCGTTGGATGTGGCTCGACTCCGAGCCGACTTCCCGATTCTGCGAGAGGTGGTAAACGGCCATCCCCTGGTCTACCTGGACAGCGCCGCCACCTCGCAGAAGCCGGATTCGGTGATCCAGGCGGTCTCGGACTACTACCGCTTCGCCAACGCCAACGTGCACCGGGGTGTGCACGCCCTGGGCGAGCGCGCCACCGAGATCTTCGAGGGGGCGAGGGAGGATGTAGCGCACTTCGTCAACGCCGACCCCCGGGGGGTGGTCTTCGTTCGCAACACCACCGAGGGGCTGAACCTGGTCGCGCAGGCCTATGCCCGACCGCGACTCGGCCCCGGAGATCGGATCGTTGCAACCGAGATGGAGCACCACTCCAATCTCGTGCCCTGGCAGCAGGTCCGGGATCAGACCGGTTGCCAGCTGGAGTTCATCAAGCTGACCGATGAGGGCCGCCTCGAGGACGAGTCAGTGTCCAGACTCCTGCAGCGGCCGACCCGCCTTTTGGCGGTGACCCATGTCAGCAATGTGCTGGGAACGATAAACCCGATCCGTGACTTGGTGGCCAGGGCGCACCGGGAGGGGATCGTGGTATGCGTCGATGGGGCGCAGGCGGTGCCACACATGCCAGTCGATCTGAAGGAGTTGGACGCTGACTTCTACTCCTTCTCGGGACACAAGATGCTGGGCCCGACCGGGATCGGGGTGCTCTTCGGCAAGCCGGAGCTCCTGGAGCAGATGCCACCCTTCCTGACAGGCGGCTCCATGATCTCCGTGGTCACCCTTGAAAGGACTACCTGGACGGAGATCCCCCACAGGTTCGAGGCCGGGACGCCGGACATCGCGGGAGCGGCTGGCCTTCGCGCGGCCATCGCCTACCTGACGGCCGTCGGAATGGAGACCATTCAGAAGCACACCGCCGAACTCACTGACTACGCGGAGGAGGCGCTGTCAGAGGTGACAGGCCTTGTTCAATACGGCCCGCGGGGCGAGGACAGGGCGGGCATAGTCTCGTTCAACCTGGAGGGAGTTCACCCCCATGATGTCGGAACCATCCTGGACCGAGAGGGGGTGGCCGTCCGTGCCGGCCATCACTGTTGTCAGCCACTTATGAAGCGGCTCGGGGTGGCGGCCACGACCCGGGCGAGCCTTTACCTGTACAACAGCAGGGGTGAGGTGGATGGCTTGGTAGCCGGGCTTGGCGAGGTGGGCCGGATCTTCGGTGCGCGACCCTAACCGAGATCGCTTTGGCGTGCCTCAGCCCGTCCGACAGAGGGAGGCGCCTGGGTGCAGACGCTCTCGAGGATGAAGGCGGCCGAGACCGTGCGTCT
>DAHVDN010000060.1 GCA_027313505.1 Candidatus Dormiibacterota bacterium
TCGCCAGCCTAGCCAGACAGTAGCGGTAGATGTCATGGCTGTGGCGTTGATAGACCTCGTCGAACGGGACCAGAGGTTCCTGCCCTCGGCCGGTCCCCCTCCACGAGGCATGTGCTATGTCCTCCACCGGTTGCAAATGATCCACCTGTGCCATCAACGCTGGATGGGCCGAAAACCGTACCGTCTCAGTTCCTGATGGGCCTCTCGTGCCCCACGAGACCACCTGGATGGTGCGCGGCAGCACCGGTGTTGGGTGTCTCCAGCGGGTGGCTGCCTGCCCAGCCTGACCCCAATTTTGACCCCAACCCGGGCGGACTTCGGCGGACACAGCCACACGTCAGGGGAAGGATGAGCCCGTTCTTGATCTCGAAACGGACGCTGGCGGACGGCCCGGGACGGATCCAGACGATCTGCAAAACCGCGATCCCGGGTTCGATTCCCGGAGTCGCCTCCAGCAGATCGAGATCAGATTGGTGGCTCACGAGCCTGAGCAGACGAGGCAGGAGCCGTCGCTGATGCCGATTTGATGCTAACCGACCACGGCTGGCCCAAAGGTTTGAGCACCCGTAGCGACTTCACGGTGATCGGTGCCATCGCGTCGGTCTGCACTTCCACGCCCGCCCGAATCCTCTCCGTGTCGACTTCACAGCTGCGTTCCACCTGCTTGCTCGTCAGATGGAGTCCTGCCAGTTTGGCCAGGTCCCGCCTCCCACGGGCGAAGGCCTCCTGGCTTCTGACTTGGTCCACCATCCGCCGAGACCTTGGGCTGAGCGAACAGCTGTCCACGCCTAGTCCTCGTACCGGAGCAAGCGCCCGTGGGCGAACGTCTGGGGCCGCTGTCGTAGGCCCCGCGAAGTCGGACCGAGTCCAGGACGGTGACGATAGGCTGTTCCTGGTGGCCGGAGAACTCTGCGAGATAGCCTTCGCCGTGGCACACTGGGCACCGCGATGTCCGAAGTCGAGTCCCCGTAGGCTCTCCAGCAGTCCGCCGCCCCGCTCGGTATAGCAGTGCGAGTCGCCAAGTCAACTGCGGCCGGGCCCTTCCCGGAGAGACCGGCAAGCTGGCTCGTCGCCACCTCACTGAGGCGCTCCAGCTCGGCGGAGAAGCAGTAATTGAGTACCTGGATGAGCCCACCTTTTGCCGTCGGTCCCGGTCGGGCCATATCGGCGCCGGAGGCGCTACCGACGTACAGTAAGCCACGGACTCCCTCGATGACCCCCACCAGCGCCTGCACCAGACGCCGAGCGCCGTTGTACTTGGCCGCGTGAGGCCGGTCTGTCTATGCTGCTGGCACCTGTTGGAATTGTGCGGCTAGCATCGCAGCCGCGCTCGTCCCACTGGTGACGTACTCGGCGGGATGGCCCGGATCCGCTCGGGCTCGCCGGTCTAGTGCAGGACCGTGTTCAGGGCCCCCGGTCGTAAGGCACTGACGTCCAGCAACGCCGCGCACGTCAGTTCGCGGTAGAACTCCTGGGGGCCGAAGGCTGTGGCGGCGCGGGGCACCTTCTGTCGCGGCAGTACCACGCGGACAGCACCCCCTCACGGATAGAGCCATGGACGCTCCCTGAGGTAGCGACTCAGCCCCAGAGACGCTACGCGCACTGCGGGAGCGACGCGCGCGAGGTCGAGGCGGGACGTCGGCCCGGTCACCGATAGGGCTGCGACGGCAGCGCCTTCTCCGCTCAATATCGGCCCAGCTACACAGACGACTCCCACAGCCATCTCTTGCCGGTCGTACGCTATGCCCGTCTTGCGGACTTCCTCTAGGTCGATCTCCAAGGCAGTCAGAGTCGTGATCGTGAACGGAGTGTGCGCCGACATACCGGCCGAGGCCATAGCCTCAAGTAGGGTCTTCTGTTGAAAGGCCAAAATCACCTTGCCCATAGCCGTACAGTAGAGTGGCCGGTGAATACCGACGGGCGTCCTTACGGGAGCCATGCGGTGCCCGACGATCTTCTCGAGATATAGAACCTCTAAACCGCGCAGGGCTCCAAGGTGTACGGTTTCATGCGTTGATTCGTAGAGGTCAGCCATGAACGGGAGCGCTGCCTCCCGGAGCCTGCTCTGCCCCATCACCGAACTTCCCATTTCGAAGATGGCTACCCCCAACCGGTACCGCTCCCCACGCCGCTCGAGTAATCGAATCCCGACCAGTTGGGTTGCCAACCGATGCACCGTAGTCTTAGGCAGCCCGGTGCTCCGCGCTAGATCGGCTAAGCCCAGACCTCCCGCCTCGGAGGCGAGCGCAGAGAGTATAGAGAATGCTCTAGCCAGCACCGAAACGTCATTCCGCTCATCGGACCAAGGGTCTTCTCCGGCCATCCTGACCGCAATATAGTCCTGCTCCATGTTCAGCGGGAGCCGCGCACCAATCTCCAGCCCGCCAACCCACCGGCTGAGTTCCGAAATGTTGACGGACGCAGCCTGTTTCGAGATGGTGGAGGTGAGTCCGTTGGGTGGGGCACCGGCGGCTAGGACTGGCAGCCGCGTCATAGTCGGGGTAGGAGCTTTCACTCGTACCCCGAACAGAGGTCGGGTAGGGACATCTGTCCTACTTCACGCACTGGGGGTCTCCGAAGTTCATGGAGGCGCACCTATGCCCTCGGCATCGCCTGGGCTATGGGGGCAGGACCGGCTAGCAAGACAGCTCCTGCAGGCAGAGCACGCACGCCGAGGGCGTATGCCACGGAGGCCTAACGCGAGGCTTTGGCTCAGCGGGTGCATGTCACTTCGGTGCATCCATGGTAAACGCCGTCGGGCACCTGTTAGCGCATCGCGGAAACGTCACAACTCGCGCCCGCAGAAAGCACCGGTCGGAGCGACCGGTATTGGAGCGCTTTCCCCGAGGTCAGCCGACGGCCTGAATCAATTTCCACAAGATCCCACGTTAGCTCCATCGCTGCGGCAAACGAGTTTCTTGCTAGTGGAGGTGCGTCGCGAATGGATACTAAGGCGACCGTTAGTACGTCGACTCGGCCAGGCGAGATCGCCGCACATTTCACTTCGGCCGAGCTCGCCAGGGTGTCGGCTTTCCATGGCTCGCCTTGGTACTGGGCAGGTCGTCGTTGTGGATGGGGGCTGGACGATCTGGTGAATCTTGAGATCCGCAAGAACTCGGTAAAGATCGGAAAAGTGCAGGTAAGCGCGGGAGAAGAGTCATGAACATCTTCAAAATGGGTGGTCGTGGGGGCCCGGGAGGGCGCGAGGGGGCGGGGGGTTCAGGACCGGACAGCCTGATGCCCAATGCAGTCGGCTTGTTTCGGAATCTAGCTGAGCCTATTGCTGTGCAGGGGCCAGTAGTTGGAGTTGCCATTGTCCCAGCGACTATGGCTGCGATAGTGGGCCGGGCTGGTCCGCTCAGCTTCCTCATGGGGGTTATAGCCGGCGTATTCTTGGTCGTCGTATTCATGAAGCTCGCCAGACGAATAGTCAGTGCTGGCTCGCTCTACCACTTTTCAGCAGCCCTAGTCGGAGCACGATGGGCCTTCATAGTGGGCTACATGTACTTCCTGGTATTTTTTCTCTTCGTAGCCAATATCCTTCCGTTGGGTGCTGCGTACTTTGACTACGTAGTGAGTAGCATGGCAGGTCATCCAGAGTTGACAGGAGCATGGTGGGTGGTGCCCGCAGTACTGCTCTGGTGCGGGATGCTGTATATCGCGTCGCGGCAAATCTCCATTTCTACCGGGGTGTTACTTACGCTGGAGGTCGCCAGCGTTGTGCTGGTGACTATTGCTGGGATTGTGGTCCTGGCAAAAGGTGGCTACGGCGGGCATAACTTCAGCTTGTCATACTTTACCCCAGGGCGCACTCCGCTGGGTTCGGTGGCCCTCGGAATAGCTACTGCGTTCCTTGGGTTCGGTGGATTCGAAAGCGGCGCCTTTTTGGGTGAGGAGACGAAATCCGCTAAAAAACTGGTACCTCGAGGTATGCTGATCGCCCTGATTTTCTCGGGGTTGTTTTTCACCTTTGGCTCTTGGTTTCAGATGGTCGGCGCCAAGAATGCGGCAGCGCTGGCAGCATCGCCAGCTCCGCTGTTTGACACTATTGCAACGTACACCGTGCCAGGCCTCGGGATCCTCGTCGCTGTTATGGCGACCGTGTCGGCCTTTTCTGGGCTCTGTGGCAATGCCAATGGCCTCTTTCGGCTAGGCTACACTCTAGGGAGGGACCTCTTTCCAGGCTCACGACTAGTGCGGACAGACAGTACGACTAAGGCGCCGACTGGAAGCATGGCTGTCCTAGCAGTTCCGGCGCTCGTTCTATGTCTCGCCTTCTTTTGGACCTCTCCAACGACTGCGTTTGACTACCTAGGGACTGGGGCTGGGCTATTCCTGACTATTGTCTACTTTGTTGTGGCCGCTGCAGCGATTCGCTACTTCCTACGGGATAGGGAGTGGTGGGGGCTCACCTGCGCGATTGCAGGAACCCTAGTCGTCGGCTATGCTCTGTACTCGACGTTGATCCCAGCGGCTCCGTTCCCTTACGACATCATCGACTACTGCGGCTTCGGGCTGGTGGCCCTTGGGGTCGTAATGCTGACTACGAGCCGGCGGTTGCAGGGCGCGCTGTCGAGCTCTCCGTATTTGGCGCGAGCGGCCGCTAGCGGACAGGGTAGGCTTGCCGAGGATGCGGGTGCGGCCGGTGAGTAAATCGAGCTATGCCACTAGCACAGGGGCGAGCAGACCAGGTGTAGGAGACGTGGCAGGGGCCTGGTTGCCGGGGTGCCCGGATTGGGCGGGCCAATCTCTGTCAGCGCTAGCACGGCCCGGTGGGTTCCAACACTGTGCCAGAGAGTGGCGAAGGAACAGGCAGGGCCAAGGCCGGCGGAGGTTAGCGTGGGGACGTGTGTGGGTGGAGATGGTGCCTAACTCGCGTCGCATGTCAGTTGCTGGTGGTCTGCGGCATGCTTGGCGCATCATTCTAGGCCGACCGCTGGTTTTCGGACCACCTGGTTGGTTGCAGGAGTTGCCGTGATCGCGGAGGAGCGAGACCGGAGTCCAGGAACTAGTGGACCTACTGAGGATGCGGTCATGAGTCTTGCCTACGATAGGGGCGGGGCGGGACGTGCCCTTACGGGCTCCGCCGGTGGCCATACCTCCGGGTTTGGAGGGATCGATACGGGTCGACTTATGTCAGAAGGCTGAGAGAGGCGAAGGGAGTACCATCGGCACGGTCAGGGAGCCTGACGCATGACCGAAGCGACGCACGGTACCAGCACGGTTCATCGCCAACGTCAGGGAGAGGCATGATGCGAATTACGGGAGTTGAGTGTCACGTGCTGCTCGCGCATGACATCAGAGAGGACGCGGCGAGCTCCGCGCAAGACGACTTCGTTGTGGAGGTTCACACCGATGAGGGGATCTCGGGCTTTGGCGAGTCTGACCTGAACCCCTGGATAGGGCGTGCATGCCTAGAGGCGCCATCTACTCACAACATGGGGCTTTCGTTGCGAGAGATGTTGGTTGGCGAGAATCCCCTCGAGCCCGCGCGCGTCTGGGACAAGCTTTACGTAGGATCAGCTATGAACGGGCGCCGCGGTGCCATGATACACACAATCGGCGCAATAGACATGGCCTTGTGGGACATCGCAGGAAAGGCGAGTGGTAAGCCGGTGTGGGAGCTGCTCGGGACTCCAGTGCGGCAGCACATCGTTCCCTACGCGTCGCTTGAGCCTCGCGTTGCTGGCTTCGAAGCATACCGGGATGCCTTGGTGGATTGGACGTTGCGGGCCAAGGAGGAGTTCGGATTTCGGGCAGCGAAGCTCGAGATTACCTTCGGGGGACCGTACGCGCACCTTGGAACCCGCGCGCCTGACAGACGGATCGTCGAGGTCGTTGCGGCGGTTCGAAGGGCAGTGGGATCCGATATGACGCTCATGATCGACGTGCAGTACACATGGACTGATCCGGACCGCGCCATCGAGACCCTCCAAGCTCTACGCGAGTACGATCTGTACTTCGTGGAAGCGCCCCTTTGGCCAGACGCCTTGGATGGGTACGCCCGGATCCACGGCGCCAACACAGGGACGCGAATCGCTTCTGGCGAATGGTTAGCTACTCGATTCGAGTTCGTTGACTTGATGGACCGCGGGGAGGTCGAGGTGGTCC
Source organism: Candidatus Dormiibacterota bacterium (assembly GCA_027313505.1). Classification (GTDB taxonomy): domain Bacteria; phylum Chloroflexota; class Dormibacteria; order Aeolococcales; family Bog-877; genus AG-12. The sequence continues at coordinate 6,112 of DAHVDN010000060.1, forward strand.
AGCCGGACATTGGGAGGGTTGGGGGGCTCACAGAGGCCACGCGCGTCGCACACTTAGCCGAGCAGCGGCATCGGATCGTGGTACCGCATGCATGGAAGAGCGGCTTGTCCATAGCCGCCGAACTGCATTTTGCGGCGGCCACGAAGTCCTGCGAATTCGTCGAGTACCTACCGGGCCCACTCGCAGACTCTGATCTGCGGCGGGAACTGACCAAGGGTGACGTCGCGATGCGTGACGGAGTCCTCCCGCTCCCGACCGCACCGGGGCTGGGTATCGAGTTGAATCGGGATGCGCTGGCGTTCTTCGAAGTTGAGTGAGCAGTAGCGTGTATTGGTCCTGGTTCCCGTCCTTACTAAGGCGAGTGTTAGTAGACCGACTCGGCCAGGCGAGATCGCCGCACATCCCACTTCGGCCAGGTTCGCCAGGGTGTCGGCTTTCCATGGCTCGCCTTAGTATGAAGAGGGTCGGGGCGTGGCTTTGACTGATGGGTGACGGACGGGGCGGATCGAGGTTCCTGCAGGTGATCCGCTTGACAGTACGGCTACCTGGACGGTATTTCTCGCAAGCGAGGCAGGTCTTGGGGGGCAGGCGAGGCTCTCAGGAGCGGCTGCTGTGGCGAAGTCGAAGTCCAAGCGAGAGCAACGGCGAAAGAGCACGGCCAACGTGCCTACATACCCCGAGGTAGATGGCTGGATGAGGTGATGAAACCGGTGGGAGAGGATGGACTGTCCTAGCGGTCGACGATGCGCAGCGAGTAGTCACCACTCGGAAGACCGCGCACGGTAGACCAGCAATAGCCGCAAGGCTGTACCTTAAAAAGGAGCGCTGTTAGGCCTCAGGGCCACGAGAGATCAGGATAGGTACGCGAAGACAGCCGAAAAGGAGATCAAATGACCACGACCGCGCCCCAACGATTCCTCGTCACCGGCGCGGGCGGCTGCATTGGTGCATGGACCGTCCGGCAGCTGCTCGATGAGGGAGTCGCCGTTACTGCTGCTGATTTGAACGATGACTTCCGGAGGTTCAGGCTAGTGTCCCACGGCCGAGAGACGGAAAAACTGGACTTCGTCCGACTCGATGTGGCCCACGCAGATGAGATCGCCGCAGTGGTCAAGGACCGCGCGATTACCCACATAGTCCATCTTGCCGCACTGCAGGTACCCTCTTGCGCAGCCGACCCGTCTCTTGGGGCGATGGTGAATGTCGTGGGCACAGTGAACCTCTTTGAAGCCGTACGAAGCGAGGGCCGTGGCATCGGTCTGGTGTACGCTAGTTCAGGCGCCGCGTATGGGAGTAGCTCGTTCTCCTCGAGCGGAATCGTGGGCGATGGGTCGCCGCTGCTGCCGGACTCTCACTACGGTGTCTATAAGGTGGCGAACGAGGGCACTGCTCGAGTCTACGCGATGAACAACGGGATTGGCTCCGTTGGACTGCGTCCCTTTGTTGTGTATGGTGTGGGCCGTGATCAGGGGATGACCTCTGATGTGACGGTCGCCATGCTCGCAGCAGCGGCGCGAGTGCCTTATCATATCAAGTTTGGGGGCAGTGTCCTTCTAACCCATGCTGCCGACTGCGCGCGCACCTTTATAGCGGCGGCCCGTGCTGCCAAAGGGTCTGGCGATGCGATCTGCCTAAACGTCCCAGGCCAGCGCGTTGGCATGGAGTCACTCGTGACTTTGATTGGGGAGATCGTGCCTGAGTCAAGAGGACTCATCACCGTCGACAGCATCCCCATAAAATTTCCTGCTTTACTCGAAGCATCGGCGCTCGAAGCGGTGATCGGGGAGGCGTTTAATCGTCCGCTGGAAGGCGGCGTGCGGGAGACCATTGGGCAGTTTGAGGCAGCCTTATCCGCCGGCCTTCTAGTTGCTCCGTAGCATGAAGCAGTGGCATTGACGGAGCTGTGTGGCGCAGTGTCTCGGGCCGTGTGGGCTCGGGAGGATTCGACTGGTGGTGTTGCGTGCTCCGGTCATCGAGGAAGGCGGTGACGACGAGGTCGAGCACGGGGTAGGCGGCCGACGAAACGGCAAAGGTGGTGGCTTCATTGAAAGACCGGCCTCAGGCCATGCGGGCGCTCATGAGAGCGTTGCGAGTTCACGACCAAGGGATGACCCGACAGCCGTGATTGCAGCGGGACCGCTGGAACGGATGACGTGCGTCACGTGCCCTCTCGGGACGGACGGGTGGGTCCTGTGTCAGGAGCAATGTGCAGAGGGTGGCTTCCGCGATGAGCCGCTCACCGCCACGGCGTCACCGATCAGGCACGGGTTTAGGTGAGGTGGCCCAATCCGATTCTGGTGTCAGCGTGTCACGGACGAGCGCCGAGTAGTTGGTGTGCCTTCGGAGAAAAGGAGTTAGCATGCAATATTGGAGTGGTTGTTCGCGGCGAGGATTGCGTGCGGTGTGGGGCCAGTGAAACTAGTTACGTACGATGGCGGCTTTGGGCGCATCGACGGCGAGTATGTAATACCGATGGGTCAGGATATCATTAGTTACTTGGAGGGGGACGGACCCGTTCGCGAGGGGCCGGCGGTGCTGTTGGGGGCCATCGCCCTTGTTGCGCCAGTGCCTCGACCGCGAAAGATCATCTGCGTCGGTCTCAACTATCATGAACACGCATTGGAGACCGCACAGCAAGTCCCTGACGAACCGGTGCTGTTTGCGAAGTTTGCGAATTCGGTAATTGGAACGGAGGAGGCCATCGTGCTTCCTCCAGAGTCGAAGCAGGTTGACTTCGAGGCGGAGCTCGCCGTGGTGATCGGGCGCGAGACTAGACGTGTATCGGTTGACAAGGCTTTTTCCTGTATAGCCGGATACATGTGTGCTAATGATGTGTCCGCCCGCGACCTACAGTTTCGGAGCGGGCAGTGGCTTCGAGGAAAGGCAATCGATACTTTTCTCCCACTCGGGCCCTGGCTGGTGACTCCAGACGAGGTCGGGGACCCGGCACGCCTGGAGATCATGTGCTTGGTCAACGGCGAAATGATGCAGGAGTCGACTACTGGGGACATGATGTTTGGGGTCGCAGAGATTGTTAGCTTCATCAGCGAGACCATCACGCTTGAGCCCGGTGACGTGATTGCCACAGGAACTCCTCCTGGCGTTGGGTTCAGCAGGACTCCGCCCGTGTTTCTTCAGGATGGGGATGAGGTCACGGTGGCCATCGACCGAATCGGCTCGCTTAGGAACCCCGTTCGTCGTGGCTGATCGCCACGAACCTGGCGGCGATAAGGGCTGGCAGACGGTGGCCACGACGCTCGAGAGGGATCTTCGGGCCGCGGTTCTCGGCGAGGTGCGGTTCACCGCTGGGGACCGTGCCCTGTACGCAACGGACGCCTCCAACTATCGTCAGGTGCCTATTGGTGTTGTCCTGCCCCGGACTGTTGAAGATCTCGTGAGGACCGTTGAGGTGTGCAGGTCCCATGATGTGGCGATACTTCCTCGGGGGAGCGGCACGAGCTTGGCCGGCCAAGGCTGTAATACCGCAGTCATTCTAGATTGCTCGAAGTACCTGTGCGGAGTATTGGAGGTCAACCCTGAACTGCAAGTGGCGCGCGTGGAGCCCGGAGTTGTCCTCGACACGCTGAGAGAAGCGGCGGAAGCACACCATCTGACGTTCGGGCCAGACCCCGCGACCCACGCTTGGTGCACCTTAGGTGGGATGATCGGCAACAACTCGTGCGGGGTGCACTCGATTGGGGCGGGCAAGACTGACATGAACGTAGAGGAGATGGAGATCCTCACCTACGATGGCCTTCGCCTGCGGGTGGGGCCGACATCGCCAGCAGAGATCGAGCGGATCGTGGCCACCGGCGGTCGCCAAGGAGACATCTATCGGCGGCTCCGGGACCTCCGGGACCGATACGCTGAGCTGATTCGGGAGCGGTATCCGGATATCCCCAGGCGCGTGTCGGGGTACAACTTAGACTTCTTGCTGCCTGAACAGGGTTTCCACGTGGCCAGGGCGCTAGTGGGTTCGGAGGGTACATGTGTGACGGTTCTGCAGGCCACCGTCCGCCTGGTCAGTAGCCCGCCCCACCGAGCGATGCTTATTCTCGGCTACCCCGATGTGGTCCTAGCAGCCGAAGCGGTGCCCGAGATCCTTCCCTCCGGGTGCATTGGTCTGGAGGGGTTCGACGATGTCATGGTCGACGCGATGCGGCAGAATCACCTGCGCGTGGCGGACCTTGGCCTACTTCCCGAGGGCAGAGGCTGGCTGCTGGTGGAGTTCGGAGGCGATACGCCGCAGGAAGCTGCCGGCCGTGCACGTTCGCTGGCCGAGCAGTTGGCCGGCGGCGGCGCGGCTGTCCCATCGAGTCGTGTAGTGACGCAACCAAGCGAGCAGGGTCGGTTGTGGATGGTGCGAGAGGCTGGTCTGCCTGCTACCGCAAGGGTCCCAGGTGAGTCTCCGACCTGGGAAGGATGGGAGGACGCTGCCGTGCCACCTGAGCGTCTTGGGGGCTATCTTAGAAACCTCCGAGCGCTAGTTGCACGATTTGGCTACCGCTGCCCCATGTACGGACATTTTGGGGATGGATGTGTCCACAACCGGATCACGTTCGACTTCGGCACGTCTGAGGGGGTCGCTCGTTACCGAAGCTTCGTGGAGGAGGCGGCTGATCTTGTGATTTCATTTGGTGGGTCACTGTCGGGTGAGCACGGGGATGGGCAGAGCCGCGGCGAGCTGCTGGAGCGGATGTTCGGGCCCGAGCTCATAACAGCCTCCCGCGAGTTCCGAGGGATCTGGGATCCAGGGGGCCGAATGAATCCTGGCAAGCTGGTCGATGCCCGGCCACTGGATGCGGACCTGAGAGTCGGCCCGGGGTATCGCCCTCGGGAACTCGCCACGCGGTTCCGGTTTCCAACCGACCAGGGGACCTTGGCCAGGGCGAGTGAGCGCTGTGTGGGGGTCGGACGATGCCGCAGCCTTTCCGGCGGCGGGGTGATGTGCCCAAGCTTCCGGGCGACCCATGAGGAGAGAGACTCGACACGGGGGCGAGCACGCCTGCTCTTCGAGATGTTTCAGGCAGATCCGCTGACTCAAGGCTGGCGAGAGGGCGCCGTCCGCGAGTCGTTGGATCTTTGCCTGTCCTGCAAGGGCTGCCGCAGCGACTGTCCGGTTAACGTGGATATTGCCACTTACAAGGCGGAATTCCTTCACCACTACTACTCACGACGGCTCCGGCCCCGGATCGCCTACGCGACAGGCTTGCTCCCGTGGCTCGCGGCAGTTGGGTCACTGGCGCCGGGCTTGGCCAACGGGTTGATCTCGGCACCAGGGGTTTCTGTCCTGACCAAAGCAGCGGCCGGAGTAGCTCAGGAGCGTTGTGTCCCACACCTCGCCCAGGTGCCGTTCACAAAGTGGTTTGCTAAGCATCGGCCACGAAATGAGGGAGCCGCAGAGGTGGTGCTCTGGCCTGACACCTTTACGAACAGGTTCAGCCCTGACATTGCGGTCGCTGCCGTGAGAGTGCTGGAGACGGTCGGCTACCGGGTCACCGTGCCATCAAAGTGGGTCTGTTGTGGGCGACCACTCTACGACCAGGGTATGCTCGGCTTGGCCGAGCGGTTGCTCCGCCGGGCCCTGCGCGTGCTGGGCCCCGCTATCGCGGCACGAACTCCCATCGTGGTGCTCGAGCCCTCGTGCGCAGCGGTGTTCCGAGACGAACTTCCGAATCTTCTCGCCGGCGACGAGCAGGCGGAGTGGCTCTCACAGAACACTTTCACGTTTGCCGAGTCCCTGGCGAAGGTCCCTGGCGGGTTCGATGCCCCAAGGCATGGGCGCAAGGCTCTAGTCCAGACGCATTGCCACCAGCATTCCGTCATGGGGTTTGCCGCAGACCGCACAGTCATGGATCGGCTAGGACTGGAGTGTGAAGTGCTTGATTCGGGGTGTTGCGGTATGGCCGGCGCGTTCGGCTTCGAAGGAGGCGAGAAGTACAACCTGTCGATGCGAATCGGCGAGCTCGGAGTACTGCCGGCCGTCCGAGCTGCGAATCCCGACACACTTATCCTGGCCGATGGCTTCAGTTGCCGCGAGCAGATCACGAAGGGCACTGGACGCCACGCTCTGCATCTAGCACAAGTCGTCGACGATGCCTTGTCAGACCGCTTCCCCGCCGACTCTCAACACCTTGCCGTGTAAAGGACCTCCTTTCCGAACGGCCGGAACGGGCACGGTGCTGATCTCGGCCGACAGGGCACCCCTCTCCGCGGAGCGAGACCAGTCACCGTCTCCGGTTGGGGGAGGAAGGTGACCTCTTATCTCGCGTAAGCGAGGTGCCGCCCGCTCTGGTACGCCTTCGTCAGCTCCTGGTCGGGTCAAAGTCCCGTACGGGCCGACTACTCCGGCACGGTTCGATGCACCCGCTTGGCGTAGGCGCGCACGGTCTCCGGCCGCCACCGCCACTTGCGGTTCCCCATCCCGCTCGGCACCTGGATCTCAGCGGGCAGCTTGCCCAACTCGTGGAGGCGAAAGACGGTTGCCTGTTGGATGCCCAGTACGTCGGCCACCTTAGCTACCGACCACCCCGGTACCAGTCCTATCTCGGCCGCCACCGCCGCCGTAACCGAAGGCAGGCAAAGGTCCTCGGGGGCTGCGGAGGATAGTCGCCGGAGAAGCACGAAGATGTTAGCCTCGTGGGAGGAGGGCGAAGTGT
>DAHVDN010000061.1 GCA_027313505.1 Candidatus Dormiibacterota bacterium
AACAGGTACACGTAGCGCTCCCGGATCGGGCGCCCCCTCCAGAGCCGGAACTCGTCCGCCCACTCGTCCTTCAGCCGCACGATGCTGCTCGGCGACAGCGCCGCCGTCTCCCCGACCAGGGCCCGGAAGATCGGCTCGAAGTCCCCGGTCGACAGCCCCTCCAGGTACAGCCGCACCAGCAGCCGGGCCTGGGTCCGCGACCGGCGCTCCCACTTCCCCAGCAGCTCCGACTGGAACGGCTCCACCCCCGCCGGGACATCGCTGACCCGGGGCTGGCGGACTGTGACCGCCCCCATTCCCACTCCTACGCTCCGCTCCGGCAGGTGCCCGTTGCGGTACCCCCGGAACTCCCCAGCGCGCTGGTACCTGCCCCGCTGCAGGAAGCTGTCCACCTCCGCCCGCAGCGCGGCCTGGAGCATGCGCTGGGCTCCCTCCCGAGCCATCTGCTCCAGAAGATCGTCGGGGGCAGGGACCGGTGCGGTCGGTGCCAGAACCTGATAGCGTCTCGACATAACGGCGTGGCCTCCAGGATCGACCCGCGGCGCGAGCCGATTGGTTGGTTCAACACCTGGAAGGCTACGCCGTCTTCATGCCCGCCAGCCGGACCCTCGACGGCATTTTCCACAAGAGTTCAAATTACCTCGTATTTCGGCAGGTTGGCGCTCCAGTGTCCGTACCACTGCCAAAGATCCGGCCAGGGGAACGGGTACTCCTGACCTCGTCGCTGCAGAGCGGGCACCAGTCGTTGTCGGCGCAGCTGATAGTCACGCTGTACTTCGTCGATTCGAGGTCCGCCCGTTGCCACTGAGATCAAGAGCTGCGCCTGCGCCTCAAGTTCCAATACGAGACCGTCGATCGTCGTTACGTCTGGCTCACGTTCGTCGAACATGAGCTGATCACCGTCCCAGGAGGAACCTGGCCCGTTCGGCCCGGAGCATCTCGAATGGCGTGACATAACGAACACCCACGCCGAGGCAGGCGTTGGGGATCTTGATCTTCTTCGTGGAGTGGGCGACGACCTCGTGGGTGACCACGACGTGGTGGTGGGCATGGGCGTGCGCGACGAGGTAGTAGTCGGCGTCTTGCAAGAAGGTGGCGATGGCGGCTGGCTCGTACCCACCGCCGTTGGCCCAGTTGCTGGTGGCCTGCAAGCTCGGCACCACAGCGGCGTCGGCTTCGAGGAAGAAGGCGTCGGGCCGCTCGCTGGCCCAGGTCGCGAGATCGTCGTCCACGGCGTGGAGCTCGATGGCGACCTTGTCGATGCTGAAGACCATTCCAGCCTGGTAGGCGTGATCTATCCAGTCCCAGAACGCGGGGCAGAAGTCGAAGCCGTAGTGGCGATTCTTGGCCTCGATCAACACATTCGTGTCGAGCAGATAGGCCATCAGCCAACTCCGAGCCGGCCGGCCAGCTCATCGAAGGTCGACAGCTTCTTCAGCCCCAGCATCTGGAACGCGTCGCGATGTAGTGTCTGGCCTTCAAGGGTGCTGACAATGACAGCTCGGGCGAAGCGCTTGCTCACCCGTGCCGGCTGGGTGTTGAAGAAGTTGCCGCCGGTCCCCGATCGCTCCCCGAGGATCTCCAAGATCCGTGTCAGTTCGTCCCGATAGGCGGTCCAGTACTCGTCCCAGCTCAGATGGCCGGCGTCGTGAGCGCGCCGGAGGACCACGAGAGTGCTCACCTTGAACCTGCGGGCCAGCGACTCGAGCTCGTCGGCGACCAGTGCCTCGGCCGTCAGGGTGGCGCGGATGGCCTCCAGGGGGACGAGCACCTCGGCGGCCACCTGGTTGCACCAACGCTCGACCGGGTTGGTCGGAGCCGCTCTGAGGTCGGCATCGTCGAGCGCTGCCTCGCCGAGGAAGAGGTGGACGAGCTCGTGGGTGAGCGTGAAGATCTGGGCCGCCTTGGTGTCGGCGCCGTTCACGAAGACCAGCGGCGCGAGCCGGTCGACGAGGGAGAAGCCGCGAAACTCCTCGGGGTCGAGCTTGCGGCGCGTGTTGGCGCCGACGACACCGCTCACCATCACGAGCACGCCTAGCTCCTCCGCATGGTCGACGAGGCGTCGCAGCGCGTCCGACCAGGTGTGCCCTCGCTCGCCGGGGTCGAACCGCAGGGTCGCCCTGATCTGCTCGGCCGCCTCTACGACGGGAACCGACGCCGTCAGGGAGCCGACGAGGGCGACAGGATCCTCCCTCGTCACCTGGGCGAAGTCCCGGTACCAGTCTTGTCGCTGTTGGCAGGCGAAGATCGTGTCGAGCAGGTCGGGGCTGGGCCGACGCACCACGGTGTCGCCGATCGTCCGGTAGTCGGGGATCGGAACCTGCTCCTCGGGCGGCTCAGAAAGGAACAGGAAGCCGACCGGGGTGTGTGTCGCTCGGGCGAAGTCTTCGAGCTGCTTGAGCGTCGGAGTCCGCGCACCGCGCTCCCACTCGCTGAGCTTCGGGAACCTAGCCGCCAACTCGTCGATCTCCAGACCGGACCTTTCGCGTGCCCATGCGAGCAACCGAGGGCTCACGGTGACGCGTACCGAGGCGGTCATCTCGGGACCGTAACGTCCGGCTGGGGCGGGTTCTCTCCTGAGCTGGGCGCGTCAATGAACCCCCGGTCGAGGGCGGCGATGATCTGGCGATAGAGGTCGTCGACCTCCGACGGACAGTCGGTCTGCTGGGCGACCCACCTGCCCTTGCGGATCTTGCTCTTGCCCACCTCACCCTCGGCTTCCGCCAGTTTGCCGGGAGCGGCGTCCTCGATGAAGCCTTCGACGGCTTCCCCGCTACCGGCCCAGCTCGTGACCAACGTGAATACGCCGTGGCGGGCGCCCAGGGCCGCCTGCTCGTCCCAGAGTGCCTGGGTCATGCACCGATGGTCCTTCCCACCGTTACCCACGCGCTGGGTGAATCGCTTCAACTCGGGGAAGTCGATCCCAGCTTGCTCGATCTGGCGGAAGATGTGGTGGCTCCAGTTCGTCTCAATATCGAACGACTTTCCATCGCAGACGATGACCCATGGGATGCCGAATCCGTGGAGGACCGAGAGGATGGTGCGGAACCCGCTGTCTCCGGGCGCGCTGTAGAACGCGATGTCCCTCGCCGCCGGCGTGCCAAGGTCTTCGGCCGCCTTGCTCTTGGCGCACCAAATCGAAAGCGCACCTTGCTCGGTCGGGCCGGAAACGATAACTGCGCCGCGGGAGAACAGCAGGGCGCGTGCGTCGGCGGAGAGCGCGAACTCCTGGGTGATCTTAGCGACGCCTGCTGGGTCGAGCCTTCCAGGCAGGCGCCGGCAACAGGAACCGCCGTCGTCATTGCTGATCCGGAGCAGACGCGCCAGGTCGTCGGCGTCCTCCATGGGTACGAGATGGGGGGAGTGCGTCACGAGCAGTACTTGACCCGGCACGTGTCGCAGGGCTTGACGCAGGGCGGTCTGCCATGTGGGGTGCAGCGATGCGCCGGGTTCGTCGAGCACCGTGAGGCGGTCGGGAGAGCTGACGAGCGCTTCGGCGAGGACGAGTGCCTCCCAGGTGCCGGCACCGAAGAGCTGTATCGGGCGCTCCCGCCGGGGCGTTCGGTGATCGATAGTGTTCCAGCCGATCACCGTGATGATGCCACCGGGCTGGCCTTCGTCTCCCGCTTCGTTGCCTCCGCCCGCGAAGGCGACCTGGCCTGCCCTTATCGGCGCGGTGGCGGCGACCGGCGTCCGTGCTGCTGTGAACGTGACATCAAAGGCGCGGCCGGGCGCCACTCGTTTGAACTCTTCGCGGATCGCCGCGAAGACGTCGCGCTGCTGCGGAGCGGCGCCGTTCTTGAGCTCGAACAGGCGTAGCGGCAGGAAGCCGGGGTCGCGCGGCGGCACCGGGCCTGCGAGAAGCTCCCACGGGTAGATTCCGGCACGCCAGGGGATCGTGCCGCCGACGCCCAGGCCACGGAACTGCTCCCCGAGGACCACCAGGCTCTCCGTGAGGTTGAGGCGCAGCGCGCGCGCGAGGCCGAATGCCTGCTGGCCACCTGCCGTGGACACCCGGAAGCCAAGGACGTTGGCCGCGGCTCGGAAAGGCTCGTATTGGTCGTTGACGGCGCCGGTGCCGAGTCGAACCACCAGGTTGGTCAACCTCTTGTCGCGCTTGTCAGCTGGCGGGCAAAGCGCGCTCAGCGTGAAGTGCGGGAGCGGATCAGGCAATGGTGGCGCCGGGTTGGCATTGGTGCTCGGGCCGAACAGGGCCTCCCAAAGCTTCGTCTCGGAGGTCGTTTGGCCAACAACGGCGCCATGAGCAACGATGCTCGCCCAGTAGCTCGGCGTGTAGAGGATCCAATCGTAGGGCGAACCGTCGACCTCGAACTCGTAGCGCGCTTCCCAGAGGGCGTCATCATAGCCGGGATGCCAGAATGCCAGCGTGCCGCTAAACAGCGGCAAGAGCGTTTCCTCGCATATCTCCTCAGTTACCCAGGCCGCGAGCCGCGCCCTGCGATCCTCGTCTCCGGTGTGAGACTCGTCAGAGAGAGTTGCCAAGACTGCGGCTCGCACGAACGCCACGATCCGCGTGTGCTCAGCCAGCGTCGTGAATTGGATCCTCAGCCGGATCTCGAGTGGAGTGCCAGGAGCAGATCGGTCGTGCATGGCCTGCACATACGACGAGAGCGCCGCGTCCGCTGGGGTCGGAGGCGCAGCCACTGAACGGCTACGCTCGTCAGCCCAGTCGACGAGCTTGGTGACCAGGTCGAGGGCGCGGACGATGTTGGTCTTGCCGGCTCCGTTCGGACCCACCAGGACCGTCAAGTGATCATCGAAGTCCAGATGGAATTCCTCGAACGACAGCAAGTTCGACACTTGAAGGGATAGCACCCTCACTCTGGGCCCTCGCCTCGGTGTCCGAGAGACAGGGCGATCTCCGCAAACTGGGCTAGCGCGGCTTCCAAGTCCTCCACGATCTCGGCGGCGATGAGCTCAGGGGCCGGGAGGTTGTCTGGGTCCTCGAGAGACTCGTCGCGCAACCAGAAGACGTCGAGACTCGTCTTGTCCCGGCCGACGAGCTCTTGGTACGAGAAGCGGCAGAAACGCTCGGACTCAACTCGCGCGGTGCGGTCCTCGGCTCGGTACGCAGCGACGAAGTCGGCAAGGTGCTCGTCGCGAAGAGGGTTCTCCTTCAAGGTGAAGTGGTGGTTAGTCCTCAAGTCGTAGACCCACAGCTCCGTCGTCCATGGCGTCTCGGACGCCGGCTTGCGATCGAAGAACAGCACGTTGGCCTTGACGCCCTGGGCGTAGAAGACCCCAGTCGGAAGCCGCAAGAGGGTATGCACGTCGCACTCGTGGAGGAGCTTGCGGCGCACCGTTTCGCCGGCTCCTCCTTCGAACAGCACATTGTCCGGCACGACGATCGCTGCCCGCCCCCCGATCTTGAGGAGGGTCTTCACGTGCTGGACGAAGTTGAGCTGCTTGTTCGACGTGCTGGCCCAGAAGTCGTCTCGCACGACGGTGAGGTCCTCACGCTTGGCCTCGCCGTCGGCGCCGACGACGGTGACCGATGACTTTCGCCCGAAGGGGGGATTGGTAAGCACCATATCGAAGCGGTCCCCCGGATCGGCTTTGAGAGCGTCGTCGACCCAGATGGGGCTCTCGGCTTCGGCAGAGCCGATCCCGTGGAGGAGCAGGTTCATCGCGCACAGTCGCGCCGTGTTGTCGACGATCTCCCAGCCGTGCAGAGCGTCGTGGCGGAGATGGCGCTTCTCATCGGGGTCAAGTAGCGGGTTCGAACTAACGATATAGTCGTGAGCGCCGAGCAGGAAGCCTCCGGTCCCACAGGCGGGGTCACAGATCGTCATGCGTGGCTCGGGCCGCATCGTCTTGACGATGGCCCTAATGAGGGGGCGCGGCGTGAAGTACTGGCCCGCTCCGGACTTCGTGTCCTCGGCGTTCTTCTGCAAGAGGCCCTCGTAGGCGTCGCCCTTCACATCCGCGTCGAGAATCATCCACTGTTCTTGGTCGATGAGGTCGACAATCAGACGGCGCAGCTTTGCCGGGTCCTGAATGCGGTTCTGCGCCTTGCGGAAGATCACCCCGAGCATCCCGCGATGCTTGCCCAAGTCGTTCAGCACCTTGATGTAATGGGCTTCGAGCTCCTCGCCGTCTCGGTCGAGCAAGGACTGCCAGTCGAGTCCGGAGGGCACCACGGGCTGCCGGTTGAACGGTGGCCGGGTCTGCTCATCTGCCATCTTCAGAAACAGCAAGTAGGTGAGTTGCTCCACGTAGTCGCCGTAGGATAGCCCGTCGTCGCGCAGCACATTGCAGTAGTTCCAGAGCTTTTGAACGAGGGCCTTGGGGTCAGTCATGCTCGCTGCCTCCGTCGGGGCGTGGCGGTCTTCCGGTAGTCCGGAGCGATGCGGACGAGAAGCTCGAATGCCGAGTGGTCGCGAGGGACCTGTGGCACCAGCTTGCCGGTGAAGGCGCTTTCAAGGATGGACCGACGAAGGTGATCGGATCGTGCGAGAGCGTGATCGATCGCCGTCGAAAGTGATGCGAGGATCGTCAACCTCCGCTCAACCTCGGCCACTATGCGATGTTGGTCCTCCAGCGGAACGTCTGGTACCGGGAACGACTTCAGAGTCTTCAGGTTGATCGATGCCAGGTTCGTTGTCTGCTTGCCCATCCTCTCAAACCACTGCTGGCCGAACGTGTTGCCATGCAAGGATATGTACTTCGGGTCATCTGCGTTCGTGAGGAGGCGGGCCCTGAAAACATGGTTCTGGTGGATGCAGTTGTCGATCTCGCCCTGCCAGATCCATCCCCGACCAAGCTTGTCGCGGTCACCGCCCTCGTTGAACAAGATGTCTCCTGGTTCAAGGCGAAGGGCCTTCGCCTTCTCGGGTGACACCCGGATAGAGGCGATCTCGCGTAGGTCCAGGTAGCCCCGCTGCACGTTTGCGACCCGGAGGTAAGGCAGTTCGAGGAATGACGGGTCAGATTGGCGCTTTGAGTCCTTCGTGACGCCGCCAACGATCTCCGCGATCTCGCCAAGAGTCTTCCACTTGCAGTCCGCCGGAGTGGCTGCCGCCAGCGCGGAGGCGCGCATGAGGTCTGCGCGTCGGCGGGCGCTCCGAAGTAGCCTCTCCGCCGCGTCAAGGCGAGAAACATGCTCCTCGATGGCCGCGACGATCCGCTCCTGCTCAGCGTAAGGGGGAAGAGGAATGGGCCAGGCCTTCAGGATAGTCTGACTAATGTTCCTCTGCGTAGCGCCTTTACCCGACTTTGTGAGTGAACTGCGTTGCCAGCGCAAGAACCAGAAGATGTACCTGTTCGTAGCGATGCCAGGGTGACCGTTAGCGAAGGCGATCGCCTGGTTGGTAGCCATTCGGCAACCGGCAATGCCCAGCTTGCCAATTGAGCCGTACATGGCAACAAGGACCGTGCCCGGCCCGACTATTTTGGCGCTGCTGCTCGCAAGGCCGAGAGCCGTGACGGCACTGGCGGTCTCCGTTACAGCCGAATCGTTGAGGTCACCGATCACGGCCCACGGGATCGTTCCGCCATAAAATGCCGGTTCCGTCGCTCTAGGCGTGCCACCGCTGCCCCAGGTCGCCACTTGTCCCAGCGTCGTCTGGATCCAGCCGATGGGCAGTTCGTTCACGCCGCCAGCACCTCGGTCAGCTCGTCGAGCAACGGCACAAGCTCCTCGCCGAATAGCTCGTACGCCTTGCCGAGGCCACCATGCTGCACGAAGGGGACGCCCTCCAGGTCCGCCGCGCTGATGGCCAGCGACGCAGCTATGTGGTCTCGAATGCGCTCCAGCCATCCACGCTGCCTGTCGGTGAAGCTGCGGCCGGCGGCTTCCTGCTGTGCCATCCAGGCAGCGAAGCGCTCACTCACCACGTCGGGGAATGGGACCAGCTCGTCGTCGTGCGCGAGAGCGAAGCGGACCAGGGAGACGATGTTCGTCAGGACGCGGCCCGGTGACCCGTGGACTTTCGAGCGGTCGAGGGTCTCGTACGCCTGCCAGAGCTGTTCTGGTGTCCAGAGATACGGGGGCCGGCCGATGGCGTGAGCCAGCTCCTTGATCTCCTTGAAGGTGAGGCGCTGCGAGTACGGCCGGTTATAGAGGATCTGCAGGGCGGTGATCTCGTCCTTGTGCTCCTCGATGAACGCCTGGAACGACTCGACGGTGTGCCGGGCACGGTCGGTGGCGTCGAGCGAGAAGCCGGCGTCGAGGAGGACGTCCTTGGAGGCCTCGTCGATGAGCTGCTCGTAGGAGCGACGAACGTCCACGAGCTTGGTGCGCAGCACCGGGTTGTCAAACGGCCGGGCGGCAGCCTCGATCAGCTCGGCCTTGGCCGTGACGACTTCCTCGAGGCTCGGCTCGTCCTTGCCGGTTGCCCGGCACGCTTCGGAGAGGTGGCGGTCGGGGTCGAGGGCGTCGACGAGGAGATGGGCCAAGTCCTGCAAGCGGACACCGGCCGTCTCTTCGAGCTCGGCCCTGTCCTCCTTGGTGATGCTGCGGTCGAGCCGGGCGATGCGCGCTGCGACCGAGGAGATGAGATCGGGATCGCGCTCGCCGTAGGCGAGGCGCTGGAGGAGCTTGTCGAAGGACACGCCCGGCTGGCGTTCGAGCGGGACCGTGTCGTGGAGGTCGGCCTCGGTCACCCCGACGGCGTCGACGATGACGAAGCGATCCTTGGCCCGCGCGTCGGGTGTGACCCCTTGGAGGTCGGTCGGGTTGATCACCCGGACGCCGCGGCCCTTCATCTGCTCGAAGAAGTTACGGGAGCGGACCATGCGCATGAAGAAGACGCACTCGAGGGGCTTCACGTCGGTGCCGGTGGCGATCATGTCGACGGTGACCGCGATACGGGGGTTGTAGCTGTTGCGGAACGAGGCGAGCAAGTCCTCGGGTCGTTGGCCCTGTGAGCCCGAGCGGTAGGTGATCTTGGCTGCGAAATCATTGCCTTTTCCGAACTCCTCGCGCACGACCTGGACGATGTCATCGGCGTGGCTGTCGTCCTTGGCGAATATGAGGGTCTTGGGCACGTGGTCTCGGCCGGGGAAGATCTCGGGCAACTTCTCCCGAAAGGTCCGGACGATAGTGCGGATCTGGTCCTTGGCGACGACCTTGCGATCGAGCGCGGTGGGGTCATAGACGATGTCCACGTCGAGTTTCTCCAAGCGGACCGCCCGGGTCTGGCGGTCGCGGAACTTGGTGACGAGACCGGCGTCGACCACAGACCCCTGCCCGGTGATCTCGGTTGCGATCTTGTAGACATCGAAGTCGACGTTGACACCGTCGGCAACCGCCTGGTCATGGTTGTACTCCATGACGAGGTTCTGGTCGAAGAAAGCGAAGGTCTGCTTGCCGGGCGTCGCCGTCAATCCGACGATGAAGGCGTCGAAGTAGTCGAGGACCTGGCGCCACACGCCATAGATGGAGCGATGACACTCGTCGACGATGATCACGTCGAAGGCCTCGATGGGAAGCGTCGGGTTGTAGGACACCTCGACCGGGGCCGAGGGCTCCAGCTCGAAGGCCGAGGCCTCGTCGAGCTCGGGGGCCATCTCTGGATCGTCGCGAAGAATCGAGTACAAGCGCTGGATGGTGGAGATCACCACCCGCGACGGCTTATCAATGGCGTTGGTCTGCAGGTGCTGGACGTTGTAGAGCTCGGTGAACTTTCGGCCGTCGTCGGGGGTGGTGAAGGCTTGGAACTCCTTCAAGGTCTGGCGGCCGAGGTTCGCCCGATCGACAAGAAACAGCACCCGGCGCGCATCGGCGTGCTTGATGAGCCGGTAGCAGACGTTGGCTGCAGTGAAGGTCTTTCCTGAGCCTGTCGCCATCTGGATGAGCGCCCGGGGACGGAAGGGGACGAGGGACTCCTCGAGGTGGCCCACCGCCGTCTCCTGGGCGGGCCAGAGCCCGCTCGAGGAGAGTGGCGGCAGCTGGCGCAGGCGCTGGCGCAGGGTTGCCTGCTCGATGCCGCCGACGGCTGACCACGTGCGCACCCAGCCGGCGAGTGTCTCAGGGCGGTGGAAGGTGAAGACCTGGCGGCTGGCGGGCTCGGGGTCGAAGCCGTTGGTGAAGCGGGTCTCCAACCCGGTCGACTCGTAGGCAAAGGCGAGCGGCTTGGTCAGCGCGGGGACGGTCTCAGGGAGACCCGTCGTGTACTTCGCCGACTGCCACTCGACGCCGGTGAGCGGGGTGCCCTTCTTCTTCGCTTCGATGACTCCGACGGCCATGCGGTCGACGAAGAGGAGGTAGTCGGCGTCCCCGTGGCCTTCGAGCAGGGGGAACTCACGTACCGCGACGCCTGGGCCGGAGCCGAGGTTCATCTGCTTGTGGCGTTGAACGGACCATCCGCAAGCCGTGAGCTGGCGGTCGATCTCGACGCGCGCTTGGGCCTCTGGGCCGAGGTAGTCCTCGACGTCAGGCACGACTAGGCACCACCGCCGCTCGGGTGCCATCAGCTCGTGCCATCGCGTTGTTCCTTGGTGTCCTTGTCTCGGGGCTGCCGACGCGGTCGGTGGATCCTGATCGCAAGGCTACTCGACTGGTCGCGCGACCGGTGGGCGTTGCGCCGGAAGTGAGGTCGTGCGCAGCTCGGAGATCCGCCCGCCCGGCTTGGTCGGAAGGACTAGCGGCAGCGAGCGCCGAATCTGCGATCCGTGCCCGGGCCCTTCGAGACCCACGATTTGTCCAGCCGCGAACCCTAGCACTGGCAGGCTGGGGGGTGGGGAGAGGGGCGGGATGTTCCCCAACCGGCAGCAAGCGAACCTCTCTGGGATGGTCCGGGCAGACGGGAAGCCCAGTATCGCCAATCCAAGCAGCCGGCGCCACGGTCCGCCGGCTGATGTGGGGCGTTGGCGGGACTTGAGACCCGGTCGTGGGCCCCTCGTCCTGCCTAATCTTGGTCGCGAAGGTCTCGGATGATCTGGTCGGTGTCGCCCTCCACCTCTAGGCTCCCGTAGGCTCGGGCAACGCGGGGGTCCATCCGGGTCACGGTGATCCTGGTACCAGCCTCATCCAGCTCCACGAAGCACTCCTCGCCGGGCTCCGCGATGAGTTCAGCCACGAGCTCCTTAGGGATGACGAGATCGCCGTTGGCCGAAACTGGGATTTTCATGGCGGAAGGGTACCTCTGGGCCGCTCCGAGCGCAAGCAGTGCATCCGCGAGTGGAGGAAGTGCTCGTAGCGGTTCCGGGGATGCCACAGGTGCAAGCGCACGGAACCGTCCCGGATTCCGCACACGCGAGTCCACGTCGGCCCTCACGAAACGCACAGTTGCCAGGCTGGTCCGGACCAGGTAAGCTGTACCTATGGCCAAGTACTCCCTGGACCGCGACAGTTCCGAGCCGCTGTACCAGCAGCTGGCGGCGGCGCTGCGGCGGGAGATCGAGGAGGGCCGGCTGCCACCGGGGGTGGCCTTCCCCTCGGAGCGCAAGCTCATGGCCCGGTACCAGGTGACCCGGACCACGGTGCGCAGCGCCCTGGGGGTGCTGAAGCAGGAGGGGATGGTGGTGGCCGAGCACGGGGCCGGCAGCTTCGTCCGGGACCCCAAGGCCGAGCGCAGGCGGGTGGACGCCCGGGCGGTGGGCTCCTCCCGGCCGCGCCTGGGGCCGGCGGACGAGCCGCCGGCGGAGTACTCCGGGGAGCGGGCCTTCAAGATCCAGGCGCTCGTGGGGGACATGACGAGGCGCATTCCGGTCACCCCCTGGGTGGCTGAGCTGCTCCAGGTGGCCCCGGGCACGGTGGTCCTGGCCCAGGAAGGGACCGGGATCGACGCCACCGGGGCCCCGATCCTGGCCCGGGTGTGGCTGCACCCGGAGGCCGAGGCGAAGGCCGAAGTCCGGGAGGAGGAGCTGGTGGGTCTGTGGCTACCAGACCTGCTGAGGCTGAGGGGGCTGCCCGGGGAGGAGGGGGAGGACGTGGTGGAGGCATCCATGCCCAGCCCCAACCTGAAGGAGCTGCTGGCGCTGCCGGACGGGGTGCCGGTGCTGCAGCTATACCGGGTAATGCGGGAGCAAGAGCAGGTGGTGGCGGTGATCGAGAGCCACCTGCCGGGGGACATGACCACCCTGGTCTTCCCCCGGGTGCGCGAGGGGTTCTGACAACTCCCGGCTGACCCAGGGCCCTCCGGGACCCCGGCTTCTCAACCAGCACCTGCCGGGCGCCTCCGTGCATTGGTACGCACCACATCTTGACATCCTCGGCGGACCTGCTAGGATGGTCCGGTCCACCTGGCGCGTATCAGCGCCCAGCACAGGAGGTGTGGAGATGTCCAAGGACCTGCGGAAGGTGCGGAGCGAAGAGCTGGAGGAAGAGGAGGAGCGGTGTGTGCTCCCCTGGTGGGCGTTCTGCCCGAAGGGGCGGCCCCCGGACCCTCCCGACAAGGGGGTGGAGCCAGGCGCGGTCAAGCGGGGGGAGAGCCGGTGAACCACGTGGAGCTGATCGGCGTGGTGGCATCGGAGGTCCGGGTCCAGGAGTTCCTCTCGGCCGGCAAGCCGGAGCCGCAGGTGAAGGCCAGCTTCCTCTGCGCGGTGCGGCGGCGGGACCGGACCCAGGAGCCGGACTGGGTCCGGGTGGAGACCTGGGGGATCCAGGCCCGCAACCTGGTCCGGTTCAACGGCAAGGGGTCGAGGGTGGCGGTGACGGGCCGTCTCCGCGGCACCTTCTACAACCCGGAGGGGAAGGAGAGGGGCGGCCAGCTCCGGCT
>DAHVDN010000062.1 GCA_027313505.1 Candidatus Dormiibacterota bacterium
TAAACCAGTGGGCCCGGTGGGCGAAGAGGGAGGGAGAGGGAATTGGCGAGGGGGCGACGGCCCCGCTCCCCAGGCTGCCCCGCTCGCTGCCAAACGTCCTCAGCCGGCCACAGATCGCGGCGCTCGAGGAGTCCGCCGCGACCGAACGTGACCGCCTGATCGTCCGGCTCCTCGCCGACTGTGGCCTGCGGGTGGGGGAGCTGGTTGGGCTGCGGATCGGTGACCTGATCCAGCGGGACCGGGGCAGTTTTCTCCGTGTCCACGGCAAGGGCGACCGCGAACGACAGGTGCCCATCATGCCCGGGCTGGCTCGGCGGGTGGGGCGCTACACGGCCAAAGTCCGCCCGGAGGACGCTCCCGGTGACCGGATCTTCTTGGGGCTTCGCCGCAGCGCCACCACCGGCGAGTACGAGCCGCTGACGACCTCTGGGGTGGAGCAGCTGGTACGGGGCCTCGGCCAGCGCTGCGCGATCGCCGATCGCGTCCATCCGCACCTCTTCCGGCACAGCTTCGTGACCCACATGCTGGCCCAGGGCATGAACCCGGTCCAGCTGGCCGTGATCGTGGGCCATAGTTCGCTGGACATGATCCAGCAGGTTTACGCCCACCTCAGCCCGACCGATGCCTATGAGGCCATGGCCGCGGTGCTGTTACGGGATACCCACCCGTGACCTCCCAGTTCACCGCGATCCCACCGTCGGGTACCCATCCGGTAAGTCTTCCTGCAACGCGGCTGAGCCGGTCCAAGCCGGGGGACCAAAGTGCCGCCATGGCGGCGTTCCCAGCTGCTCGCCCCAGCGCGCGGGCCGATGCGATGGCTGTCGTGGTAATAGGCGGCATCGTCGCCTGGCTTCTGCTGCCGGGCCTTATGCAGCAGTGGCAGTCCCAAGGCAGGAGAATGTGGGCAGCGCTCCAGCCGGAGCTGTCCAGAGTGCTCAACGCGCTCGGGGTGCCCCGAAACTCGGAGTTGCGCACCGACCTCCGACTGATCACCGCCGACCGATGGGAAGTTCCCTGGGCACTGAGGCTTGCCTTGTGGGCGAAACAGCACCCGGCGGAGTGGACGTCGATCGCTCGGTGGTTCGCGACCCCGTTTCTGGCGAATGCCGTCCGGGGGCTCCACCTGCAATCAGGACCGCCAGAGGTGTCGAGGATCAGCGAGGCGGCGACCGCCCTCTTCCTGGCCCTCGGCGATCCCAGCACCTTCCTCGATGCCGTAGTGACTGGGGATCCTGTGACCGCTATCCAACGCGGAGTCCGGCGCCAGGTCCGATGGTCTGAGCTACAGCCTCTTGCCGCTCCGCTCCGCGAGCGGCACATTCGCGTGGTGGAGCTCGACGCCGGGGAGCGCGGCGGCGACAGATTGCCTTACGACAGTTCCAATGTCTCGGCGACCGAGCGTCAGGCGCTGACCCGGCTTGAGGTCGCCGAGGCGGTCCGGCGGGCCGACGCCGGGCTGTCGCCCCGAGATCGCCGCCTCCTGGGCATGGTAGCGGTGGGGTATTCGGTGGCCGAAGCTGGCCACGAGCTGCGCATGAGCGAGGAAGCGGCCTGGCAGGCGGTCTCGCGTGCCCAGAGGAAGCTTCGCCCCTTGCGCTGGGCAGACTGACCGCCCCGTCCCCAAGGCCCAGCTGAGCTGGGTAGAGTCCGTCGAACCCGGGCCGCATGCCCTCTGACCTTGCGGGTCAGGGATGTCGGGGCAATTTGTCAGGGTATGGCCTTCCGAACGGAACGCGGTGAGGGGACCGTGCGGTCCCGGCTCATAGCGGAGGCTCCCATGACGACTTTCATCGCCCTCTACCGCGGCCCCACCGTGGCCGACGCTGAGGTGGTGGGCCTGAGCGCCGACCCTGAGATCGTCGCCGACTTCGCGTCCCGGCTGCTGCGCCGGCCCGCGCCGCCGGAGGAGGACCCGATGCTGGCGCCAAAGCACCGAGCCGCTCGGCGCATCCTTCGGTTGATCCGCACCGAGGCCCTGGCGGCCGGCGGGGAGTCTCGGTGATGGGCCTTCAGGTCAACGAGGCGGCGCTCCGACGGGAGCAGGCGCTACGCGGCTGGTCCCTGACCGAGTTCGCCAAGCGGGCCAGGGTAAGCGTTCCGACGCTCTCTCACGCCTTGGCCGGACGGCCGATCGCCCCTGGGACATTCCGGGCGATCGTCCAGGCGCTGGAGGCCGAGCCGCCCCTCGCCACCGGGGCCCAACTCCTAGTCAGCCCGGGCGTCGCCGAGGCCAAAGAGCGCGCCGCTGCCGCCGCCAAGCCCGACCAGGGCTCCAAGAACCCCAAGCCGATCCGAGATCCCCTACAGAACGTGAGGCCGCCGGCGCCCGACCAGCGCCGGCAACCGAGAGGGAGGACAACCAATGACCCGGCAGTCGCACCCCGGAAAGAGAGTAACCCCCCGGCGAAGCAAGCGGCGCAGCCTCGGCGGACCGCGGCGAGTCGTACGGCCCGACCCGAGAGCGGCCTCACAGCTTCCGACCCACCGGGACCCACTGTTGCGACCGGGCGCGGCGGGAGGTGCTAACCGGGTCCTGCCGAATGGGCTGGAGGTCATCGTCCCGGGACGGCCGGGCGACCCGGCCGGCCTTATCCGGCAGGCGATGGAGGCCATTCCCGGGCCAGCCTGTTTCGAGGTCACCGTCTTCCGGGTGGCTGATGAGATCGAGTGCCGCGGCTTCGCGGCTCGCCTCCAAGCCACCTTGGAACCGCTGACGCGGGACCTGTTGGAAGGTCGCCTGCCGGCGTCCCATCTGACCGTGGCGATGGGCCACCCGAGCCTTCGCCGTGATGAGCGGCTTGAGATCCGGATATTCCCTCTGGAGGAGCCGCCACTCAACCGCCGGGAGAGGCGCCGCCGCGGAGGCCACCATGGTCGTTGAACCAGGGCCATCCCTCCACGGCGGCGACCTGCTCGAGGCCGCCCGTCGCGGCTCGACGGTGTACGTGGTTGAGGGTCCAACCGACGTGAAGGCGGGCCAGAGCGCCGGCCTGGCTGTGGTCTGCGCCCCGCTTTCGGGCGGCGGGGGCTGGCACCCAGACTTCACCGAGGAGCTCAGCGGCTTCGACGTGATCTGTGTCCAGTCCAGGGGCTACCCCAGCTCCTATGGCCCGGTCAAGTGGAGGGGCATCGCCCGCGAGATCACAAAGCGAGCCGCCCGAGTGCGGCTGCTCGAATTCCCCACCATCGACGGGGAGACCATCGGCGACCTGGCCAGCTACCTCCAGCGCCACTCTCCGGATGCGTTCGCGGAGCTAGCTGAGTCAGACGCTTGTGAGCTGCCACGGCGAGCCGCCCGATCCCTAGCCGACGGGCGAGAGGTGCAGGGTGCTGCGACCCCGCCAGCGGCTGAAGGGAACTGGGACGAGCCCGTCCCTCTTGACAGGGATCCGGACCCGCCGCCCTTCCCCACCGAGACGCTGCCGGGGTGGATGCGAGAGTTCGTCGAGGCCATAGCCGAGGCCTACCAGGTGCCACGAGACTTGCCTGGTGCTCTGGCGCTGGCAGTGCTGGCCCTCGCTTCAGCCGGTCCAGTGGTGGTGGATGCGGCTCCCGACTGGCGTGAGCCCCTCAACCTGTTCGTTGCCGTCGCTATGGATCCTGGCGAGCGCAAGTCCGGGGTCTTTCGGGAGATGACGGCGCCGATGACCGACTACGAGCGCGCCGAGCTCTCCCGGATGATGCCCGAGATCGCTCAGGCGGCCTCGCGCCGCCGCCAAGCCGAGGCGCGCGTGGCCGACCTGGAGAAGGCCGCAGCGACGACCCACGACGACTCGGAGCGAAGGAAGCTCACAGGGCAGACCGAGAAGGCCGTCGAGGAGCGCGACCAGATCGTGGTGCCGCAGGAGCCGCAGCGCTTCACCTCCGACGTGACCCCTGAGAAACTCGGCAGCCTTCTGGCCGCTCACGACGGGCGGTTCGGCGTCTTGTCCCCGGAGGGCGGAGTGTTCGACCAGATGGCCGGGCTCTACACCAAGGGACAGCCCAACCCCGACGTGTTCTTGAAGGCACACGCTGGCGACACGCTCCGCGTCGATCGAGGCAGCCGGCCCAGTGAGTTCGTGGAGCGACCAACCCTCACGCTCTGCCTTGCCGTCCAGCCCGCCTCGCTCGCGGCCGTCCGCGCGAACCCCGCGCTGCGCAACCGGGGCCTGCTGGAGCGCCTCCTGATGTCAGTACCCCGCAGCATCGTCGGACAGCGCCAGATCAAGCCGCCGCCCGTCCCTCCGAGTGTCCGGAGCCTTTACGCCGAGCGGCTCAAGGCCCTTGCCCGCTCGGTCGACCAGAAGCCCATGGATGACCCTCTCGTGCTCAGACTGAGCGCTGGCGCTGGCGAGTACCTGGACGAGTTCCGACGGGCCCACGAACCCCGCTGCGGCCCGGACGGCGACCTGGCCGGGATCAAGGGCTGGGCCAGCAAGCTCCCCGGCGCGGCGGTTCGGATCGTCGGCCTGCTCCACCTGGCCGACCATCTCACTGACGGCTTTGCCAGGCCGATTGAGCGTTCCACGATGCAGTCGGCGCTGAAGATCGCCGAGTACTTCACTGCCCATGCGCTTCGGGCCTTCGATCTCATGGACGCTGACCCCCGGGTCCCGGATGCCGCGGCTGTGCTCGCCTGGGTCCAGGGCACGAAGCCCACCCAGTTCAAGGTACGCGACGCCTACCGGGCGCTCCGGACTCGGTTCTCGGAGGCCGCCCCGGTCCGGGCGGCGTGCAAGCTACTGGACGAACACGGCTACCTGCGGGAGATCGAGGAACCGCCGCGTCGCGGCCGGCCGTCGCCGGCTTACGAAGTCAACCCGGCGGAACTCGCCGACGGCGGACAACCGTCCCCATGACCGGCAATTTGTCCCGCCGGGGGGCTTCTGTCCTGGCCAAAACCCACTTTCCTGGCCAAATACCTGCCCCGGTGGCACCGCTGCCGGGCCCCGGGACCCGCGCCGCGGAACTCCCCGGCGAAGTCGGGTTGAATTCAGGCTACCGTCGCGTCCCACAAGACCCTACTCCGGAAAGTGCGGACAAAAGTGCCAAAAGTCCGGTGAGGGGAATTCTGTCCATTCTGTCCACGTTCCATCTGAAAAGCCTCTTGAGCTCCCTCTCCCTCCCTCCTCCCATGGGGTGCACCCGCCTTCCGACTCTTCACCGGGGCCGGCGCTTCTCGGGTAGCGCACCCGGCTGGGTGCCGACAAGGTTCCGGCAGGGTCCCCACCCGGCGAGAGTCCGATCAGTGGTACTGGCCGGTGCTCCGGATCGCGGCGCTACCCGAGTCCATCGCGACAGAACCCGAAGACGGCCACGTCCGAGGTACTCCAGGACCCCGAGTTTGGTGGCAGCAATGGTAGTGGCGAACGTTTGGGCTCGATTGGTCCGCTGATGTCGCTGGACAAGTGTTGCCAGTGCGGGCAACCCCTGCCGCCGCGCGTCCGAGCAAGCGGCCGGCCACGTCGCTACTGCTCTGCTCGGTGCCGAGGCCGGGCGGCGGTCCGGCGGGCGGCCGGCCTCCCGGAGTCCTGGCCAGTTGGTGGCCCCCGGGGACGCGCTAGCTTGACTCGGATCGCCGAGTACGAGATCGCACACCAGCAGATCAGGGACAACCGTCGCACGCGCTCTGAGCGGTTCGATAGGAGGCTGACACCGACCACTTCCGGCCATGCGGAGTCGAACTCGACGGAGGGGGAGTGAGGGCCGCGCTGCACGCCCGAGTGTCGACGGACGACAGGGGCAAGACCCCAACGTTCAGTTCGCTCCCATGCGAGACCTGGCCGCGGCTCGCTGCTGGCGGGTCACAGAGTACGTCGACCGTGCCTCAGTCTCGGACCTCCGCGGACGCCGGGAATGACGCCGCCTGCTCGAAGATGCCCACCGGGGACGCGTCGACCTAGTTGTGGTCTGGAAGCTGGGCAGCTTCGCCCGCCCGCTCTAGACGCCCTGGAGTGGCTCCAGCAGCTCGACGCTTCGGGAGTGGGTCTGAAGATCCTCACCCATGACATCGACACGACCTCGGCAGCGGGGCGATTGGTCTTCACAGTCCTCGCGTCGGTGGCTGAGACGGAGCGTGAGTTGATCCGGGAGCGGGTGAGGGCGGGGATGGCCCGCGCTCGAGCAAAGGGCAGGCAGCTCGGCCGACCCCGTCGCCAAAGGCCGCTGAGTAAGCATCCGAAGTCAGCCCGAGTGGTAGCGGCCCTACGGGCCGGGCACCTCAACAAGGCTGAGGCGGCCAAAAAGCTGAGGGTCCGCCGGACGTCATTGTCCGCGGCCCTCCGGCCAGTCCGAAGTGGGGGTGCCTTCGAGCCGCCCTCAGCTAAGATCGATCCGCCAGGTTGATGGGCCCGTCCCAAAGGAAATCCTTCGGAAGCGCTTCGCCATCCCTGTCCTCGCTAGAGGACCCGCTGTAGACTCAGGTACTGACCATGCAGTTAGGTGGCCGTGGACACGCCCTGACGCCGGCTGACTTCGCACGTAAGTGGCTGGGCAGTACGCGCTCGGAGCGGGCCGCGTCACAAGAGCATTTTATCGACCTCTGCGGAATGCTCGACGTACCAACTCCCAATCAGGCCGATCCAACGGGCGAATGGTACGCGTTCGAGAAGGGCGCACAGAAGGGTTCAGGTGGCGACGGGTGGGCCGACGTCTGGATGCGCAATCACTTCGGCTGGGAGTACAAAGGCAGGCGGCGGGATCTCGCGGCTGCCTATCATCAGCTCAACGAGTACCGTGAGGCGCTAGACAATCCCCCACTTTTAGTGGTTTGCGACCTGGACCGCTTTGAGGTTCACACAAATTTCACAGGCACGGCTGTGGACGTTCATCGCTTCTCGCTCACAGACCTCGCTGTCAGCCCCGAAGGCCCACTCCGCATCCTACGGGCATTGTTCGCGGATCCCGAATCGTTACGCCCAACTCGGATCCAGGAGGAACTCACAGAGAGGGCGGCTCAGCAGTTCGCGATGCTCGCTGATGCCCTCCGATCGCGGGGGCACGCGGCTAGAGCGGTCGCTCACTTTCTTGATCGTCTTGTCTTCACCATGTTCGCCCAAGACGCAGGGCTGCTCCCGGCAGGAATCCTCCGACGGCTGGCCGATAACACTCGGCACGACCCAGCCAGCTTTTCTGAAGGGCTCGGTGACCTGTTCGGAAAGATGGCGAAGGACGGTGGGCTCTTTGGGGTAGAGCGGATAGATTGGTTCAATGGCGGCCTGTTCGAGGGTGCACAAGTCCTTCCCCTCACATCCGATGAAATCGCTACGGTCCGTCGCGTTTCCGCGCTCGACTGGAGCCAAATCGAGCCCGCCATATTTGGGACGCTCTTCGAGCGCGGACTCGACCCCGAGCAGCGCTCGCAGCTAGGCGCTCACTACACCGACCGTGCGTCGATCCTGAAGCTCGTGGAGCCAGTGCTAATGGGACCTCTGCGAGCGGACTACGCGAATATGCAGGCGCGGGTCACCGAGCTTGTCCTAAAGGGTCAGAAACTCACCTCACGGACTCGGGCCGATGCCGACCCAAGGCGCATCTACCACGACTTCCTCGGCCGGCTTCGGTCCATCCGGGTTCTCGATCCTGCTTGTGGATCGGGCAGCTTCCTATACGTGGTCCTCCAGCTGCTGAAGGACCTCGAACGGGACGCGATCGCTTGGGGGTCTGTAGTGCTGAACACGACCCAGGAGTTTCCAGAGGTGGGTCCTCACAACCTGTTGGGCCTCGAGATAAATTCGTACGCGGCCGAACTCGCTCGCGTGACGGTGTGGATCGGGGAACTCCAGTGGATGCTGGCGAATGGCTATAGCTTCCGGCGACATCCGATCCTACAGCCACTCGACAACATTTCCGAGCGGGATGCTCTGCTTAACCTCAGCGACCCAGCTAACCCTCGAGAGGCAGAGTGGCCCCCCGCGGATGTCATCGTGGGCAACCCTCCCTTCCTAGGCAACCGTCTTCTACGTCGATCGCTCGGTGACGACTACGTGAAGAAACTGTGGACTGTGTTCGATGGCCGTCTCCCCCACTCCTCGGATCTGTGCTGTTACTGGCACGAGAAGGTTCGGTCTGCAATCGCCTCCGGCCAGACTCTCCGGGGCGGCCTTCTCGCCACCCAAGCAATCCGCGGCCAAGCAAATCGACGAGTCTTGGAGCGAATCAATGACACCGGAGACATCTTTTTTGCTCTTTCAGATGAGTCATGGGTGCTCGCCGGCGCCAACGTGCATATCAGCTTCATCGGACAAGGAAACGGCTTAGATTCGGCGGCTACGCTGGATGGGCGGAGCGTTCCTCGGATCAATGCAAATCTCACCTCCGGCCCAGACTTGACTCAGGCGCGACAGCTAGCCGAGAATGCGGGTATTGCCTTCTACGCCGACATCAAGGGGGGCCCGTTCGAGATCAGCGCCCGGTTGGCTGCGGAGATGATCAATTCTCCGACCCCTGACGGGCGGAGCAATGGTGATGTCGTCCGACCATGGACCAATGCTTTCGACGTGACTCACCGGTCGCGCGATCTGTGGATTGTAGATTTTGGCGTCGATATGCCAATGTCCGAAGCAGCTCTGTATGAGGCTCCGTTTGAGTACGTTCGCTTGCACGTCCTGCCATTCAGGCAAGCGGTCAGGCGTGTCTCCTACCGTGACCGGTGGTGGCTTCACGAGGAGCCTGGATCCAGTATGCGGGTGGCGCTACATGGCCTGGCGCGTTTCATTGCAACTCCACAGGTCGCAACACATCGACTATTTGTCTGGCTCCAGGCACCCACGTTGCCCGACCACGCTGTCGTGGTGTTCGCCCGGGAAGACGATTTTACACTTGGATTGTTGCACTCGAGAGTTCACGCATGCTGGTCAGTAGCAGTAGGCACACAGTTGGTGGAGCATCCGCGCTACACACCGACCACATGCTTCGAGACGTTTCCATTCCCTCGTGCCAGCATTGAGCACAGGGCTCGCGTCGGCGCTGCCGCTCGCCAGCTAGTTCGTTTACGTGACGGATGGCTACAGCCGGAGCGGCTTGCAGTCAGTGCACGTGATCGAACACTGCTTCGCCTTTATAATGCGCGGCCCGGGTGGCTCGACGAAGCGCACGACAGGCTAGACGCGGCCGTTCTCGACGCATATGGATGGCCCCACGATATTGGCGAGGATGAGCTGCGGCGGCGGCTCCTAGAGCTGAATCTCAGCCGCCCCGGCCTGTGAGCCTGTTCGCATCCAGCCCGGGAATTTTGGCCAACCGCCGTTCATACCCCTACGGGGGTGTCGAGCGGAGGGTCGCGGCGTCTGACGGCCACTGACAGGAACTATCTGCGCTTGATGCCCATATCAAAGCTCACCACGAGGCAGGCTCGGCGAGTCCGAGCTACCTCCGGGAGCCACCATGCCGAGGGCGGCTCGGAAGGCAGGGTGAACCGAGAAGAGCGCCTGATCGTCGAGGGAATCGTAGACAACGTCAAACGCCGCAGCGGGATCTTGCCCGTACTCGGCGTCCTGGCCTGGGCGCCTGATGAACCCCAGGAAGCCGATATGGAACAGCAGTTCGCATTGCGGCTCGGACCGTTCCTTCCAGGTGAGGCGATAGGCGCCGGGGGCCCAACGCGGCTCGCAGAGGGGCGTCAGCCAAGCTGAGCCCGCGAAAGCCGGCTGCGCGCCACCAAACTCGCTCTCCTTGAGTAGCAGAGCGACATCGTCGCAGATGTCCTCCAGAGTCGCCACACCGAAAGCCCATGGCCGGCCCCGAAACAGGTTGAAAACGCGCGCAATGTCGTAGTAAGGGTCGTTCCACTCGTCCCTCAACGCACTTAGCCGATCGACAGAGTAGGCGTGCTCGACGTCTCTAATGAGCGCCCAGGAAATGCGAGGCTTCTGGGGTGTGCACTGCGCGAGGCAGTGGTTCAAATAAAGGATGACATCGCGTGGTCTCATTAAGGTCCGGTTCAGTATGTAGTTGAAGGGTGAGATGCCCTTCTGGGAGGGCGGAAGAATAGTCCTCAGTTGGAGCACCGGCACGATGCGCAACTCTTTACTCTCCGCCGCCAGCCGGAGGTTTACCATCTCCTTAAGGTTGTTTCGTGTCCAACCCAAATACATCGCCGTTGCCCTGAGCTTCTCTTCCTGCCCGCCCCTAGCCTGCCTACCGACCGCGAGTTGATCAAAGATATTCGTACGCAGTGCAATCAAGATCTTGAGGTGTCGAGCTCGCTGCATCTCTAGGGTCACCTGTAGGAGACACTTGATGAGGACATTAGCCAGACTGTCCTCGACCCACGTGAGGTCTAGGTCATCAATCACCAGGTAGGTGAAGTTTTGGTCCGACTCTAGCGCCTCCTCAGCGAGGTTGGAGGCAATGCTCGCAAGCTGGAATACCACCTGATCGTTGACGACCTTCTGAAATCTCTCCCGAAGCTGGGCGCGGGTCTCTGAGATTGTGGTCTCCTCCGCCTCGCCCGACAGGCTCACGGGCAACGCCGGGAAGTTCAGTCCGGCTTCCGCCTTGACCGTCTTTACTAGCGTGTCCACCTGCTCGCGAATCTGATCCTCGGTAGTCTTCCAAAAGCTCGCTTCAAGCTGATCCACGTATGCAAGTCGCGCAGCGGTCGACGGATTGCGGCGCAGCGCTCCTCGGAGCCGCTCGAAAAGACCGCGCTTTACGTCGTCGGTCGGACTTTGATACCGATGACGCACAACTTGGCAAAGGATCAGCGTGCGCCACAGTGCATGGAAAAAAGGCTCGAGGCGAACGTCTAGCGAGAGAAGGGTCCGAACCGCGTCTTGATTGGTGATATGCCTGAATGCAAGCTCAGCCGGATTAATCCGTGCAACCTTGCCGGGCTTGTCCGCCTCAAGCTGGTACAGCGCCGCTGACTTGCCGCTTCCCGTTCTGCCAATGAGGAACCAATGATGGTCGTCTGGAGAGATGATCGCCGAGTACGTGCCATTGTCGAGAAAGGCAGACGCTAGCAACGGGTCCTTCTCCGCCATCGGGCCACCGATTGAGAGGCTCTGGTATGTCGTCCTTCGGGTGCTAGGTTGGTGGGGCATTTTACCTGGCGATGGTACATCTGGCGGCGGGACATGCGGGGTGGCGAGACGGAATTGCCAAGCAGTAGCTTTTGGGGTGAGAGCTCCAAATGGATTTCCTTTGGGACCGGTGGCTGAGAGAGGCGGCCCGATCTCAGCCGAGGGTGGGTCGGAGGCACCCCCATTGCGGACCGCTCGGAGCCAGGCACGTCCAGCCCGGCGCAGCGGCGGGCGTCCCTGTTTGCGGGGGCTCGCTCCGTTGGCAGGCGGCAGGGGCCCCCTGAGCCGGATTGCCATGCGCGCTCTGGACCATTTTGGATGGATCCTAGGTCGCAGGGAGGTCGGCTGGGGGCGTCGGCAGGTCCGGGAGAAGGGCTTGCCTCGGCCCGTCGCCCAATCGAGCTGGGTGTCTCCTCAGCCTATTTCGACGAGGCTTCGGCGTGACGCCTCGTCGATCTGGACCTGCGTTGGAGATCACGTTGGCGGGACATGGTTGCGTCCGGCGATGACGGCGAGCTCATGCCGGCTTTGCCCCCCATGTCCTCTGACGCTGCCAGTTCACCTTGCACAAGTGAGGTGTCCTGCCCCATTCGCACCGCTGAGCTTCACTTCCCGGTCACGCCTCTCCGATCTCGACCAGCTTAGGTCGGGCATGGTGCATATCGCGCGGGGTCACGACCACCGCACCCCTGGGCACTGGCCCAGCGGTAGGCTGGCGGGGTGCATAAAGGCAATCCGATTGGCGTGGTGGGAACTGGCCAGGAGGCCACTGCCCCGATTGGACCATCTGCCGGGCCGGGCCAGGTGAGCCGGCCGGGGACGGGGACCGCCCACGCCGAGGTGCTGTCAAGGCCGCCCGGCGACAGCGCCATCCAGAGGGATGCTGAGAGCGCAATGCTCTCCGCGCTGGGCACCCACCTCAGGGCCGAGCTCAGGTCCCATCGGATCCCCCTAGTGGATGGGGGAGAAGTAGAGGTCGACGGCTTCTCCGAGGACCCGCCAATTCTGGTCGAGGCCTGGGCGCACCAGGGAGCGCCAAGGGGAGGTCAACGCAACAAGGTCCTGGCCGACGCCCTCAAGCTGCAGCTGGCCGCCGGCCGATTCGATTCCCGCCCCCGGCTGATCCTGTGCTTCGCCGACGAGGAAGCCGCTCGGCCCTTTGTTACCCCGGCCCGAACCTGGTACGCGCAGGCGCTCCGGGACTCGAACGTGGAGGTGATCGTCGTCGAGCTCCCGGAGAATGTGCGGGCTCAGATCCGAGAGGCTCAGACGCGTCAGTACCGGTGACTCGCCCGGCCGGCCCGGATGGTGGATCGCCGACCCCCCGAGCCGCGTCCCCGCACCTCGGATTACTCCTCGGCATAGAAGGTCAAGACGGGTGCGCGATAGACGGTCCAGAGCAGCGCCTTACCTAAACAGACGCTGTTGTTGAGATCCGGTCGAGGCAATTGGGAGGCTTGGGGGAGAGCGTCTGTTTCCCAAGCAGAAGGTCGCGGGTTCGAGACCCGTCTCCCGCTCCAATCAAGCTCTTCGAGATCAGCAAGAGCGTCTT
>DAHVDN010000063.1 GCA_027313505.1 Candidatus Dormiibacterota bacterium
CGCTGGTGGTCCTCGGGGCGGCGGCGGTGGACTTTCTGGCGCGTTCGCCGGGGCGGGCCGGCTGGGCCCGGGGGCTGGCGCTGACCATGGTGGCGGCCACCCTCCTGCCCGCCGGGGCGGGGATGCTGCGGGAGCTCCCGGCCACCGTCCGCCCGGCGCAGTACCCCAGCGGCTGGAGCCGGGCGGCGACTTACATAAAGGACCACGTCCCCGCCGGCGCTCCGATCCTGGTGCTGCCCTGGACCCTCTACGAGGAGCTCCCCTTCACCGGCAACCTGTTGACGGCCAACCCCGCCACCGTCTACTTCCCGGGTCATCTGACCTCGCCCAACGACCTCCAGATCCCCGGGGCGGTGACCGAGGGCAGCACCCCGGGCAACCTGACCCAGCTGGCGCTCCACCCCCTGGCCCCCGATTGCGCCCTGGCGCGGGGGATCCGGCGGCTGGGCTACAACTGGGTGATAGTGGAGCCCGCCCCCGGCGGTCAGCAGGCGGCCAGTGCCCTGCTCGGCTGCGGCTTTGCGGTGCGCAGCGGCCAGCTCCCCGGGCTGGTGGTGGTCCAGGGCTGAGAGCTCCCGCCACCAGCTCCTCGCGCCAGCGGGCTGCCGGCTCGAAGGGACTCCTCGTAGGTGACAATCCCGTATACCGTCGGCGCTTAGGGTTGACTTCGCCAGAGGTGGGTCAGATACTCGCGAGTGACGCATCCAAGTAGGACTGAGTTCGGGCTTCGAGCCTGGTCCGGCATCGGCATGGGGAGGACTCCGTCATGCACGGTGAGGGGCAGCGGCATGGATTGGGGCAGTCGCCCACGAAGCCTCCGTACTGCGCCCGGAGCCTCGCAGGCGGCGGCTGGATGAGTGGTACCGCAGCGCGAGCTGCCACACCCCGTGTGCTCCCACCCTCCTCACCTGGCGCGGGAGACCGCACCGCCTGTGGTCCGGGCGCCCCACTTCCGGACGGGCACCAAGTCGGCGCTCACGCCACCTTCAGTAGACCCGCCACAGCCCCCTGGTCCCTCCGGGGCAGGGCACAGCTCGGGGCCCGCCGGCATGAGTGACAGCTCCCCCACCCCAGAGGTGGAGGGGGCCGGGCGCGAGCGCGTCCCGGAGATCAGCGTCGTCATGCCGGCCTATCACGAGGCGGAGGCGATAGCCGCCAACCTCGGTCAGCTCACCTCGGCCCTGGCGAAGACCGGCATCTCCTTCGAGGTGCTGGTGGTGGCGGACGGAGATGCCGAGACCTTCGCGGCCGCGCGGGCCGTCCACCTCCCCGAGGTGGTCACCCTCGGCTACTCCCGCAATCGGGGCAAGGGTTTCGCCCTCCGCTACGGGATCTCCCAGGCCAGGGGGCGACTGGTGACCTTCATAGACTCGGACATGGAGGTTTCCGCCGGGGAGATTGGGCGGATGGCGGGCGAGCAGCCCATTCTGTCAAGTGCCCCGCGAGCCGGGGCTCCGGGTGTTGGGTTCGAGGCGGTGGTCTGGCCATGGGGCGTATCAGGCCAAGGTGCCTTTGCGGCTGCCCCCGCGTGATGGCCGGCTTCGTCGTGGTCTCTCCTGGTCGGCCGAGGTTGCCTCTGTGACCAGCCAGCAGCCATCGCTGACCGTGGTAATGCCTGCCTTCAACGAAGAGGCCAGGCTGCCTCTCTCGCTCCGTCGGATCCGCGAGTTCTTCGACGGTTCCGAGCGCCCCTTTGAGGTGCTGGTGGTTGACGATGGCAGCGGGGACCGGACTCCGGCGGTGGTGCGGGAATATGCCGATTCGTGGCCGCAGCTGAAGCTCATCTCACTCTCCCGCAATCAAGGCAAGGGCGCCGCTGTCCAAGCCGGCATGCTGGCGGCTAGCGGCAGGCGCCGACTCTTCACCGATGCCGACCTGTCAACCCCGCTAGAAGAGCTGTCCAAGCTTGAGCTTCAGCTCGACGCAGGAGTGGGGGTCGCCATAGGGTCACGAGCTGTCCCGGGCTCCAGGGTGGAACGCCACCAGCCACTCCATCGTGAGCTGATGGGCAAGAGCTACAACTGCCTGCTGCGGCTACTGGTGCTGCCAGGGCTACGGGACACTCAGTGCGGCTTCAAGCTGTTCACTGCAGAGGCAGCTGATGCGTGCTTTCGGGAGCTTGAGTTTCTGCGCTTCGGTTTCGATGCCGAGGTCCTGCTGCGGGCACGCCTCAAAGGGATCAAGGTCGCCGAGGTCGGGGTGGCCTGGCGCAACGCGCCTGGCACCAAGGTCAATCCCCTGACAGACGGAGGTCAGATGCTGATCAACCTTTGGCAGTTGCGCCGACGGCGGGGCGCGTCCCTGGTCGGTGCAACATTCTTCACTGAGTCGGTCCAGCCCACCCGCAGCGAGAGATGAGGTCGATGCAGCCGGACGCAGGCCCAACCGTGACCCTCACTTGCCGCCGACCTGTGACGGCCAAACCAACTCCGCCTGCAGTCATCGCCAAGCCGGCGATTGTGTCGGGGCCCGAATCGGGTCTGGGGCCGGAGGCTCAAGGATGACGGCTCGCCGGCAGAGCCCACTCTCGTCTCTGGCATCTGACGAGAATGCTCGGCTGCGGCTCTCTAGGCGGTGCTCGTTGGAGGTGTCCCGGATCCGCCGTGGCCGGCACCGGCGACCGACGCGGAGGGAGTGGCCTGTTGTTCGAGCCCCTAGGGTCTGCCCGGGCGGCGTCAGCGCTCGACCAAGGCGCAGGGTGATTGTCCCCGGCCACCAGGATGGACTCTGGTCGTGACCCGCCACCTTCTCCACGTCGATGCCGAAGAGCGGCTGCGGCTCACATCGGAAGAGCCCCCGGCCTGCGCCCTCGATCCAGCGATCTGGGCCTCAAGTGGCAGTGAATGGGCAGACTTCGCCACCAGATGTGTACCAGCGCAGAACCCACGCCGACGGGGAGAACCCAACCGAGGAGATCGGAGAGAAGGCCCGGCGGCGTGGCCAGCTCGGGGCCCGCGTGGTGGCGCACAGCCATCGCGGCCTCCTGTGCGAGGGGCCCCGCACCCGGCTCTGCCGGATCCAGATGCTCCCCTCCGAGCTCCTGGAGCGGCTCCCCTTCCTGATCCCGGTGAGCGATATCGAGTTGGGAGTGAGTCCGGCGCCGGTGGCACGCCATCGCTGCCCTCAGTCGAGACTGGCCAATGGCTCCACGGCCCGGCGTAGGGCCGATCTCATGCGGGTGATCACGATCCGTCCCATGAGAGCAAACCGAGTCCGTGATTGCGGCCGTCCGCCCAGGCCGTCCGAGCGCACGCGGCGATCCGGACGCGCTGGTGCGGGGGATACCTGCCCATCTGTTTCAGGTGGAGCCTGACTTGGCAGCACGGATCAACCCGCCTCGGAGCGAAGTGAGGCAGGCGGCGAGCGCTGGGATGCTGCTGGTAGTGGCTGGGGGTGTTGCGGGGGTCCTCAACCTCCTTTTCAACGTGGTGGTCGCCAGAGGGGGCGGGGTCAGTGCATACGGAGCGATAGGGCCGTTGCTGATGCTGGGCACGGTCGCTGGACTGCTGGCGACCGGCCTTCAGTACGGGGTTGCGCGGGAGGCGGCGCTGACGCCGAGGCCGGCTCCTGACCTGGTGCGGATGGCGTTCCGCTCGGTCTTGCCCTGGGTTATGCCCACCCTGGTCCTGGCTCTGCTGGCCTGGCCGATCGCGCAGTTCCTCCACCTCTCGTCCCCGCTGCCAGTCCTGATCGTGACCGTCCTGGCCGCGGTCAGCGTGGCTGGCGCCGCGGTTGGTGGCCTCCTGGTCGGACTGCGACGGTTCAGGGTCATCGCCGGCCTGATGGTCGGCTTTGGGGCGCTCCGGCTCGGCCTGGGATTCCTGGTCGGCCATGGGGGGGCGGCCGTCGACGGCAGCGTCCTGGTCTCGATCGTCCCGGGCCTGGGCTCGCTGCTCCTGGGACTGGCCATCCTGCTCTACTCGCCCCACTCCATCAACCGAGCGGTGGCCCCGCCTCAAGGGCCCCGGTCGGGCGGGATCCAGCGCTCTGGAATCGTCGGGTCACTCATCGCGGGAGGGTTGTGGACCATCTGGGGAGTGCCACTGCTGTTCTCTCGGCATCTCCTGAGCCCGGCGGCGGCCGGGGATTTCGCCGCCAGCCAGCTGCTGGCAGGCGGGATCATCTGGGTCACCGCTCCCTTGGTCACGGCCTTCTACCCCACCATCGTCCGCCACCGGCACAGATCCCCGATTTTCGTCGGGGCTCTGGGGACCCTGGGCGTCGCTCTCGTTGGGCTCATCATCCTGACGGCAGTGGGCCCCCTTCTGATCTCGAAGCTCTACGGCAGCCACTTCAGCGGGTCGCGCGGGCTGCTCTTGGTGCTGGCCATCTCGGCCACGGCGACTGCCTGCGCCACCTTCGCCTGCTGGGCCGCTCTCGCGCGCCGCTGGGCGATGCGGCGCACGCTGGCTTTCCTGGGCTCGGCCCTGCTCTTGGAGTTGGGATGGGATGGGATGGTCGGTCACACCGCCACCCTCCTCGCCGCCGGACCGGTCTTGGCGCTCACGCTGAGTGTCGGTCTGGTCGTCGCAGCTGCCATCGTCTCCCGGCGCCGGGAAGGCACTTTGGCCCCAGGTGTCGCGGAGGAGTCCACAGTCCGATTGCCCTCCAGTCCCGCACGGAGGGAGCCATGAGAATCCTCATCCTGAACTGGAAGCACCCCGACGACCCACTGGCGGGGGGCGCCGAGGTCTATGTGACTCGGCTCGCGGCTGAATGGGCGGCTCAGGGACATTCGGTGGAGATGCTCGTTCCGCCTGCAGGCAAGGGAGCGAGGATCGGCGGCGACCTTCAGCCGCCGGAATTCCGTGTCTTCACGATCGGTCCCCACCGCTCCACGCTGCCGCCTACGCAGCGCTACCTTCGCACCTACACCCGGATCGCGGATTCGGTGAGGTTCTTCAGCGGCGTGCGCCGCTACCTTCGTGCCCACGGCGACGAATATGACCGGATTGTGGAATCCGTCAGCACCCGTCCGTTTTTCGCCAGCGCAATTGTCGGTGGGCGGGCGATCATCGTGTACTACCAAGGCGCGGGACAATTGTGGTGCCAGGAGTTTGTCCCGCCGATCAGCTGGATCGGTCGCTGGCTGATTGAGCCGCACTGGACCCGTCAGATGCGTTCGGCCCGAGTCATGACGATCTCTCCCTCCACCGAAGCCAAGTTGATGGCCAGCAGAGTCCCAGTCCTAGGCGTCATCGCGCCCGGCATCGATCTGCCACCAGCGCCGGTGAGTCGCCGCCTTGGCGCCTCTCCGCGCATTATTTTCCTGGGTCGCCTCGTCACCAGCAAGCGCCCGCTGGAAGCCCTGGCGGCCTTCGCTCAGATCCGAGCAGCGCTGCCCACCGCCACACTTGATGTGGTCGGTGACGGGTATCTCGCCGAGAGACTACGACAGCAACGGGCTCCAGGGGTAACCGTCCACGGGTTCGTACCTGAGTCGATGAAAGCTGAGATGCTGGGCCGGGCGGATCTGATGCTGATGCCTGGGACCCTTGAAGGCTGGGGGATCGTGGCGATGGAGGCGGCGGCGCATGGAACCCCAGTCGTGGGCTATCGGATTCCCGGACTTCGGGATGCGATCGTCGATGGAGTGACCGGTGTCCTCACAGATCCCACCCCATTCGCTCTGGCCGAGGCGGCCGTGAGACTGTTGGCAGATCCAGAGCGTTGGGCGGGTCTGTCGCAGGCGGCCGCCGAGCGGGCACGGGCCTATGCCTGGGAAGCCGTCGCCAACCGCTGGCTCACGGTCTTGGACGAAGGCGACCCTAGCAAGAGTCTGGCCGCTCTTCAGCCTGCGCCAGTGGACAGTGGGCGATCTAGATGATTGGACACTGTCCTGCTGAACCTGGTCGTAGGCGGATGGGCTGGCCCACTGGCCGCCTGCCCCAGGACCACGACCGTCTTCACGTCTCCGGGGTGGCCGAGCAACGCGCTCGGGAATCGACTTGGGCCCAGGCCGCTGGGGATCTGCCCGGCGAACTGGACCGGCCCGTCAGCCCGGCCCTATGGCCGGCCTCACGCGACGCCGCCTTTCCACCCCGCCACCGGGACCCTACGGCTCCCATCTACTCCGGCCACTTCGCATTCGAGCGGCATTCTCACGAGGACCACTGAATTGGCTGTCGCGCTGATCGCGGGCACCACGGGTCAGGACGGTTCGTACCTAGCGCAGCTCCTCCTCAGCAAGGGCTACGCGGTGCGCGGCGTGGTCCGGCGCACGTCTTCACTGAACCATGCCATCGGAAGCAGGGGCATGCCATCCAAGCGCTCCGTCCAGACTTCCGCAACTGCGTGGTACGAGCGCTTAGCTCCTCCTCGAGTCTCAACGCCGCGCCCGGGGACCCCGTGAGGAACACGAGCAACCCACGGGGAGTGGGGCCCGGATCTGGATTGCGCACTCACACGTGCGAATGTCACGTCGAAGCGACCAGCTTCGGGAAGGCTGGCGTGCGAATGAGGGGGTGGGTGGTTTCACCCAGAGGATACCGAGAGCGATGCCGGGGGTGGCGTCACGAATACATGTGGAGCCCACGCGCGGCTCGGTTCACGCCATGTATGTTGTGAACGCGCGCCTACTCTTCCAACCAGGCGGGCTCGGTCGATATTCTCGAGAGATCAGCAAGCGACTGAATACGCGGGACATGAAGCTCGTTGCTCCCAGTAGGCCAGAGTATGGTTCGCTTCGAGGCCAACTGTGGGAGCAGTTGAAGCTGCCTCGACATGTTGGGCGGTATGACGTGCTGTGGAGTCCTGCCAACCTGGGTCCCGTTCGAGTGCACAATCAGGTGGTCACGATCCATGACATGGCCGTCCTCGACCATCCTGAATGGTTCTCACAGGGTGTCCGCATGGTATTTCGCAGCGTGGTGCCATGGCTGGTGCGCTCTGTTGCATACGTAATAACAGACTCTGCCTTCTCCAAGGATCGACTACTTGCCCATTTCGGCATCGACCCGAACAAGGTGATCGTGATCTATCCGGGCGCCAGCAGGCTCGGGGGTGTGAACCGCAGCGACGCTGTTACTAGTTCTCCTATCGGTGCGAGACACTCCAAGTCAGCTCGCTGCCGTGCTCCGTACGCGATCGCGTACGGCCTGTGCGATCCACGGAAGAATCTGGGCACCCTGATTGAGGCCTGGAGATATGTCGTTCGAGATGTGCCCGATCTGGAGCTGGCTATTGTGGGAGCGCCAAGTTCTCGGACTTTCTCGCGCAATGCCTCGACGAGGGGGGCCCCCCGCATTAGATACACCGGCTATCTGGAAGATTCGGCGCTCGCCGACCTGTATGCCGGCGCAAGTCTATTCATTTATCCCTCCCTGTACGAGGGGTTCGGACTGCCTCCCCTAGAGGCTATGCTGTACGGAGTTCCGAGTGTGGTCTCGGATATTCCTGTGCT
Source organism: Candidatus Dormiibacterota bacterium (assembly GCA_027313505.1). GTDB lineage: Bacteria > Chloroflexota > Dormibacteria > Aeolococcales > Bog-877 > AG-12. The sequence continues at coordinate 7,403 of DAHVDN010000063.1, forward strand.
TCGTGAAGTTTATGGGGATTCGGTGAGTTATGTGGACCCCTATGATCCGACCGACGTGGCACGTGGAGTCATCGAAACGGTGGTCTGTGGTTCGGCTCGAGAGCAACTTATCAAGACATTCGAGAGGACGGTCCGGAACTACTCGTGGGACCGGACGAGCGCCGCGGTGCGTGCAGTCCTCGATAGGGTAGGTGCGGGTGCCGCGTGACACAAGTCAGGGGCAAAGGGTGAAGGTGGCGTTCGTGGCCCCATACTTCTATCCCTATACCGGTGGGGCCGAGACGGCGGCTTGGGAGATGGCCAAGTCACTCGTCGAGGACCACGGCGTGGAGGTCGAGGTGCACACCTCTTGGTATGGCGGACCCGATCGTAAGATCTTCGCGGGGGTCACGCTCTACTTGGACGGTGGACTGAGTGTTCGCCGGTACCGATCCCCGAGCCGGGTTGTCTGCTTCAGGCCGCGTGTCTCGGAAGACTGTTCCGTACTGCATGTGCTTGGTTTCCACCGCCTGCTCGTTGCGGCGACCGTATTGTCAGAGAGGCGCCGAGTAGCTGTATTGCAGCCTCATGGAAACGTGTCACAGGTGCCCGGGGAGCCACCTGGTCTCGTGCGCAGCCTGCGGTTGCTGGCGGACAGGACTGTATCCAGGTCGCTCGTGTCGAGGTTCTCGGCGGTGCTCTGCCTGAACGAGAGGGAGCAGTTAGCGATGGAGCGCGTCGGCGTACCGCCGGGGCGCATCAGGCTGCTGAGGGCCCCGGTGCCGTTGAAGGGTTCGGATGGAGGCATCGATGTTGGTAGCGCCCGAGACCTCGACCTTTTCTTGAGCGTAGGCCGCGTAACACCCCTCAAGTACATCGAGCATGCCATCACCGCGTTGGCAAGAGTGCCCCGGGCTCGTCTCATGGTGATAGGACCGTGTGTGGACGAGGGCTACCGTGCCAAACTGGTGTCACTCGTCCACGACCTACGGGTCGAGGAGCGTGTTTGCTTCCTTGGTGCGTTGCCAACGGCCGACCTTCGGCGCTGGTACTCCCAATCGGCTGGAGTGGTCCTGTGCTCGCGGAGTGAGGGCCAGGGCCTCGTACTATCTGAGGCAGCATTGCATGGCTCGGTCCCGATCCTCGCCCGGGGCGCATCCGATGAGCTGGTGGCTGTGACAGGCTGCGGCCTCTTATACCGCTGGGGAGACACGCAGGAGCTCGCACGGCGGTTGGAGGAAGTAATGGGCAAGCACGCCTCGTTCGAGCCCGCCCTGGCTAGGGCGCGCGCGTTTGTTGAGGCCGAGCTCGCTCCCTCGGCCGTGGCAGCCAAGCTACTCGCCATCTACCAAGAGGTCGACGTGGGGGTCTGATCGGTTGGGCTACTGTAGAGGCTTTCCGCCTGACCTCCGGCCAGTTCGTGCAGAGAGATCGCGCGGATCCCTTACCCGGTACGGTGGCGCTTGGCCAGCGAAGCACACGGGTCGCGGTACCGTTCCGGGTTGCACCATTCGTAGTTCCCTACCCGATGCCCGCGAACGCCAACTTGGTGAGCTCCTGAAGGCCCGTTGGGGTGCGTTGCAACTTCATCTTGCTGCCGATGCTCGTGGCTCGACGAGACGTGCCCTTCCTCGTGGGTTCTGGACAGGTTCCTCAGATCGGGACCGGCGCTGTGCTAACCTTCAAGAATCTCGATGGCCCGGCACATGCAGGACTGCATGCTCCGACGGGGATGATCATAGGTTCAGTTCGCACCACGCTCGCCGACCGTATGCATGGCGGGTTCTCCGAAGCGAAATTGGGCGCAGCTGCTGTAATCGTGACAAATGGGCCTGCCGGGCCGGACCTTCTTGTGAGAAGAGCCGTGTCTGCCTCGCCAGTCCGTCTTATGACCCTCCAGGTCGAATGGGCGGCGTCTCGAAGCAACTCCGCACCGACTGGGCAGAGCGGTCTGTAGTGGTGGGGGACAGGACCCTCATACTAATGGGGCCATGGGTTCTCCCCTCCGGATCGCTCTTCAACCCACTCTACTCAGCTTCGCCCCCCACTTACGCGGTCCGACAACGAGCGATCGGCTTGGCGGATCGCGGGGTCGTCGGTGAGGTGATCGAAGCTTTCGCGCCACTTCAGCGGAGCGGAGCATACCCGCAGCTGCCCATCGGTGGTGGGCCGAGGTGCGTGCCGCTGGAGGGCCCCGTAGGCCGTCCGAGTCTTGAACAGTCTACAACGTTCCTCGGCTGGGTGCCGCGGGATCGCTTGCCCGAGTTCTCCAGATCGATGGACCGCTTCGTCTCGATCTCGCGCTCGGAATCTTGGGATGTAGCCGAAACCGAGGTGATGGCTTCGCGGCTGGCGGTGCTGAGCATTCACATGAGCGGCGCTAGGGTGCAGCACTGCTCGCCCGACAGCGAGCTTCTTCTGGCTGTCAGGGCTGTCCGCCGCTGTGATAGATGTCTTTGGGTCTTGGTTGGTGACACCAACCTTGGCGGGATGGGGCTGCGGCCGCTCGCCAGGCCCGGGCAAGCGCGCACCTCGAAGCCGGGATGAAGTCGTCGCAGTGAGGAGGTGAGACCACTTGTATCAAGAGGTGCAGAACGATCGAGAGATGCGGGAAAGGAAGCAACCCTTCCTAGCCGAGGATGGAGAAGTAGCGTGACGCAGACCGACCCCAGAGCAGAGGGCGGCCCGTTGGGCCCGCTCAAGGCTGCCGGTGGGCGACGTGACTCGCCGGTGGTGGAAGAGGTACAGAAAGTTCCGCTCTCGAAGCTCGAAACCGCGTTTGCGATCCGCCGCCGGTTTTCCAACTGGTACATGCCCGTGCTGCTGCTCGCGGTCGAGAGTTATCTCCACGTTCATCGTCCGATTGCCTGGCGATCCCGCTCCGGGAAAGTCTTTGTCACGGCTGGCGATGGGAGTTCGTTCCCTGTACGGGAGATATTTCTTCACGATGAGTACCGCCTTGAGTCACTGAGTCCTGCTCCCGCCCACATCCTTGACATCGGGGCCAACGTAGGAGTCTTCGCTCTACGCGCCACCGAATTGTTTCCGGGGGTGCGAATCAGTGCCTTCGAGCCATCGCCACGCGCGTATGAACTGCTTGTCCAGAATCTGCGAACGAACTCAGCACTGGGCAAGATTGACGCACATCGTTGCGCCGTCGTGGGCTCGTCTGACGTCGGGGACGTCCAGTTCTGGGTAGACGCAACTGGTTCCCCGTGCAGCACGCTCATCGAGAGCGCCGTCCGGGATAGGAAGGCAGGCCACTGGGAGAAGGTACCGGCAGTCTCGCTAAGCTCTATCTTGGCGTCCGCTGGCGCGGTGGACCTGCTGAAACTCGACGTGGAGGGTGCGGAGTACGAGATCATGAGGGAGACGTCTCCTGAGGCACTTGTCCGGGTACGTAGGATCGTTGTCGAGTACCATCCCCTACACGGCCATCACTTCACCGACATCGTCGAAGCACTTGCAGCCGCTGGCTTTCGGATGGTCCGTCACCGCTACTTTGCGGAGCTAGCGGATACGGGACTGCTCTGGTTCGATCGGGGTGCCTCTTCGGAAGTAACTTGATGAGCGGCACACGAGGCGGACTTGACGGCATGGGTGTCCAGGTCTCTGGAGTGTGCCACGAACGTGGAAGGAGGGCCCCATGGTGCGCCGGGATCACCCGACATAGAGAAGGAGATGGAAACGCTCTACATGGTGGGACCAGCGACCCACGGTGACCCCAAGCCATGCGTCAGCGCCCGCAAGGGCTATGGCGAAGCGTTGGCAGGGGTACATCCAGGCCAGCGATTGAGCCGCGAGATAACCACCCTGGTGCACGACGGCTGTCGGGTCGGTCCAGGAGGCTTGAGGCGCGCTAGACTTCGATCATGAACTAGACAACGGTGAGGGAGTTCGTCTGGCACAACCGTGGTTGTGCCTCGCCCAATGCCAAGACGAAGGAGGTCAGTGGGTGACAAGCGAGTTGACGCTCGGTCTCGGAGACGCTGAGACGCTCGAGGCATCCGGTTCATTGTGGCAGGCCTTTGGCTTCTTGAGGGCTGAACTTACCAACTGGCCTCTTGTGGTGATGCAATTGCTCGCGCAACGATACCTAGGCCTGCGATACACCATCAATTGGCGTACAAGACACGACCTTCGTTTGGTGATTCCTCGAGGGGACCGATCATGGCGAACTCTCGTAGAGACTCTCGGAGCCGACTGCTACCGCGTGGGCGACTACGCACCGGTGCGCTTTTTTGTCGACTGCGGGGCCAACCTCGGTGGTTTTTCCCTCGCCGTCCTTCGCCGCTATCCCGACGCCCGTGGTGTGGCTCTTGAGCCCTCGCCCGTCGCTGCCCGCGCGCTACGCTCGAACCTCGCTGCAAACGATGTGCACGCGAGCGTCGAAGTCCTCGACTGCGCCTTGGTCGGTAATCCTTGTCAGAAGAAAGTCCACCTATTTGAAAGGGCTGAAGATACTTGCACGAGCAGCGTAGTCGAACCAGATGGGTCCATCCCATACCGGGCGATTGATGTCTGTGCCGTCAGCCTCGCAGAGGTGCTTGGCGGCCGAGACGGAGATGTTGACCTGCTCAAGATGGACGTCGAGGGTGCGGAGTACGAAATCGTGCTTGGCACACCAGTCGATGCTCTTCGTTGTGTACGTAATGTTGTGTTCGAGTACCATCCCGTGTCAGGAAGGCGGCCCGAGAGTCTTGTTGGGCACTTTCAAGAAGCCGGTTTACATGCGAGGTGGCACGTCCGCTCAGTACGGCCTGGTTTCGGGCTCATCTGCGCGGCACGAGACTCCTAGAGCGCACGGGACGCCTTGGACCGAGCCGGCGAATCCTGCTCGCACCGGGTGCCAATACTTCGGGACCGGATGCAAGATCAGAGAATAGCTGGATGTTCGCTGTCACTGACCGGCTCAAGGGGACTGACTACGAGTTCCGGATCGTGGCGGAGGAACTAGTTGGGGTCGGCACCGAGGATGCGATCGCTGTGGGAAGGCGGAGGAT
>DAHVDN010000064.1 GCA_027313505.1 Candidatus Dormiibacterota bacterium
GATCACGTGGAAGGAAGCGGAGCAGCTCATGGCCGATACCGTCGAGTTCGAAGGACTCGCCCTCACGCCGACCCGCTACGAAGAGCGGGAGAACGACGACGGCACTATCTGCGTCGCCTTCCAGGCGAAGCTCACCAAGGACGAAACGGACACGCTCCGTTCGTTGGCATCGCGCAGTGCTACCGACCGCCGCTACTTCATGGTCATTCGACGAGGTGTCTCCGACGATGCCCGGAGCATGCGCCTTGGTCGAGTCCTGTGGCAGCAGCACGACGACGGGACCATCGGCAACGACATCACCCTCGTGGACGAAGCGTTCGATGCCTCCGACGGCAGCAACGCCATGCTCGTGTTCGGAGGAGAGCCTATGGTCAGCAACCTTGTGCGGCAGGTATCGTCGCTTCTCGTTCAGTTCGAGGCCCTGATCGCCGAGCTTGAGTCGGCTGGCGTTGTTGCCCCAGTGGCCGTGGAGCAGATTCGAGCATCTGCCGACACTCTCGCCCCCGACCGCTGCCATATCTTCTTTGAGGTTGCTGATCTTTCGAAGTGGTAGCACAGGCATCCCTTCCGGGGTCCCTGTAGTTCCTTCTCTCCCGACTCGCTCGTGAGTCGCTTCTGTGCGTGGTCGGTGCTGAGCACGCCCCTCCTTGACGACATGTGGACCGTCGACAAACGCCATCCGGGAAGCCGCCTCCCCGGTAGCAGACCGCTGCCCATCCGTTGCAAGGCCCAAGAGCGAGAGACCCTTTCCCCTGGTCCACGATTTCCTTGGACACCTGGTTGGGATGATGGAGCGATCAACCAGGAGGTACCCAGATGACCAACAGGCGAGGCCGGCTGCGCGGAGGGTCGCCTGGGGCTAGCCGCGGGGCTGCGGTCAGGATCCGGTTCCGACAAGCCGATCGCCCCCCGCCTGGTGCTGAGGGCCCTGCGCACCCTGCCCAAGGGGCATGGGGAGGTGCGACTACGGGCGGACAGCGGCATCTACAGCGCGGGGTTCCTCAGCTGGTCCCGGGGCCACCGGCTGCGGTTCTGCGTGGTGGTGCCCCACTACCAGGTGATGTGGGAGCTGAGGCGGCGGAGTTGCGGGGCCCACTCCCAGCCTATCCACTGGTCCAGGTCAGAGGCTGCCTGATCTTGGGCCGCTATCCGCTTTCAAGATGCTATAATGACCTATATGACAATATCCCCTCAAGATCGCGGAGTCGAGAGACTACTTCGCCGGCCAGTCCTGGAGCAGGCGATGGGGTGGCTGCTGGAGCATGGCCCCCTGGTTCAGTCGCCCCCTCTTCCGATGTGGGCTCTAAGGCGGCTCGTTCGTTCCCAACGAGTCATGAGGCTCTACAGGGATGTGTACCTAGCACCTCGCTTGGACGGTCGTCTGCCAGCAGCGATCGAGCTTGCTCTCATGTTGGCGCCAGACGGGTACCTCACTGGGAGGGCTGCGTTGGGGCTGTACGGACTAGATGATCAGGTGGCCAGTGAAATAGATGTGGTGTCGAATGACCATCGCCGCTCCGTTCGGTACCGACAGCAGACCATCTGTTTTGTTGCTTCCCCCGCCCGCATTGCCCGGGCTCGAAGTCGCAAGCGACAGATTGGATCCACCATCGGTCGGGTGGCTAGTCCGGCCCAGGCGCTCTTTGACTGTCTTGAAGACGCTGGTCAACCCCTCATGCCTTCGGAGGTGATTCGCGCTATGCGAACTTTGGGGGGGGTAGAGCCGGGCCAGCTCGGACGGCTTGACGCCATGGCGATCAAGCGTGGGTCTCCGTCCCTAGCCCGACGTGTTGGATATTGCTTGGAGGGGGCTGGGGCAGAGCCATCGAACAGGCTCAGACATCTCGCTCGCTCCAACAACGACTACACATCACTTGGGCGCATCTGGTCCCGTGTGCTGGATAGCAGCTGGCGAGTAATTACGTCTACCTCGAAAGAGGCGATCCTGGCCGAGAGTGCCGTATGAGCCCGAGGCCACGCCCGGTCACCCAGAGAATCGCTGCGCGATCGCTGGCCGACGAACTCCAAATTCCGGCCGAACATTTAGACCGTGCGGCAGCTCTGACTCAGATTGCGAGCCTGTTGGTCAGCCATCCACAAATGGGCGACGCCCTCATATTCAAGGGTGGAGCTATCATGACTACGGTTGATGGTAGCCCGAGATTCTCCAGAGATCTGGACTCTGTCTCCATCATCGGCGAGGCCCACGCGAATAAAATGATCAAGGCGGCATGGATCGACGAGGCGCTAAGTACGCCCGCCGCGCGCAGAATCGTTAGATACTCAACCCCGGCTCAATCCACGCGTACCAAGAGCTTGTCCGTACCGATCATAACCTGCCACTCACTGACCGGTGGGCCACCGATTAATATCTCACTGTCCGTAACGTGGCGCGAGAAGCTGTGCCTGCCGCCAGTTGCCGTCACGGTGACCAATGAGGTCACCGGTGCAACCTACGAGATAAGAGTAATGCAGGCAATCGAGCGCTGCGCCGAAAAGGTCCGCGCTTTCTTGGAGCGCCGCCTTCCGCGAGATGCCTATGACCTCTACTACTATCTGCAAGCAGTGCTCACGCCCAGTGACGTAGCCCGCCTCCAACCACTGATTGCGACGAAACTTGAGGCATCTGACCCCAGGGTCTTAGTGACGGGACTCGATCTTGAGCAGGAGTGCCAGGCCGCGTGCGAAACGGCAGCACTCGATTACCCCTCGAATGTAGTCTTGCGCGGAGCAGCACCTACGTGGCCTGAGGTGCAGGTAGAGCTTGACCGCTTGGCGAGAGTGCTCCGGGGACTTGTGGCTCCATAGACGCCGAAGACGGCGGCTCCCGCACCCTCGACTGTCGCCCTGATGTCCACTCCGAGAGTACCAGGCGATAGCAGGACGCCGGGAGGCCGCCTTCGGCGTCTCGTTCTGGGGCTGCGCCCACGGATCTGTCGAACATCGCAAATGCCTTTAGCTCGAGCTATTTGCGGCGCCTGGGGAATCGTGACCGGGGCCCTACCAGTTGAGCTGCGATCCGTCCGAGGTTCTCAACGGTCCAAAAGGTCCAGGAGGAGCTCGGATCAAGGGCAGGAAGCACACGCCGGAGCAGATCGTGCGCATGCTCCTAGAGGCGGACCGGCTGCTGGGTGAAGGCCAAGAGGTCGCCGAGGAGCTGCGCCGGCTCAGGTACGAGAACGCCCCCGCTGGGGCTCCAGATGGGCCGGAGCGGTGTTACGGGAAGAGGGCTGGAAGGTGAATCAAACGCGGGTGCAGCGGCTTTGGCAGAATGAGGGGCTCAGGGTGCCGCAGCGCTGTCCCAAGCGGCGCCGGCTGGGCCAGAGCACGGTGCCGGCCAGCCGGCTGCAGGCGGAACGGCCCAACCAGGTGTGGGCTTTGGACTTCATGTTCGACACCACCTCGGACGGCAGGCCCTTCAAGGTGCTCTCGATGTGCGACGAGTTCCCCAGGGAGAGCGTTGGCGGGCTGTTGGGCCGCTCGATCATTGCGGACGACGTGGTGGTTGAGCCCGACCGGCTCCGCCTCCTCCGCGGCGCTCCGGAGTGCATCCGCTGCGATAACGGGCCGGAGTCTGTGGCCCGGGCGATCCGCAACTGGTGCCGCCAGACTGGCGCCAACACCAGCTACATCGAGCCCGGATCTCCCTCGCAGAACCCCTACGTCGAAAGCTTCAACAGCCGAGCCCGCGATGAACTCTTCGCCCGGGAGATGTTCGACAGGATCCTGGAAGCCCAGGTGCTCTATGCCGACTGGTGCTGGTCCTACAATCACCCGCGACCACACAGCGCTCTCAACTATCAACCACCAGCGGCCTTCGCCAAGGCATTCAGTCAGCAGCAACGCTCACTCAGACTGGACCGACTTACGTGGTCCCCTCAAAAGGTCATCCGTCAGACCCACGAGTTCGAAGGGAGCAGTCGCCGTTGGGGCCACGCAGCCCGATCTCCGGCGGCGGCGCAGAACCCGTTGGCCAAGGCGGGGCCCACTGGAGCCACCACGACCCGGGACCGCTGCAATGATCCGGCCCCTCGACATTAGACCCGGCCGTGCTTGGGGATCACCGAAGGTGACGGATGAGGTTCCCGGCACCCACAGGCGATCGGGCCCGCGACTTGATGTCAGGTGGCGATCACCGTGAGGGGCACCTCGGCCTCGATCGCCACGGGTGTCCAGATGTCGACCCCCTCCTCAGCCGTCTCGATGGAAATCAGCAAGGCATACCGGGCGCCGATCTCACTCAGGTCGCGGGCTTGCAGCTCCTTCCACCATCCAGTGACCGGATAGATGGCCACAAACCCGCGGGCGGCGAGTTCCGCTGCCGTTCCTATCCAGATGTCGCTATGCAGCGAGCCCCGATTTCGGGTCTCGCTGCCCACAAACCATCCGTGGGCGTCCGAGCTGCGGGTCGGGCGCTCCTCTTCCTCGGCGAGAGCCCTCTTGTTGATGCGCTTGCGAAACTCATCGTTGCTCTCGTCCGGCTCCCGCAGATCGAACCGAAGCTGGTGCGAAGCGTACCGATAGCGCCGCCGGAATCCCCGCCTGGTCGGGCTGGGCTCGATGAAGTAGGAGAGGGTGACCCGCATGGTGACGGGAACGTCGCCCAGGCTGGCCAGCTCATCGCGGGGCCAGGGCAGGTCGTGGAGGTGCATCTCCCGGAGCGCACCCCGGCGGAAAGGATGGATCGTATCCTGCACGATCAACGTCAGGGCGTCAGTCGCGCTACGCAGCGCCCGCTCGGCGGTCGGAACACCGAAGCCGTACCGTCGGATGAGATTGGCCCGCATGCGCCGACTCACGCCTGCCGTGGCGAGCTGCGCCTCCATCTGCGGCGTCCACCGGGCGGAATGTACGAGCAGCCCCCGCACGGTCTCGGGCCATAAGCCCGGATACTCGGCGGTGACGGTCGCCGCCAGGTGGGCTGCGGCGGCCGTCGCAGCGCTGGTGGCGTTCGTGGTGGTCAGCGTCGCCCCGTCGTGACGAGTGGTGAGGATCTTCAGCGAATCGGGCCAGATCACGTCGGTGCCACTCGGGGAGATCGCGGCGTTACCGCCCTCCATGACAATGTCCGGCTTGATCGGCCACTGCCGCTGGAATCCGACGCCCGTCCTGCTGAAGGGCGACAGGTCTCCCGGCGGTGCCACCGCTGTCCACCCCGAAGTACCGACGCTAACGAGCTCGGTGTAGGCACCAACGGTGAGCGCGTTCCAAGCCTGAGCAGGGTCCTCCACAGGGTGCGTGTCACAGCGGTCCAGATAGGTGGTGGACGTGTCCGTGAGATCTCGGACGTTGCCGGCGGAGATGATAAAGAGGCGGTGTGAATCGATGCTCGCCTCGTCCATGTAGCGAAGGTCACCGTGCACTACGTCGAATGCGCGCCCCGAAGCCAGGGCATCGACGGCGGCGGACCAAGACGTCGGCGTACCCGGGGCGGGATCAGAGTCGGGGGCGGTCACGGCCATCGCGAATGCACGGCGACGCGTGGGGGCCCGCACCTCCACGCGGGAGACTGCCTCTGCCGTGATCCACCCGTAGAGCTCAGGATCCGTGTCGTTACGCGGCGGAAGGATCTTTACCGACTCCAGCCGGTGGCGCAGCCGAACCGGGAGCCCGCTCTTCAGAGCGGAAAACACGTCGCCGTAGAGGGCCAGCCCCGCCATCTTGGTACCGTGCCCGTCGTGGTCGGCGGATCCCCACCTCGGATCGCACGTGTGCAGATCCGACTCGGCGAGCGAGTGTCTCAACAGCGGATGCCCCCGGTTAACACCGGTGTCGAGAATGCAAGCCGCAGGTGCGTCACCGCCTGGCGGAATCGTTCGACCTACCACGTCCCTGATCCAGTCCGCCTGCTCCGTGGGCGTGAGTCCCGTGAAGAATTCGGACTTGACGTGGGCAGCCCGCAGCTCGGCAAAGTCGTCGACGATGTCGAGGGCTGACGCCAGCAGCGTTGCGGTGGCTCGGACCAACACGATTACCCGGTTGTCGAAACTAAGCTCACGAGCGCCGACGGTGATCTCAGCCCTGGACGCTAACCGCCGTAGTCGCTCGACCTCTTGGCCGTCGCTCCGGCGGAGCCACACTTCCCACCAAGTCGCAACGTGCGGATCTGGAAACTCATTGGGATCATCGGTCCACAGATCGCGAATGGTGGCAAGCCGCAAGGCCGCGATTCGCTCCACGAGGTTGGCGTTCTTCGGGTTTCCCTTCGCAGTGTCCTGGGTCGCGTACTCGTCAAGTTTCGCTAAGAAGTAGCCGAGATTGCCGCCAGGCAGGTATACGGTTGCATATTCGACGCGCTCCTCCCCCGAGCCTCGCTCGTGCACGGCTAGGAGTTCGGGGGTCCCCGCACGCAGCGGATCGAGCGACTTCAGCTCCAGCTCGAAGCTCGGCCAGCTCTCGAACGTAACGAGCGTTCCTTGGGCCAATGCGGAGATGTCGAGTTCTTCAGACATCGCGGAGCGTCGCAACCGTGCCTCAACGGTAACGCGGTTGGCCTCCTCGGTGAGATGGCGAGCGTGTTCTTTCCTGATGGGTGACGGTGGACGCGGGCTGCCACCTCCGGAGCCGTAGGAAGTGTAGGGCTCGGCCACCGCTGGCCGACGGACGAGAATATGGGAACGATCCCTCAGAGTCATGCGTCTGCCTTAGTGGTAAGTCGTATGCCTGCGTCCGTTGAGCGCCGCCACAAGCCCCTCGGTGCTGACAAATTCACCCTTCAAGATCGCACCCTTTGCAGCCTGCTCCGCGGCAGTCGTCACGTCCGAATGACTCAACCCGCCTGCCGCCTCCTCAATCCGCTCCCATGCGAGCCCTTTCGTGTTGAACATCGTCAGCCGATTGCGAATGATGGCACGCGCCTGCTCGGTGGTGGGCAGAGTGTACTCGATGACGAGACCGAAGCGTCGGAAGATTGCGGGATCCAGCATCTGCGGATGATTGGTCGCCGCGACGAGCATGCTTGTTGAGCGGTGTTGCTCGAGAAACTGGAGGAACGAGTTCAATACACGGCGGATCTCGCCGACGTCGTTGGCACTCGACCGATCCCCGGCGAGAGCGTCGACCTCGTCGAAAAGGTAGACCCCCCGCGTATCCTCAGCGGCGTCGAAGATGAGGCGCAGTTTGGCTGACGTTTCACCCATGAACTTCGTGATGAGCGACTCGAGCCGGATCAGGAAAAGTGGGAGGTGCAACTCTCCGGCAATGACGCTGGCGGACAACGTCTTGCCCGTCCCCGGGGGGCCGGTGAATAGCAGGGAGCGCACCGGCTCGAACCCGTGCTCCAGCAGGCGATCCTGCTGGAGCTGCTCGATGAGCACGCGCTCCAGCGCATCACGGACGCTCTTGTCCACGACGAGATCACTGAGGCGCTGGTCAGGATAGGACGCGGCGAGAAGTCCGGCAAGGTCCCCCCGTGGCTGAGTTACCGGAACGGGCCGCAGCAGCCGGCCCGGCTGCATTGCGGCGGCTTTCGCCCGGTCAACCAGCTCGCGGATGTCCTGGGCGACCTGGGAGTGACCTGCCTTGGCTTCGCGCGCAGCCACCTGCATCGCAACGGAAAAGAAGCGGTCGTCGTCGCCCTCCGCATGGCTGCGGACCAGCGCCTTGACCTGGTCAGCGGTTGCCATGGTGGACTATCCCTCCTCGCATACCTAGCGATGGACCCAACCCGCAGCAAGCTGCGCTGGAGACATCTTCGCATTTGATCCGCCACGAGGTGGCCTGGCGCGGGCCCGAAGCGGCACCGCAGAAGCAGTAGCAGCTGTTCGCAGGGGGCTGGGCGCGCTTCATTCAGTTAGTATGCACGATTATGCCCCAAGATACAAGTGAACACCTAGTTCATGACTACTTGGCTCGGGAACACATGACCCAAACGGAGCTCGCCAGGCGAGCGGGGGTAAGCCAGCCAACAGTCTCGAGAGCTAGCTCGGGTGTCCCCAAACGTCACGGCGCCGCAGAGACCCGGCTATTCACCTATATTCATGAGCGGCTAACGCCCCCAATCGAAGGAACCGGGTCAGACTTGATAGCCAATGCCTTCCTTCAGGTTTGGGATCGATCGGATGCCCACGCGCGCGCCATCGCTAGGATCATCGTCGCGTGCCGCGGTCTCATCCCTCGAGAGGGGATTGAGCGGGATGGCTAATCTGCGGGTGCCGAAAGCTTGTGGATGCTGAAACCCCCCTCCATCGGTCTGAGCAGGCTGCGCGAAGTGATTACTGGGCGAAGGCCTTCAGCTCCTCCTTTGAGTATGGGCACGCGCCGTGGCCTTTTCTCTAGTCGCCGACTCCTATGCCGAGACCTCTCCGACTGGCATGAGCACCATGCGCCTGCGGGTGCCGACAACTCCATCCACGCCCGGAGCCTAGTTTGCGACGCCGCGCGCTGGGCGCCGAATAGGTCATCGGTCACCCCATATTTCAACTCCTTGGAAGCCGTTTTCGACGCAGACCCATGCGTGCTTTCATCTGGCGTATGGCGGGGTCTGGCCGCCGGCGCCGGCGCGAGGCTGCGCTGCCGACTGCCCAGCAGCTGCCGATAACAACACTTCTCGTGATTGGGTTGAGGGGACACAGTTTGTTAGTTCAGAGCGGTTCAGAGTTTCTCGTTGCCGAAGGCCGCTGCGAAGACCGCAGGCGGCTGTAGTCCCAACTATCTATGCATCCAGTGCACTGTTCATTCTAGCGTCTGTCCGTGGCAAGCCCTTCCCCATTACCTATTGTGGCTAAAGGACTGAATCTCCTCGATGAGCTCCACCTCTTCTCGAAGCGCGTTGAGGGCGGCTACCGCGAACGCCTGAATTCGCCCCCAGGCCCCACCCCAGTCATTGGTCGGGAGCTGGATTCCCACCCGAGCCATCGCTGCCCGTGCCCTCTTCGCTGGTTCTGTCCCCGAGTGCTGACGCCAAGTTCGAAGCGAGAGCAACAGGCGGAGGTCATCGATCGCCCCAGTGGCGCGGTCAGCTGCCTCGTCCGGCAACTGTGGGGGAAGGCCTTGCTGCAGGTCTATGAGTAGTCTGTCGCGGTCCGAGCCTGGCAACCGCATGTGTGCCAGGATCTCCCCCACGGCACTTAGTCGGCTGTCGAACTCGTCCTTCGATGCACAACCAAGGGCACACTTCGCCGCTGCATCGGCCCGCCTGATGTCGAACAGGGGTGCTCCGGCCCTGCGGTGCCACACTTCGTTTAGGTAGTCAATGGCCTCGGGCAGGGACAGGGCGGAAGGCGCGACTGGCGTGGGCTGCGCTCCGGCCGGGGCAACGTCCTCTGCCACCGCTGACAAATAGGCGTCTACTGAATCGATCCGGTTGTAGAGGCGGATCCTCAGTTCGGGGTCGACTGCCCAAGTTCCGGGCTCAGGAGTGCGCACCCTGCGCACGGTGGGTGGCTCGCGGTCCAAGACATCTTTGAGCATGGGCACATCCGCGCGAACGTGCGGTGGCATCTTATCGGCAAGGTCCGTCTCCCGCACCCGCACGTCCACCACGCCCTGCGGATCGGGATCGGCCGAAAGCTCAGCGGCTACGATTGTGGTCAGTGCCCAAAGGAACGCTTCTACGTACCGGTGCGCGGCCCGGTATTCAGGGCTCGACGGAAGCGCATGCATCCCGGCAACGGTGAGTCCCAAGCTTTCGTCGCGGTTGAGACTCCAATGTTGCGAGTTAGATGCCCAGACCCATCCGTACGCCGCCAGTCCATGGGGACGAACGATCCAAGGGCAGTCTAAGATTACCTCCTGAGCGTTCAGACTGAGGTTCGGAGCTCGGCCGTACAGGGTACGCTCGACATAGTCGAACGTCGGCCACCTGCCGGTTTGTGCATACGCGTTCCAAATTGTCGACAACAACCGTACCTGATGACCAGTCGGACGCGCCGCGATCGGGAGGATGGGTAATTCTGGCTGCTGGTGTCCTGAGTCGCTTGGTGGCCCCGCGCCCATCTTCAATCTCCTGCTACGCCTAAGGCCCCACCGTATCTGCCCCGGATGGTACGCCGTCGTCGCCCTCGACGCGTTGGCTATGCTGGCCGACTGATCCGCCCTCCATCCACGAAGGGGTTCATCGCTGTCTTCCCCTAGTCCACGGCTTCCTTGGACATCTACTTGGGATGATGGAGACATCAACCAGGAGGTGCCCAGGGCCAGACCGACGCCGCCGAGGGCCTGGAACGGGACTGGGACGACTTCACCACCTTCTATGACTTCGCCTAGGAGCGCTGGATCCACCTGCGCACCAGCAGCCCCATCGAGTCGGTCTTCGCCGGGGCCCCACTCCGCACCAACGCCGCCAAGCGCATGCGCGTCCGCGACAACCAGCTCTACCTGGTGGTCAAGTTGGCCGTCCGGCTCGGCACCAACTGGCGCGCGATCAACGCCCCCAACCAGCTAGGCTCTTGGCCGGTCACCGCTTTGTGGACGGCCGACTCTGCTCGCCCAACCGTCACTGGAGGAGACCGCCGCCTGATCCCCCCGCCTGGAGGCTTCTACACAACCCTTGACAGGAGCTCCGATGGCACCCCTTCAGTGTCAAGCGTCGAGCTAGGGCCTCAATGATGTCCGCTGATAGCAGCTGAAACGACTGCTACCACGACTTGCTGTCCCATCTCAGTTAGTCCATCAGATACGGCTCGGAGCCTTGACTTCCTGACTGGGTCGACCTCGGCTTGTTCAGCCTGCTGGAATGACGTAATAAGTCGGCCTGAGAGCATTTCAACTGAGGGCCACTGACCCACGGCTATCCTGGCAACGGGGGTCACACCCATAACCAGTTGCCCGTTGGGATCCGAACTCAGGTTGCGCTGAAGGTTCACGTAGACCCCGTTCATATCCCGCAGCGCATCGAACACATCGTGAGCGTCCATCTCGCATCTCTCAGCAATCGCTCTGACGTCCACGAATCCTGGGTGCTGGGGCTCGGTCAGAATGGCAATGGTGGCCTCCAGAACCGGTAGGTCTCGACTGAGCCAGGTTGACTTGACAGACATGGCAATGCCTCTGTAGTTGACGAACGCCCGTTCGCCATTGTACACACCTCCGGAGGCCTCCAGCGCTAGAGCCGATCGAACTTCATGGGAGAGCCTAGCCTCAATTTTTTCAGTAGCGCTCTGAAACCTGGGGATTTGGTGGTCGGCCGGCGGCGTGGCCATGCCCAGTACGGCACGACTCTCGCCGCGGCGGGCAACAGGTGGGTACCAGCACCTTCAAGGGGTCGGTAGGCGGCCTGTGGTGCGTCCGCGGATGGGAGCAGGACGCGCTCAGATCGCGTTTGTCCCTCCCCGGCATCTCCGGCTTCGCGTCGGCTCAGGTGTTGATGGGCAGAGCGCGCAAGCTCGGGAAGGCAGGTTCCAGGTCCCTGGCCCAGGGCCAGTTGGCGTCGAGGCGCAGGATGGTGCGGCGTCCTTCGTGTCCCGCCTCAGGACCCGCGGTGGACTCGCCCTTGGAAGTCGGTTAGGTCAGTGCTACCATCGCCGGAATGGAGTCGCGTGCACCGCGGCGCCGGCGGTACCCGCTGCTCATTCGAGGGCGCCCGGTGGTGGCCGCACTCTCAGCGCTACTCATAGGAACCGGATCCCTGGTCGGATACCTCCTCGGTGTCCGGACACCGACGGTTG
>DAHVDN010000065.1 GCA_027313505.1 Candidatus Dormiibacterota bacterium
TGGTGAGCGATCGGAGTGGGTCGGTGGGCCACCTGGGCTACCCAATTCCGATCGTCCCCAACTGGGGCGGCTTACTCGAGCGCATTCACCTTGTCGGGTGGAGGCTCTTCGCAGCTAGCCCGCTCCGCGTGACCATTCCTTCGGACGAGCCGGACCTGATCCGCGGTTGGGCACGGCTCATCGCCAGCGATTCTCGGGGACCTACCACCTGATGCCAGGAGAGCAGCGGTCCCCGGATTCTGATGTGGTGGTGGTCGGGGCTGGGCTGGCAGGGCTGGTGGCGACGGTGGAGCTGGTGGACGCCGGCTGCCGCCGGGTCATCCTTGTGGACCAGGAACCGCAGGCATCCTTGGGGGGACAGGCGTTCTGGTCGTTCGGCGGGCTGTTCCTGGTGAACTCTCAAGAGCAACGGCGGCTGCGCATTCGCGACAGTCCCCAGCTGGCCCTTCACGATTGGATGCGCTCGGCCGGCTTTGACCGCCAAGCCGACGATCCGATGGGAGACGACCACTGGGCGAGGCGGTGGGCGCTGGCTTATCTCGATTTCGCTAGTGGGGAGAAGCGCGCCTGGCTGCACTTCTTGGGCGTTCGGTTCTTTCCGGTTGTGGGGTGGGCCGAGCGCGGCAGCTCTCTGGCGGAGGCGCACGGCAACTCCGTGCCCCGCTTCCACATAACCTGGGGCACCGGGCCGGGCTTGGTCCGCCCCTTCGCTCAGCGCGTCCGAACTGCGGTTGAAGAAGGGAAGGTGCGACTCGCCTTCCGCCACCGGGTCGATACCCTGAACCTGTGGGGGGGAGCTGTTGCAGGGGTCAGCGGGGCTGTTCTAGAACCGAGTGACGCGCCGCGAGGCACCGAGAGCTCCAGGGTCGAGGTGGGGGGCTTCCAGTTTCGGGCCCAGGCAGTCATCGTGGCCTCAGGTGGGATCGGGGCAAACCACGATTTGGTCCGGCGCAACTGGCCATCTCGTCTGGGTCCCGTTCCCCGCCGGCTGCTGACCGGCGTCCCAGCCCATGTCGACGGGCGCATGCTCGCAATCTGCGAGCAAGCGGGAGCGCGCCTGACCAACTGCGATCGCATGTGGCACTACACCGAGGGTGTCCAGAACTGGAACCCGATCTGGCCGGGGCATGGGATACGAATCCTGCCCGGGCCCTCACCCCTTTGGCTGGACGCACTGGGTCAGCGCCTGCCGGTGCCGAACTTTCCTGGTTTCGACAGCCTGGGGGCCCTAGAGGCGATCGCGCGGAGTGGCCACGATCACTCCTGGTTCGTGTTGAACCGGCTGATCGCGGCACGGGAATTCGCCCTGTCGGGATCGGAGCAGAACCCGGATCTCACCGGCAAAAGCGTGCGCCAGCTCGTTGGCCGCCGCCGCGCCGGTATGGCGGGGCCGGTCCAGGCCTTCCTCGACCGGGGGGCAGACTTCATCGTGGCCGCGACCCTTCAGGAGCTGGTCAATGGGATGAATAGGCTGAACGGGGGGCCCCACATCCAACTCGGGGAGTTGGAGCGCCAGATTCGCTCCCGAGACCAGGAAACCGACAACCCGTTCACCGACGACCTGCAGGTGATGGCGATCCGCGATTCCCGCCGCTACATCGGGGACCGTCTTATGCGGGTGGCCAAGCCGCACCGACTCCTCGATGAGTCAGCGGGCCCGCTGATCGCCGTGAGGCTCCACATCCTAACCCGCAAAACGTTGGGGGGCCTCCAGACTGACCTATCGGGCCGGGTCCTTGGACAGGATGGCGTCCCCGTGCCCGGACTCTATGCCGCCGGCGAGGTGTCGGGCTTCGGCGGTGGCGGGATGCATGGGTATCGCTCCCTGGAGGGAACATTCCTAGGCGGTTGCCTCTTCTCCGGCCGCGCCGCAGGCCGTTCAGTGGCCCAGGCGGTGCATTGACGGGCAGCGCCTTCGCCGAAGAGGGCTGAGCACAGCGCCAACTAAGCGCTACTGGCAGCTGAGCGGTCAGCCAGAGGAGGACGCCCCGCTGGTTCAGCGCGTTTGCGCGAGCAACTCTCGTTCGCGATTAGGGTTCAGTCCCACAAGGTGGGGGTCGGACGATGGGTTGGCCTCCGCATGAAGGTGGATCTCGGAAACCGTCTGGGCAAGCGGGCGCGGACGCAGTCCGGCCCTCAGAGCCCGGGTGGGGTCGACGGCGCTGACGAACCGGCCCGGATTCGTCCCCGCCCATAGGGGCAGCTCGCTATCGCTCACACCGGCGGTCAGCAGCCGGTCGGCGTCGACCCAGACCAGCTCGGTGCCTGGGGGTCCGACCTCGTTCACCAGGGTCACGAGGAATTGCTCAAACGAGAATGGCGGAGCAGGGTCCACGGTATGGAAGGTGCCGGTCGCATCGCCGTGGGCCAAAAGGAGGACGAAGTCAGCCAGGTCCCTGGCGTCGATCACCTGAAAGGGATTGTCCTTTGGCCCAGGAGCCAGAACCCGCCCGCCTCTCGCGATACGTTCCACCCACCATGTGAACCGCTCCGTGTGATCGTAGGGGCCAGCCACATAGGTGGGCCGAACGATGCTCACCGCCACCCCCCTTGCGCCCGACAGCCCACCACCGGCTGACGGGGCCCCGAAGGCTGCATGTGCCGCGACCTCGCAGAGCGCCTTCAGCGGCCCGTAGGTCCTCTCGTCGACCAGCTCTGTCTC
Organism: Candidatus Dormiibacterota bacterium; assembly: GCA_027313505.1. Classification (GTDB taxonomy): domain Bacteria; phylum Chloroflexota; class Dormibacteria; order Aeolococcales; family Bog-877; genus AG-12. Next base: position 2,663 of record DAHVDN010000065.1, read on the forward strand.
GGGGTCCTCAAGCACGGCCAGGGGAGCATCTTCGGTGAGGCCCGGAGAGGTCACCTCCCGGTAGGCCGAGACCGAGGAGATATGGATGTACCGTCCGCCCCTGCCGCCGAGTGCTTGGGCGAGAATTCGGACCTGGCGCGGGAAGTAGGCGGAGGAGTCAATGGTGGCTTCCCACTCCCCGGTGGCCAGCGCCGATAGCTCGGAGTTGCGGTCGCCGCTAAGATGCTCCACCTCAGGAAAGAGCTCGGGGTGGGTCTGTCCCCGGTGAAACAGGGTCACCTGATCGCCGGCGGCGATTGCCGCCTCCACGATGTGACGGCCGACGAACTGGGTTCCCCCGATGACCAGGATGCGCATGGTCGGATCATAGACAAGTAACCGCGTCCGACTTGGCAGGTGGCGGCGCCGGGTCCCCGGGCTCCACCGTCCTTGCGAAGTGGGAGCTGAGGTATGAAGTCGCCCCGGGTCCTTTAATTGATCTCGTCGGCCCGGGTGATGGCTAGCACCGGTTCCTCCCAGAGTGGTTTTCTCGCAATCCTGGAGCGGTGTCCCGGAACACCCGTACCCGCCGGGTGAGCTGGCGCGCCGCTCCTCGGTTTGGGCGGCCGGGGACCCTTCCTGACCGGACGTACCCGACTCCCGCAGTTGAGTGCCTCTCAGACCAGGGTGGTAGGTCGTTAGGCGCTAGGGCCAAGAGCCGCTCCCTCTCCTGGCCACGGAAATCCGTCCTCGGCCTGGGCGCAGCACCAGGTCCTGCGCTGTTTTGAGCCACAACAATTCCCTGCCAACAACGCCCGGTCAGCACTCAGGCGGGCTTGGCGGATCTGCCGCCGCTGCGGACGTTTGCCTGCCAGTGTCTGTTCAGGGGCCTCCTATTGTCCTTAGTCGAGCAGCTATTGGGGGTTTCCGTCCGAGACGGAGACCGCCAGTTTAGAATGCATCCCGTCCGCCGAAATCTACGATAGCCGGGGCATCCTCCGGCGGGAGTGAAGGCATGAGGAGTAGACCGACGAAATTGGGAGGCTGCGCGCAGATGACCCTCAGACACTGCGCCCGTCGGGCTCGTGGCGGAACGCTGAGATTAGCGGTGCTCCTGGCGGCGGGCGGCTTGATCTTCTTGCCGACTCGGGTGCTCGCTGCGAGCACGACCTTCCTGTACACGGGAAGCGTTCAGCAGTTCGTGGTGCCCGCCGGGGTCACCGAGATAACCGTCCAGGCGGCAGGGGCCCAGGGTGGCCACGGCGCCTCCTCCGGGGGGACCAGCTGCTTCACCTCGTGTCCAGGGGGAGGTGCACTAGTTACGGCAACGATCCCAGTGACCCAGGGCGAGACCCTGACGATCAACGTTGGGGGGATGGGAGGCCCGGGCTCGGTGGGAGGAGCCGGAGGTGCCAACGGTGGCGGAGCGGGCGGCCCAGTCTTCGGAGTTATTCCCGTCCTGGCTGGCGGCGGCGGCGGCGGCGCCACGGACGTACGTCAGGGTGGCACGGCCCTCGCGAACAGGGTAGTTGTCGCCGGCGGAGGCGGAGGTGGAGGCGGCGATGGCGGCGGGTTCGGCGGCTCGGGAGGCGCTCCGTTTGGGGTGGCCGGCGACCCGTTGACCTCCGGCGGCGGCGAGGGTGGTGGCGGGGGGACGGATTCGGTCGGTGGTGCTGGCGGGAACACTGGTCTATCGGGCGGAGGACTCGGGAGTTCAGGTGTCAGTGGTATCGGTGGTAGTGGCGGATATCCCTCATCCGGAGGCAGGGCCGGTGGTGGTGGTGGCGGCGGCTACTTCGGTGGTGGTGGTGGCGGCGGCAGCGCGACCTTCGCCGGAGGAGGAGGTGGTGGGGGCTCCTCGTTCGTTGAGGCCGGCGGGACGTCTGTCTCGTATCAACTTGGAGTCCAACCCGGCAATGGGTATGTGACCTTGACCTACGTGGTTCCCTTGGCTCCGACCATCACGAGTGCGCCGGCCGCGAGCTTCACGGTGGGCGCTTCCGGGAGCTTCACGGTGGATGCCACCGGCACTCCCACCCCAACCCTGTCGCGCGGTGGCCCAGCCCTACCCTCCGGGCTAACCTTCGTGAACAACGGAAACGGGACCGCAACGTTGTCCGGGACCCCACCTTCGGGGAGTGGCGGGACCTATCAGTTCACGATCACCGCGAGCAACGGCGTGTCCCCTAATATCACGCAAACCTTCGTGCTGACAGTGTCCCGGCGCACCCCCGTCATGACGTTGCGAGCCAGCTCCGCCAGAATCATCGCGGGTCAGGCCGTGTCTCTGTCGGCCACTGTTGGGGCCGGCACTGGCGGTGGAACGCCAACGGGGACCGTGTCGTTCTCGGATGGCCCGATCAGCGGGTGTCAGAACGTGCCCCTGGTCGGCGGCGTTGCCACCTGCTCCACGTCGTCTCTGGCGGCCGGGACTGATCCTCTGTCCGCCGCCTACAGCGGCGACGGAACGTTCGCTAGCGCCGTGGCGACTGCCAGCGTGGCCGTGGCGGCAGTTGGTGTTCCACCGACGGGAGCCGCCGTGCTGGTCGGGCCGTGGGCTCCCATCGGCATCCTGCTGCTGGGCACCGGGCTCATGGTGGTGGCCTTCGGCGCTGTTCGTCGCCTGGGGACTACACCACCAGGAAGACGCGGCGCCTAGCAAGCGCCGTTGAGGGCACGGCTCAGGATATTGCACGCGAGGTGGTGCCCGTAGCTAGTGTTCCACAAGACCTTCATCGCTTGCGGGGCAACCCGCGTCGGGCCCGGCGCCGTCGGTAGGACTCCCTCGGCACGAAACCTGGGTATCGAGGGCGCTAAGGGGAGCTGAGTTGCTGCTCGCGGCCCACCTGAGCTTCCGCCCGCGGCCCACCTGAGCTTCCGCCCGGAGTTCTCTTTGACGATAAGGACGACAAGCGGTCCGTAGGGGCGTCGTAGCCGCATCAAGACTCCAGCCGCGGCCGGCCCGCCCGCGGTCGTGGCTTTGGACCCAGTCCGAGAATGGGTGCCGGAGCCTCGGCCTAAGCTGGCCACCACCCGGAGCCGGGGTGAGAGGCCACCTTCGGCCCCATGTTCGCGGTGCAGGAGGCCACTGTGGACCCTCCACCTGCCAGGCTGCTGGACAGTCAGCCAGCGATTGAACAGCACCTTGGCGCGACGTCCGGGACCTTGATTCATGAGGCCGTACGGCCCGTGCTCATCGAACGCGGCGGGCGGGCATCGCTGGGCTGCCTCGGTCGGGGGCAGGCGGAAGGGCCGGCTGACAGCCGGGAAGATGAAGCGGTGTTTCCGGCTCCAGCTGGTCGTCAGGTACTAGTCGGCGAGCGCGGGATGCTGACCGGGACTCGATTCCAGGAGCAGCGCCAAGAAGGTGGGTTGGAGTGGATCCTCGCACTGGGCAGACCCCCATGGGCGAGCCCAGATGGACTCTGGCGCTCCAGGTGATGGTCTTTAGCCTAGGCGGCCGGGAGAGCGCGCCGATCCAGACAGCCCGGTGGGAGGCTGGTGGTCTCGAGCAATCTCGAGGTGGCGCTGGAGGGCAGGCGCGAACTGTGGGATCTGCTGTCGGAGACCGTGACGAAGCTGCGACCCGTCCCAAGCTCGGTGGCCCAGGGGAGGCTGCAGCGAGTGGACCGGATCGACTGGCGATTGGGACGATGGATCACCCAGATCGAGGTGGGCGAGCACCTCCTGGTCCAAATCCAAGGGCAGCGCCTGGACCTTAGCCGCGCTGAGGACAGGGTCCGACCTGCGGTCCGGAAGGACGGCACCATGTGATCCGCACTTCGATGCAGCTGGGTCTCGTGCAGCGTGCCTCCCGCAGCTGGAATGTGGGGATCCAGATCTGGCCCACCTGCAACGGGGATCGGTGCGGGTCTTGGCCACGTCCCGCTGTGCATGCCCGCCTACTTCCTTCGCGGGGACTTAGCGTTCCTGTGGCCCCCACTCCTCAGCGGCGAGCAGGTCCGCTCGACGACCCCACGCGGGCAGGGCCAAAGCACGGAACACATCTCCTCTGCCTTGATTCGCCCTCTTCCGCAGGGTGCCGCAACTAGGTGGTCCCCCGTGCCCCCCTGCCCGATGGCGCGTAGCGCGATCACCGCTCCCTCACGCGAACTGGGCAAAATTCCCTCTGGCCAGACGTCGGCCGGTCCCGGCCCTGTGGCAGATCTGCTGTGGCCGCGAGGGCTCGCGATCCTCGCCTCCGAAGACCCTGTAGCGATACCCAGGCGTCAAATTGAGTAGCGAGGAGATGTCCAAAACGACGGCGATGCTCGCAGTGTTGGTAGACCCAACTGGCCGCGCAGCCGTGCCCTGTTGAGGACCGACGCTAGTTCAACAGCCAGAGGACCCCTTCTTATTTCCACGCCGCCGCGAGTCGATGTGTCCATCGTATAGGCACGAGGCCAACCGCCTGACAGCGAGCATCGCACCGGAACCTGGGCCCCTGCATTGGCCCGGCCATCTCCTTTCGAGGTGCCCTTCTCAGTTCTGATCCGGCGATCACCGCGGATCCAGCTCGGCTCCGGAAGTGACTACACCCAGCCGGTTCCCACCCGCGTTCGTGTCACCGATTCCGGTGGAAGACTCCTTAGGCGGAATGGAGACCCGCACGTTGGTGATCGGGGTGATGAAGGCTTCGCCCAGCTGAGTGCGCCGAGGCGAGATATCCACTGGCACGGCCGCCCGTGGGCAGCTGGCAGGGTAAGCCTTCACCACCAGCTCCTGGACCTGCGCCGGAGCCACCGGCGTCAGGTGGATCATGCACAACAGTTCCCCGTTTCTCCCAGGAAGGGACCAGGTGACGTCGGCCGGGGTGGCCGCTGAGACGATGCCGGAGTGGGTAGGGGTGTCGAGGAGGGGGCCAACCTCCGCGACCATTCGCTCGATCTCAGCCCGGCGTTCGGTGAGTGGACGGTCGAAGTCGACATTTTCGGCGAAGGTCCTCGCCGCGAGCTGGTCATCCCAGTTGCGGATCAGCCCTTCGACCTGGGCGCGCAGCGCCACGGTTTCCGGCCACAGTGTGACCGTCGACGCCGCTACGTGGTGCCGAGACAGGGTGCGACCCAGCGCCTCACTGCAAAGGGAAACCGGATCGCCTCGGTGGCTGTTGGTGAGGGCGATCGCACCGTGGCCAGACTGCGGGTGCCAGATCATGAAGAGCTTGAAGCCCGGCAGTCCACCGGAATGGGAGATGAACGTCCCGCGGTGGAGGTCGGTCGTCACCCGCAGCCCGAGTGCGTACCCTCCCATTGTCACCTGGATGGCGCCACTTGCTCCGACCACCAGCGTCGGCGGTGTAGCGATGTGAACCCGTTGGAGCTCGCGGCGGGAGGCGCGACTCAGAATCTCAGCCGTATCGCCGTGCGGCGGCCGGAAGGCCGATCCCAGCCACGTGATCCAAGTGGCCAGGTCTCGGACGGTGCTCACGATGCCCCCAGCGGCAGCAAACGCATCCGACGCCTGCGGAGGAAATGGCACCCACTGGCCCCTGATGTCCAGCGAGTACCCGACAGCCCGCGGGAGATCGGGTGGAACGGCACTGTCAAAGTAGGTTGAAGTGAGTCCCAGGGGCACCAAAACGGTGTCCCGGACGAAGTCCTCGAGGGGCTGACCAACGGCCCGGCTGACCGCCAAGCCCGCCAGCGCGAAGCCCAGATTGGAGTACTCGAAGTCTGCACCAGGGAAGCGGCTGAGGCGCACGCCCTTGGCGACTTGCCCAAGAAGTGCCGGGGTCGGCAGGTCGATGAAGGGATCGACCCAGGAGTTGTCCTCAGTCAACCCTCCGCACATGCTGAAGAGCATCCCGACGGTGGGCGGGCCATCCGCTCCGCCGTCCTCCCCTTTGACGACGAATTCGGGGATGTAGGCGGTGATCGGGTCGTTGAGCGAAATACGGCCCTGGTCGCGAGCCACCAGGGCCGCGCACGCGACAAAGCTCTTGGTCATCGACGCGATCGGAAAGACCGTGTCCGCGTCGGGAACAAGGCCCTCATCGTTAGCGACACCAAACCCCGCATGGTGGGAGAGGCCTTCCGGAGTTGTGAGTCCATAGACCAAACCCCGCGCCTGCTCAGCTGCTGTGTACTGGGCGAAGAACGCGTCCAGTTCGGTTTCCAAGGGCACAGCGATGGTCTCTTCAGACATGGCGCCTCCTACGCACTTTGGCTAAGGGCCGTTCCGGCCCGTCGTGGCCTCAACGATACGGTGCCTTGGGCAGTGAGCGCCCAACCCCGTCCCGCCTGCGGCGCCGGCACCCGGAAGGGCTCGGGTCTGGGCGGATGTGGGGATAGGAGGTGGCTACCGGTCAGACTCTTTTCTCTTCTCTGCCGCCTCCCTCGGGGGTCAAGATGCTCCGCCTCGCGGGTCGGCCGCGGTCAAATTGGAGCACCGGGTCGTGGTCGTGCGCCCCGCCGGTCCGATCCAAGGCGTCCGGTAGAGCGGACGACACTGCGCCCGCAGGTCGGGGTCCAACGATCCGGCGGAGCGATAGACTCCAAATTCCGCGTCCAGTCTGGGAGCACGGCGGAGGAAGTTCCAGCCGAGGAGAGAGCATGCGCTGGCCGATTTCTGACAATCTAAGGCAGCTTCTGCGGGTGCGGGATTTTGTGCTCCTCTGGTCTGGCTCCACTGTCTCTCTCTTCGGCGACGGGATCTACTTTGTGACGATCGCGTGGGAGGTCTATCGGATCTCCAACGCGCCCACTGCCCTGGGAGTCGTGTCCGCGGCCTTTGCACTTCCCCAAGTCTTGTTCCTGGTGGTTGGCGGAGTCGTCAGCGACCGCCTCGACCGTCGATTAGTGATGCTGCTCGGCAACGTAGTCAGCGGGCTGATGATCAGTGGTCTCGGACTCCTGGTGCTTTTGAACCAGATTCGACTCTGGGAGATCATTGTTCTCGTGGCCATCTACGGGGTCAGCCAGGCCTTTTTCCTTCCTGCCTCGCGCGCGATCGTCCCCAGTCTCATCGAGCCCGAGTTGATGCCCCAGGCCATGGCCCTCGAACAATTCGTCCAGCCGCTGATGGGCAGCCTTCTGGGGCCGGCAGTTGGGGGTTTGCTGATCGCCGCCGGAGGCACCGGCTTGGCCTTTCTCGGCGATGCCGGAACCTTTCTGGTGGCTGCTGCCGCCCTGGCGGCCATGTCGCCAGCGCACGCAACACCTGCCGGAGAAGCGGCCAGGGACACCTCCGGCAGGTTCACCATGCTGCGCGAGGCACGCGAGGCGCTCAAATTCGTGCGCGGCCTGCCCTGGATCTGGGCTGGGCTCGCGGCGGCAGGCATTGCGAACATCGCCCTAACCGGTCCCCTGACCGTACTCATCCCCTACCTAATCAAGTATCGCCTCCACTCTGGTCCGGAGACCCTTGGACTTTTCGGCGCCGCCGGCGGCCTAGCGGCGATCCTGGGAGCGGTTTATATCAGCCGGATGGGTGTCCCTCGCCGGGATGTTGATTGGATCTTCGTCAGCTGGGCGATCGGCACCGCCGCCCTTGTCCCGATGGGGCTGGCGGGCTCAGCCTGGGAACTTCTGCCTCTGGCGTTTGTGACTCTGGGGGGGATCTCCCTCGGCAATGTCATCTGGTTCTCCAAGATGGGAGTTGAGGTTCCCGGCCACATCCTTGGGAGGGTGGCCAGCCTGGACATGATGGTGTCCTTCAGTCTCACCCCGGTTTCCAACGCTTTGACCGGTCCCTTGGCGGGAGTCATCGGGGCGCGCCATGTGCTGGTGGTCGCCGGCGCGCTTGGTGCGCTGGTTCCAATCCTCCTCCTTCTGATGGTCCCGGGGCTCGCCGGCAAGCATCACCTGGGTCCGGAGGTAACTGGCTGATCGGCGGAGCGGACCCAAGCTGCCTCCAGCAGGCGGCAGGCGTAGTGCGTTGAGACGATTGCCCGTGGGACTCGGGGGATTACCCAGGGAACTCGGGTTGCCAGTGTCGAGGTGGCAGAGGACAACAGGGGCGGTCGTCGGTTGAGGGTCGGACCCGGGGGTGGCCCCCCAAGCGCAGTCCCCCCCGCGGAGCGCCCAGGCCCGGTACGAGTCGTTGCGCGGCACCGGAACACCAGTGCAGTGCTGAGACTCAAGGTGGCCGAGAGTATGTCTACGGCGCCTACACGCGTCCTGCCAACCACAAAGGCTGGCCCGTGGCTCGGAAGCTGGTCGACCGGGTGCTGGCAGCTGGCGATAGGCCGAAGTCAGTCATAGCCGACCGGGGGTTTTCCGGTGGGCGGAGGTGGCTGGACGGTATTCGAGAGCGAGGTCTACTTCCGGTCTTCGACCTCGAGTAGGATCAGGCCAAGCGGGACCCCGACTGGCGAGGCTGCCTCGTGCTGCACGGCCGGCCCTACCTGCCGTCGTTGCCTCCGCGCCTCTGGAACCTGGTCGCCCCGGGGGTGGGGGAAAAGAACAAGCCCGAAAGCAAAGAGAGATGGGCCCAGTTCTGCCGTGACATCGAAGAGCGTGTTAGGGATCAGCAATTGTGCAGGGTTCTGGTCACGAATAGTGCAGAGTTCCGTGGCGGCGAAAGTTATCCAACCACAGCGGGCCCTCCCTTGCGAGTGGTGGGTTCCTGGTGAGCTCGCACCCGGTAGCTGTGGCCCCGGATATTGAGTACGGTGGCAGGGTGCAGGAGGCGGTCGACAATTGCCCCGGCGACCACCTGATCGGCGAAGACCTGCCCCAGTCTGAGAAGCCGCAGGTGGTCGACCTCGGCTTCGCCCGCCTCGAGCAGCTGGCGGTCGCTGAAGACTCCCGGGCGCCGCAAAAGCGGCTCCGGCA
>DAHVDN010000066.1 GCA_027313505.1 Candidatus Dormiibacterota bacterium
CGGGCTTGGCGCGCAGCCCGGCCCGGGCCAGGTCATTGACCGCCTGGCTGAGACCGAGGCCGTGCCGCCGACGCAGCTCTGCCACCGCCGCCGCGACGTCGCTGTCCAGGGTGACCGTCGTCCGCATGCGCCTAGATTAGCATTGTGATGCATCCGATCATGCATCACCATGCTGGGGCCGTCCCAGTGCCGCCGCCCCCGCTCCCTCCAGGGGCCGGTCGGTCTCAAGACCTTTGGCCACGGCCACCGGCAAGAGGGAGGCGATGTGGCCCGGGGCGGTGAAGAGGGGCGGGTGCACCAGCGGCTCCGCCACCCGGTGCCGGGAGCCGGCTCCGCCACCCGGTGCCGGGAGCCGGTGCCGGGAGCCGGTGCCGGGAGCCGGTGCTCGCGGCCCCGCCGGCTCGAGCCGTGGTCCTGGTCGGATCGGTGGCCCGGTGCGCCCTCTCAGAGCAGCTGCACCGGGATGTCTCAGACCACCTCCTGGGCCCCGTCGGGGTGGGGGGGAGGAGCCGCCTTCTGGTCGCGGTCCGCCACCCCAACAGCCGGGGCTAAGTGAAGTCCCTCCCGGGCCAGCTCAGAGACTCCCAGCTGGCGCGGGTGAGGGCGGCCCTCAGCGCCCCCACCTCGGGGTAGCCCCCTCCCCCAGCCGCGGGTCCCCGCTGGACCAGGTGGAAGCCCCATCCCGCGACTCGACTTTGTCGAGCCGCGGGATGGGCTAAGTTGCGGCGGGTGGGGGGGACGGGTGCTTGACGATGGGCCAGTGGGCGCCGCCAGCTCACCCGCCGACATACCTGCGTCGGCCCCCGCTCCAGCGGGGGCTGGGTAGCGTCATCGCTCAGCGCCTGCCAGGCGCCTGGTGTTCGTGGTCCAGCAGACGGTCGATCGCGGCTCGTGGCACAACCATATGCCGCCCAAAGCGAATGCAGGGGAATCACCAACGCTCTGCGCAGCGGCATGAGCCCGATACTCGTGCCCAAGATCGCCGGCGTCAGGTCGCTGCGGGTGATCGAGCGGGTCTACAGCCACCTCATCAATGACGATGCCTACGACGCGATGATGGTGATGCTTCGGACCTCGCGAGACCGATAGCGGGCGGCAGCGCCTCTGGGTGCCCGAACCACCTACCCGTGGTAGCACGCAGATGCCCAAAACTCACCCCAGCTAGGAGTTACCGGCTTTCGGATGACTGTGATAGCCTGAAGCCTGTAATTCCCCTCTGGTATGAAGTACTGGAGTCTCTATGTTAGATCCAGCCGGAATCAGCGCCCGGGGTCGGGCCGAACTGACGCAGGTCATGGGCGGCGGCGGTCGTTTCATCGCGCCGCAGGACTTGGTCGACACGCTCGGCATTGACGCGGATGCGGCAGCCAAGAAGCTGTCCCGCTGGGCCGAGGACGGATGGGTGCGACGGGTCCGTCGCGGTCTCTACATCCCAGTCCCGGTCGACGCCGCCAATCCCGCGGGGTGGTCGGAGGACCCCCTGCTGGTGGCGGCTGAGATCTGGTCGCCATGCTACTTCACCGGGTGGACCGCCGCCCACCACTGGTCGCTGACCGAGCAAGTGTTCCGGGCGACGGTGCTCAAGACGACGCGACGGGTCAGATCCTCACCCGTCCATCTGCTCGACCACGAGTACCTCGTAAGCCATGTTCCCGCCGATGCTCTGGCATGGGGATTGAAGTCGGTCTGGCTCGCCGACACCCGGGTCCAGTTCGCGGACCCCGCCCGGACGGTGATCGACATCCTCGACACCCCGGCGGTTGGCGGGGGCATACGGCACGGGGCCGATGTGGTGGCGAGCTATCTCGCCGAACACGACTGGCGCGCTTTGGTCGAGTATGGGGACCGGCTCGGAAACCGCGCGGTGTTCAAGCGACTCGGCTACCTCGTCGAGGCGTTGGGCGATGCTCACCCTGACCTGGTGTCGGCATGTCAGGAGCGCCTCTCGTCAGGCATCTCGCCCCTCGATCCGAGCGGACCGTCGGGTGGCCGGCGCAACATGCGCTGGGGCCTGCGGGTCAACGCCACCGTCATACAGGAGGGGGCGTCGTGATCCCGCAGCGGGAGCTTGCGGCGCTGCGCGCCGAGTGGACCCTCGATCAAGGCGTCATCGAGCGGGACTACATCCTCGGCTGGCTGCTCGCCGGCATCGCCCACCACGACGCGCTCAACCGCACCTGGGTCTTCAAGGGCGGTACCTGTCTGCGCAAGTGCTACTACGAGACCTTCCGCTTCTCCGAGGATCTCGACTTCACCATCGTCGACGGCGGGCCGGAGGAGCCGGATGATCTGACCCGAGTCTTCGGTGAGATTTCTGAGTGGCTCCTAGAGGAGTCCGGCATCGAGCTGGTGCTCGACGAGCGGTCGTTCCAGAGGCGGCAGAACCGGCGCGGCCGTCCGACGACTCAGGGGCGGATCGCCTACCGCGGCCCCAATGGCAATCCCAACATGCCGAAGGTGAAGCTCGACCTCACCGCGGACGAGGTTCTGGTCGACCGGCCGTTGGTACGTCCGGTGGGACACCCGTATAGCGATCACCTGCCGGCGACCGGGGTGCTCTGCTACTCCATCACCGAGCTGTTCGGGGAGAAGCTGCGGGCACTCGCCGAGCGTTGTCGGCCACGCGACCTCTACGACGTCGTCCATATGCACCGACACCCTGACCTCATCGGCCTCGCGCCAGCGGTCCGCAGGGTGCTGGAACGCAAGTGCGCTCATGCGGGAATTGAGGTGCCCACCGCGGTATCGATCGAGAACTCGCCGTTCCGAGCCGAGATCGAGAGCGAGTGGGAGAACATGCTCGGCCACCAGTTACCCCGGCCGCTCGCACCCTTTGAGGGTTTCTGGGGTGCACTCGAGGACGTCTTCTCGTGGCTCGCCGGAACCCGCCAGATTCGGGCGCTCCCCAGGGCCGAGGTCGGCAAGGTCACGGAGTGGGAGGCACCGAAGGCGATCACGTCATGGCGGCGGAAGGTGCCGCTCGAACTCTTGCGGTACGCCGGCGCGAATCGCCTCAAGGTCGATATCGACTACAGAGCCGAGCAAGGACGGCAGGGAGCCCGCCGCGTCGAGCCGTACTCGCTGCGACACACCCAGGACGGCAACCTCGTCCTCTTCGTCGTGAACGACGAGGGCAACCTTCGCAGCTACCGCGTCGACAGGATCGCCGCGATTCGGCCGACCGCCGTCTCGTTCACTCCGAAGTTCAAGGTGGAATTCTGATCATCGAGCTTGGTGTGCTTCGATGCCAGACGCAGGCTCAGTCCCACTCAGTGGGGGTACGAGGCGCTTCGCCAGCGCCACTCACAAGACGATCGAGCGGGACTCGGGGACGAGGACCCGGCGGCCGATACGGATCGACGGGATCTCCCCTCGGCGGACGGCCTCGTAGGCGAAAGGACGGCTGATGCCGAGCGGCGCGGCCGCCTCCTCGACGGTGAGCGTGAGGCGGCCGGGAGAGGAAGTCGGGGCAATTGCTGCGGATCACCGAAATTCCCCACTTTGGATCACTGAAATTCCCCAGGCCCCGGGAGCTGCCCGAAGGGGGGCGGGCGGAGTCTAGCGCACGGCCATAGGCGACACCTCCAGGTCACTAGTAGCCGTTTCTAACCAGGTCCTTCCTCCGAGATTGCCGAGCGGAGGCGCTCACCCGCCTCGATGAACCAGGACATGATCTCCTCGTGGTGCTCCAAATCGGTGATTCTTCCAGTGCCCGCCAAGACCACCGCGGCATGCCGATGCTTCGCGTCCGGCGGCCGCCACTCCAGCTCCCGGCCGCACCTTGCCTCAATCTGCGGGCGGCGCCCAAGTAGCCGGTCGAAGAGCTGCCGGTTCCGTTCGGTAGAAGCGGAGTCAATGTATAGTTCGTACTTGATTCGGGGCTCTCGCATGAAGGCTGCACTGTAGTGTCCGGACGCAACGTCCGCATTCATGTCGAACCAGTTCTGAGAAGCGGGTGTGCCTCGGGTCTCGATCCAATCTGGATGGAGCGACTTAAGGCGTTCGGCGAACCGGGTCCAGAAGTCCAGGTACAGCTTCTGGCGCTCGGATCCAAGTTCGCGGGCCACTTCTACCAAGTCGCGACCGTCATCGGTCACCCACCACTGACCCCCTCGAATGGCTCGGCTGATTCCGGTCGCCTGCTCCAGAATGTGCCCGGCGAGACTAGATGGCGCGTACGACTTCCCGTTCAGCCCCCATCGAGTGGGGCCGGCCGGGTCGTTGGTCCATTCCGCTGTGTCTGCCCCTGGATTCGACTCCAGCCAGATGGCAACTCGCGTCTTGAGGTCGTCGTTGATTCCAGCTGGCTGGAGGTGTAGCTCCGTGCCCTCCTCCAGGAGGGCAGCTTCCACTAGTCGGCTAATTGTGGTCACATCGCGCTGCCTTTGGCGCTTCTCGTCGACGGCCTTGACCTCGGCCTGCCTCGGGGTGACCGTGAACTCCTCCACATCCCTGACTGGATAGAGCTGGGACGTCAATATGAGGACGTCGTGAGCCGTCCGATAGGCACTCACTTGCACGAGAGTGAAGTCGATCCCCATCTCGTTGAGCCATACCGCCGTGGCCGTGACTACTGGAGGGTAGTCACCGGCAGCCACGACGATTCTGGGTCGCCGCAACGTTTCAACGTCGAGAGCGCCGCCGGCGTGTGACTCCAGTGCCTCGAGAGCTTCCTCGTCGGAGGTGGGTGAACCAACGCTGCTGAGAAAGCGGGCATACTGTTCGGCCAGCGATTCTGGGGTGAACCGACTGACCATCGCCGCGTACTTGATCGACTGCATCTCCACCGTGTCGGGGGCACGGTCCCTCTTGAGTTCGACCACCACAGGCCGGCCATCCGTATCTAACGCGAGGATGTCCAGTCGGTCAGCAGGCCGGGCACCGGACGCTTGCCAACGATCAAACTCGAAGGTCACGATCAGGAGGTCGTCTCCGAGTATCTCAGGGTGGGCGAGGACCCACTCCTGGAGATCCCGGCGCTCGTGGAGGCCAGCCTCCGCTAGGGTGATTCGCTGCACGGGCGTCGCCACCCTACCAGCGACCGCGAAGAGCAAGGGCCCAGACATTCCAGTCGGTCAAGATAGGGCGTTCGACTACCCATGGCAAGCCGTGGGACCGCGCGCATGCGGGGCATTGGGGTAGTAGGGTACGGAAACCGGTACCCCTCCCGGGTACCCTGAGTGCAAGCGCGAGGAGGATCTGCCAAACAGATGTGCGGCTACCGTGGGTAGGCGTCCGGCCCGTAACGGGGGGGCGGCGCCATGGGATGCCCAGGGAGGGCGGCGCCTCGGGTCCACCCGGGCGCCCGGCTAGGCAGCGGGCAGGTGGCTGAATAATGACAACCTTCATTGACGATGACCGCGGGTACCTCACCTGGATAGCCCAGCACCCGGGAGGCTTCGTCCTCAACACCGCTCGCAAGCCCGCGCCGGAGTACCTGTTCCTCCACCGGGCGACCTGCCCGCACATCTCCGGCACGCCGGCCAAGGGCCAGTTCTGGACCAAGGAGCTCATCAAGCACTGTGCTGAGCACCGGGCCGAGCTGCGCGGCTTCGCCCGGGTGGAGTGCGGGGGTGAGGCCCACGATTGCGAGATCTGCCAGCCGTGATTCCCCACCCAGGGCGAGGCTTCATGCGGGGAACGTTCGTTGTCGCCCGCCGCTCTGTGCCGGCGGAGCGGCGCCAGAGTGTGGTCGCAAGAGGAGGAACCGGGATGCCCGGCCACCTGAGCGGCGCCTTGAGGGAGTTGGCCGTGGAGATCATCCGCTGCCCGGTGCTGGCTCAGTGCGCAGCCGAAGGGCCAGATTCCCTCCCGTGCCACGAGGTCGCCGCCGGTCCGGGTGGTCCCCACCGAGCCCGGTGGGTTCCCGAGCCCTGGGTCGGTCACCTCACCGAGGCGCCGCTGCTCTTCGTAGCCTCCAACCCGGGAGGCGGCGGCAGCCCCATCACGGATCCCGAGGACCTCAGCTGCGACTCGCCGGACCAAGCCCTTCTTGACTGGGCGGACGGCGCCTTCGACGAGGCGCAAGTCCCCGGCGTTGCCGATGGTGTCTATCTGGTGGATGCGCGGGGGCAGCGCGGCCGGTGGGTGCCCTACTGGGGCTGGGCCCTTAGATGCGCCCGGGAGGTCCTGCCCCAACCCGTGCAGCCAGGGGTGGGATACGCCCTCTCCGAGGTGGTCCACTGCGGCAGCCCGAGTGAGGAAGGGGTTTGGGCCGCGCTTGAAACCTGCACCTCCCGATACCTGGAGCGGGTGCTGGCGGCCTCGCCCGCTCGAGTCGTGGTCCTGGTTGGATCGGCGGCCAAATTCGCCCTCTCAGACCACCTGCGCCTGGATGTCTCAGACCACCTCCTGGGTCCCGTCGAGGTGGGGGGGAGGAGCCGCCTCCTGGTCTTTCTCCGCCACCCCAACAGCCGGGGCGGTGTGAAGTCCTTCAAGGGCCAGCTCACCGACTCTCAGCTGGCGCAGGTGAAAGCGGCCCTTGCCGCCGTATCCCCGGGATAGCCCCCCTCCCTCATCCGCCGTCCCCGATCAGTAGCGGCGGGTGGGGGACGGAGGTGATGGGGGATACAAATCGCTACGTTGGATGCTGAAGACCGGGACCGGTCCTGGCAGCTCGACTTACATCACTTCAGAATTGTCCGAATTCCAGTGTCGACCGATGCGATCTGGTGGGCCTGGTGTGATGCTAAGCCCACCACGTCTATGACGACGAGCACGGACCCCGACAGAAGTTGGTATAAGACTCCGACTCCAGCGTTAACCCCGCCCAAGATGACGAGACCCTTTGTGACTCGTCGGAGCGCTCGATCGTCAGGTGAACCGTGGTTCAGCATCCGCTCGCGCGTACCAGACCCCTCTGGCAACGAGAAAATCAACGCTCTGGCATTCTCCGCTGACCTTCGGAGGTGCTGCCCCAACCGATCCCGTGCTTGGTCTGACTGCGTGTCGTTAGCCTGCCCACGAGACTTGACTCTCTCAACTCGTTCCCTGGCCTCGAGAGATTGCAGAGCTTCGAGCTCAGCGGATAGTTCCATGATGGCAAATGTCAATTCATTGAGGACAGATGTTGGGAACGCGTACTCAATCTCTAGCCCGTCATCGTATTCCCAGACAGATCTGAGTAGGCGGAACGCTCGCCCTGCTGCCAACAGAGTGCGGCGCGATGAACGCCGCGAGCGTTGCCGAGCTCGTTCGACGTCGGCTAGGGTAAGTTTCGACGCGCTCGTCGCTTTGGATCGCCGGATCAAGAGCGCACGGAGCGAGACCCTCGCGCTTTGGCTTAGCCCGGCTGCGACGAACGCACTTTCCTCACTGGCCAGGAACTCTTCGAGTCGTTCAGCAGAGAGGCCGGTCGCGGGTTCCCCCAGCAACCTCTTGGTCGCCTCCCATAGGGTATCATCTGTCGCCAAGTGGTCTAGCGCCGTCGCGGCTATGATGGAAGGGAGGGCCATCGTGAGCCCGCTCGGCCAGGAGGGTGACGCCAAGCTGCTTCTAGCTGCGGCTGGTATCGCCACCGTGGTCCAACTCAGGGCTGCAGTCAGGTACGCATACTCTGTGATCTGAGGCGGAATGTTGTCGGTAGCCATTCACTCTCCTACTAAGGCACCCATTTGGGTAGCCGCTAGTGTCCTGTTACCGAAATAGGTTGGTGGTTCGCCTTGGCTAGGATTTGGTCGGGTGTCTTCACCCAGGTGAAGGGGTGCTTGTGGTCATTCCAGGCGTCCAGGAACCGTTGGATGGCAGTCCGGAGGGCGGCCACGCTGTGAAAGACGCCGCGGCGAATCGCCTTGCGTTCGAGCAGGGAGAACCAGGTCTCAACCTGGTTCATCCAGCTGGCGCTGGTGGGAGTGAAGTGCAGGTGAAACCGCGGGTGGTGGTGCAACCACTCCTGGACCGCGGGGTGTTTGTGGGTGGCGTAGTTGTCCAGCACCAGATGGATCTGTCCGCGGGGGTAGGTGCGTTCCACCAGTCGCAGAAAGCGCAGGAAGTCCTGGTGCCGGTGCCGAGCGTAGCAGCGTCCGGTAACCTCCCCGGTGGCCACGTCTAGGGCCGCGAAGAGGGTGGTGGTTCCATGCCGCACGTAGTCGTGGGTGCGTCGCTCAATCTGCCCCGGACGCAGTGGCAGCAGAGGTTGGGTACGGTCCAGGGCCTGGATCTGGCTCTTCTCATCCACCGAGAGCACCACCGCCTTCTCCGGCGGGTCGAGGTACAGCCCCACCACGTCGGTCACCTTCTCAATCAGCCGGGGATCGGTGCTGAACTTGAAGGTGCCGGACCGGTGGGGCTGGATCCGGTGGTCCCGCCAGATCCGGTGCACCGTCGCGTGGCTGATCCCCACCTTCGCCGCCAGAGAGCGAGTGCTCCAATGCGTCTCGCCCCGGGGCGGGTGGCTCAAGGTCAGGCTCACTACCCGGTCCTCCAGAGCCGGCCCGTAGGTGGCCGGTCGGCCGCGGCCAGGCTGGTCCCCGAGCCCATCCATGCCCGCCTCATGGAAACGTTGGCGCCACTTTCCAACTGTCGGCAGCGAGCACCCAAGCCGTCGGGCGATCTCCGTATTGGGGACTCCGGCGGCCGCCAGCAGGCAGATCCTGGCTCGCATCACCTGTCGCTGGGGCAGCACCTGGCTCTTCGACCAGGTGGTCAGCAGTTACAGGTCCGTCGCATCGACTTGCAGTGGTGGGGCGGGGTGATTGGGCATGCCCAGAGCATGATCTCACTCCCCATCAATATGCAACTCTTTTGTGCAACAGGACACTAGTGTCGCAAACTCTCTAGGCGTTGGCAACGGGAAACTCGACCCTTCCATCAGGTCCTACTTCCCGTCCCTGACAGGGTCCCGAATGAGGATGGCGCAAGCGTCGTACCGTCCAGGCGTGCGCGCCCCCGGTTGCGGTCCGGGCGCGGCGAAGGCGGGCCTTAGCGATGGAGCGAGTACACGTCCCCAGCCGCGCAGGTGACTCATGTACTGCCAGCGTGTCACTCGGGCAGCACTTCGTCGAGCACCGCAAACACCCACCCGGTCAGCTTCCGGACGTTCGCCTGGATAGTTCCTACATGCACGGCGTTGCTGCTCACCGAGTAGGTTTGGCGGCCAATCTGTGCGACGAGCTGGTCTATCAGGTCATCAATGCCCCTGACTTGGTCGTCCTTCCCGCCACGTCGATGCACGGCGTACCGTGTCTTTTCCGCTTGACTGGGGTTCCGTTTGCCACCCTGCTCAATTCCGACGTACCACGGCTGCTGTCGTACCTCATCGTCAGGGGCAAAGAGCTGGATCGTCGCCCGCATGACCTCCCGCACCTCCGCAGCTGGGCCGACAAAGCTGAGTCGCGTGTGGTCGTTGAGATCCTTTAGCGCCTGCTCAAGCGAGCTCGCTAGAGGAGGTGAGTGACTTGCCAAACGCGCGAGTATGGACGCATCACGTCCCGAAAGGGGTCCTCGGGCGGGAACGACCGCCTTAACTCGGCGCGTGGGTTGCCGAACCCGTACTTGGAACTCTCGCAAGCGTCGAACTAAGTCTGGGTCGGGCCCGTCACTTTGCATCGGAAGGCTCATCGTCCGGCTGACTTTCCTTGGTCAGCACGTACCGTCGCATGTTGCGGAATATGTCTTCGACCGTCTCCGACGAAGCATCGGCAGCGATGTGGATCTCGATGTTTATGTGAATGCCCGGTGCTATTGATACTGATGGTGGCGGCGCCACGCCTGGTCCTCGCAAAGTAGGCAGTGTCCCGGGTACTGTTTGAGGCTCAGTGGGCATCTGGCTTCCCACTTCGGAATTGTCGATTTGCCCGGCGAGATCGACATACCGCTTTCCCCCCCACTCGCGAATAAAGCCTACGGCTTTTGCTCCGTTAACTATTAATTCAAGTACCGCGTCTAGCCGTTCGGCCGGCACGCCTCGCTCTTGAAGGACATTCTTGGCGATCGCATCTGACGGGAGTGCGGCACCGTCATAGCTGCGCAAAAACTCCCCAACGACCTTCGGCCGGAGGAGCCCATCCCGCTTTGCCGCCGTGTCATCGCCCTCAGCCGTGGGTCGGACTATCCTCATGCCGAGCGGTGTGATGCCGATCTCGGGCGCTTGGGCTGCTCCGGTCGTTAGACCGTACGCCACTGCTGCCCCCGTAATCCCTCTGAATGGCCCTGAAGTCGGGGTCATACCCATGGCTCCCGCTACGTTCATGGGCCTCTGCGGCTTAAACGCATAGTTCTCAGCGATGGCCCTAGGTACCCGTAGCGCCTGCTCAAGAGAGTAGCCCGGCACATCTTCCTGGAGTAGCCGCGGTCGGGGACGGTTCGCACTGGCGCCGGACGTTGGATCCGGCGGTGGTGCGCCTGCCCCACGCTTGGACTTGGTCATGGTCGTGACTCCTAAAGCGTCGATTCCTCTACCGCGAAGGAAGCCCAGATTTGCCAGGACCACGTATGGAGCGCCTTAGTGACAGCGGACACGAGAAACTCCAGGCAGGCGGACAGGTCGATCCTGGTGGGCGGACGGCAGAAATCCCGGTGGGCGGACACCAGATCTCCTAGCCGGCACTAACAAGCGGGCCCCTTGGCCGGGTTCACTGGCTATCCGGCCACATGCCCTTGGAAAGGGCCCCTTCGAGCTGCCAGAAAAAACGCTCCATATCGTGTGGTTTCACCTTCGTCTGTCTCCTGGGTGGAGGGTTGGTTTCTCGCCATTGATTGTA